>JBCBGX010000317.1:0-510 GCA_038526325.1 Pseudomonadota bacterium | reverse complement strand
ATTTCTCTACCTTCCGGGTCAGTTTGTGTGACCTATCTAAAATCATCTGCGTGACGCGGCCACGGCAATGTTGGAATACTTGGGGCAGGCGGCAACGGTTGCAGCCGAATAGCGCTGAAAACGGCCGTAAAGATTGCGTACAGAAGCTGTACATATCCTGTACGTACAGTCGTCACACAGATGATTTTAGATAGGTCACACAAACTGACCCGGAAGGTAGAGAAATGATGAAGCCTTGGATGATCCTGATTGCTTTGGTCGCTGGCACCCCTGCCGTAGCCCAGCAAAGTTTCGCCGCACCCGAAGGCTGCGAAGCGCTGCTGACCGTCCAATACAAAGGTTGCGTCATGACGAATGTCTGGCGGTGCGAGGCGGATAATCCGGGTGATCAGTGGATCGCGCTGCTGACACAGGCCGGTGTGTTTAGCGTGCAAAAGGTCGATGCAGAGTTTCAGTGGGTCGAGGCCTATAAGGTCACGGGCAATCAACGCCTGATCACACCTGCCGAAG
>JBCBGX010000316.1:0-525 GCA_038526325.1 Pseudomonadota bacterium | reverse complement strand
GAAAACAGCACACCGTTATTGGCCACAATCACCATGGTTGTGGGGGGCTCCTTCGGGGCGGGGAATTATGGTATGTCTGGAAGGGCTTACAGTCCGCACTTCTTGTGGTCTTGGCCAACATCTCGGATCAGCGTGATGGGCGGGCAGCAGGCCGCCGGTGTGCTGGCCACGGTCAAACGGGATGCGATTTAGCGCGGCGGTGGTGCATGGTCCGAGGCCGAGGAGGCGGCCTTTAAGCAGCCCACCATTGATATTTTTGAAGAACAATCCGACCCGCTTTATGCCAGCGCGCGGCTGTGGGATGACGGGGTGATCGACCCGCGCAAAAGCTGCGAGGTGCTCGCACTATCGCTGGCCGCGGCGTGCAACGCCCCGATCGAGGAGACACGTTTCGGCGTGTTCCGGATGTGATGCAGATGGCGTACAGACCGCGTACAGTTGCCGTATGTACAGCCGCAGAATACGGGGGCGTTTGAGGTGCGCGGATTGAAGGATCGTCTTTGGGACAACATGCCCTCGGTGAAG
>JBCBGX010000315.1:0-547 GCA_038526325.1 Pseudomonadota bacterium | reverse complement strand
ATCAGGATCACTGTTATCTCTAGCCAGTCAAGTACAAAGCCCAGCAAGAAAATCATGCCCATCACCACAAAGATGACAGTCCAGGGGTCGGTGCCAAATAGGCCGATCAATTCGAGGATCGCGTCTTCTCCGCCGACTTTGCGAAAGACCACTGAAAAGCATGTCGCCCCGATAAGGACGAGGAAGATCATAGAGGTCCCAGAAACGGTTTCTTCTGCCGCCTCCATCAACAGTTTTCCGCTAAAGCGGCCATAGATCAGGGCGATCAGCAACGCACCAAAGGCGCCAACGCCTGCAGCCTCGGTCGGAGTGGCAAGACCTGCGATGATCGAGCCGAGCACACAGATGATCAGCAGAATCAGCGGGCCCAAATGCCAGATAGTTTGACCGATCGGCGCGCGATCTATGGCGACCTCCTGTGTCATGCCCCAGGTGCGGATCACGGCATATCCCGCGATGAGACCAACTAGAAGCAAACCGGGAAGGATGGCGCCCGCAAACATATCGCCCACCGGCACTTTCAGTTGGTCCCCAAGGACGATCAGCA
>JBCBGX010000314.1:0-549 GCA_038526325.1 Pseudomonadota bacterium | reverse complement strand
CAAAGGTTGAACATCCCATGTAATGATGGATCGGCGTGCCATCCAGCATCGAAAACCGCGTGGTGCCGTCCGGCAGCAGGCCCTGCCCCTGCGTGATCCGGATCTTCTGGCACAGGTTGGTTTTGCCAGACAGGCAATATTCGCATTCCCGACATTCCGGCGTGTAAAGCGGGATGACATGGTCTCCGACCTCAAGGGTTGTCACCCCCTCGCCCACTTCCAGAACGACACCTGCCCCCTCGTGGCCCAGAATGGCCGGGAAAATGCCTTCGGGATCGTCGCCCGACCGGGTGAACTCATCCGTATGGCATAGGCCTGTGGCCTTGATCTCGATCAGCACTTCGCCTTTGCGGGGGCCATCCAGATTGACCTCCATGATCTCAAGAGGCTTGCCGGCTTCGACGGCGACGGCAGCGCGGGTTTTCATCATGGTCCAATTCTCCTCACGTATTTGCACCCACAAGGCCCGCCAAAGACGGTTCTGTCAATGGCGCGCGTTTGGGCAAGAATGGCAGATCCGCTCTTCGCGGTAGATTTTTTTCAATCAGA
>JBCBGX010000313.1:0-561 GCA_038526325.1 Pseudomonadota bacterium | reverse complement strand
CGACGCTGTCACCTGCGGAGACGGACGCCTCGCCCGAACCGCTCAAGTCTTCCTCCGCTCCGGTCACGCGCGCGATGATGTTGTTCCCGAGCCGCCCCGGCTCGCCGCCGAGCAAGCCCGGCGCGGCCACGCGTCGCCGGTCGGATAGGATCGAGCATTCCATGTCTTCCAGAAAGCGGATGCGCCGCGTCACGCCATCGCCCGCGCTAAACTGCCCGCGCCCGCCCGATCCGCGATCAATCGTGAAGGCGTCAAGCACAACGGGAAAGCGCGCTTCGAACACTTCGGGGTCTGTCATGCGGGTGTTGGTCATATGCGTGTGCACCGCGCTCGCTCCATCGAAATCCGGACCCGCTGGCGCGCCCGAACAGATCGTCTCGTAATATTGCACCCGCGCGTTGCCAAAGGTGAGGTTGTTCATTGTCCCCTGCGCGGTGCCCAACCGACTAAGCGCCGCAAACAGCGTATCGGTCACCGCTTGGCTGGTCTCGACATTGCCCGCAACCACGGCGGCGGGGAAGCGCGGGTTGAGCATCGAGCCCTCGGGCACAATGATTTCGA
>JBCBGX010000312.1:0-579 GCA_038526325.1 Pseudomonadota bacterium | reverse complement strand
ACGTAGGTGCCGCCCGCCAGGAACAACGCCGCCTGGGCTTGGGTCAGCGTAAAGGTCGAAGTCTATGCAGCCGGTGACTTTGTTCTCGACCGCTACGATTCAACGTCCGATACGACAGTGATCACCAATGGGATGGCCCGCTGGTCGGATGCGTCGACTTGGGGCGATGCTGGTGTGCCGGGTGAGGGCGACATTGTGGTGATCGGCCCCGGTGAAACGGTTGTGCTGGATGAAAGCACCACCGTCGGCGGGATCATCGTGAATGGCGGCGAACTTCTGGTGGAAGATGGTGCCGATCTGACCATCGATCTGGCAACGGATTACCTGCTGGTGATCAACGGTGGTTTGTTCCAGGCCGGGACAGAAGATGATCCGCTGGACACAGAATTCACGCTGACACTGGAAGGCGACGACCCGGATTTTGATCTGGAAGTGACCCAAATTTTGATGGGCAACATTGCCAACACAGTGTTCGCCGATGCAGGTTCTTCTGAGCCTGAGCCTGAGCCTGAGCCTGAGCCTGAGCCTGAGCCTGAGCCTGAGCCTGAGCCTGAGCCTGAGCCTGAGCCTGAGCCTGAG
>JBCBGX010000311.1:0-659 GCA_038526325.1 Pseudomonadota bacterium | reverse complement strand
CGACAGGCGGGTGAAGAGCAGGGCCAGCTTGCGCTTACGCCGTGCTGCGATATCGCGCTGAATTTGTAGGATTTCGGCGGCATTGCGGTTCAGTGCCTCGCGGTTATTGGTTGAAGGCAGCGAAATCGCGTGTTCATCGCGCGTATCAGGCAATTGGATGCGGCCCCGCCGCCCCGGTAGTTTTGCCCCTTCCGGTTTCACCAATTCCAGAACCGAGCTGCGCTGGAACGGATCAATCCCCGCCGCGCGCAGCTGGCGCACCGCGTCGTAATCCGAGGATGCCTGAAACCCGTTTTTCAACGCCACACGCCTTGCCATGCGCAATTGGCGCCCGGTCAGCCCCTCTTTGCTGATGGCGGCGATCTGTTCGGCCTGCGAGGGCTCTTTTGCTGCTTCCACAGCTTCAGAAGCCGCCTCGGGCTGCTTTTGCTCCTCAGGCGTCTTCCGGCGGATGCGGAATTTCTTAACCGTCGGTTTGGTAGTCATAAAGCAAGCGCGCCTCTTCCAAGGTGTCAAACATATGCAACTGCCCATTTTTGAGCACTGCTGCCGTCTTGGCAAGACGCTCAAGAACGGCGGGTTGGTGGGATACGATGATGACGGTGGCCTTTTCCAACCGCTCGCGCAGAATTTCACCTGCTTTGCGGTTAAACTCGGCA
>JBCBGX010000310.1:0-720 GCA_038526325.1 Pseudomonadota bacterium | reverse complement strand
GGATCCTCTACTTCGCGGACGCGCCCACTCTGTTTGTCGATTTCTTCACGCTGCAAGCCGATCCGGTCGCCTATATGACGGTCACGGTGCTGACCGGAACGACCTTCTGGCTGGGCGGATTTATGCGCGAACAGGTGTGCATCTATATGTGCCCCTGGCCGCGCATTCAGGCGGCAATGCTCGATGAGAAATCGCTGATCGTCACCTATAAGGACTGGCGCGGCGAGGAACGCGGCAGCCTGAAAAAGTCGCAGAAAGACCCCGATCGCTATGGCGATTGCGTCGATTGCCACGAATGCGTCTCGGTCTGCCCGACGGGTATCGACATTCGCGAAGGCCAACAGATTGGCTGCATCACCTGCGGGTTGTGCATCGACGCCTGCGACCGCGTGATGAAAGATGTGGGCCGGGACCGCGGCCTGATCGATTACGCGACGCTCGAACAATGCGAAGCCGAAGCCGCTGGCGCGCCCGCGACGCCGGCTTGGAAGGCGCTGTTGCGCACCGCGCCGTCTTTCATCAGCATATAGGGCGGGTTGCGATCGGGTGAGACGGTCAGATCGGTGTGCGTGCGCGTGCCCAGCGCAAACAGCATGGCCGCACCAATGCTCGCCCAAACGCCGGTGTAGATCAGCGTGCGCGGGCGCAACAGCGCCTTCCAAGCCGGCGTCGCGGGCGCGCCAGCGGCTTCGGCTTCGCATTGTTCGAGCGTCGCGTAAT
>JBCBGX010000309.1:0-731 GCA_038526325.1 Pseudomonadota bacterium | reverse complement strand
CGCTCTCCACCGTCGCTCATCGCCAGTTCCTGCGCCAGTTGTTTGCGCTGGCCCTTGATCATCAAGATTGTCGTTTTGTCGGTGCTTCTGTTCTTCGTTGTTCGGGATGCGCTTGCACCTTACATCAACTCGGTTCCTTGTGGGATGCTTTGCATCGTCGATGTCACTGGCCAAGTCGTGGCGCAAACTCTGATTTGGTCCGCGCTTGCCTTTGTCATCGTCGCGGTGCTCGATTTCATGTTTCAGCGCAAGCAACACACCAAGAGCCTCATGATGACCAAGGAAGAGGTGAAGCGCGAATTCAAAGAAAGCGAAGGCGACCCGATCATCAAGGGCCAGCGCAAACAACTGGCGCAGGAACTGGCGATGAGCGACGGTGGAGAGCGTGCCAAAAAGGCGACAGCCGTTGTGATCAACCCTACTCACCTGGTTGTTGCAATCCAGTACGACCTGGACATCTACCCGCTACCTATCGTGGTTGCTAAAGGCCGCAATCTTTACGCTCACTTCCTACGTGGACAAGCCGAAGCTGCGGGTGTTCCGGTTTTCAGAAATATACCCTTGGCCCGATCACTCTTTGCAGACACCGAGATTGACCAATTTGTGCCAGATGACCTGTTTGATGTTGTCGCCGAAATCCTCACCTGGGTTTCGCGAAACAAGAGCAGCCTTTATCATGGACCACTTGATCATGGTGTCATCGATATGGAGCTCGGGGATCACAAGCCAGC
>JBCBGX010000308.1:0-877 GCA_038526325.1 Pseudomonadota bacterium | reverse complement strand
CGTCCTGGCGATTGCTGGTGAAGACCGCGTTTCGTTCCTCCAAGGATTGATCACAAATGATGTCGATAAAGCGGCAGCAAGCATCATCTATGCAGCGCTATTGACACCGCAGGGCAAGTTCATTGCGGATTTTTTTGTGATTGGCGAAGCAGACCGGCTACTGATCGATGTGGCCGCCAGCCATGCCCCGACCCTTGCACAGCGGCTGATGATGTACCGGTTGCGCGCTGCCGTGAGCATTGAGGAGACCGATATCGTGGTCTCGCGCGGAACCGGCAATGCACCCAGCACAGCCTTTGCCGACCCCCGCCACCCTGATCTTGGTTGGCGCGCCTACGGGGAAACCGACATCAGCGATGACACCAACTGGGACGCGCTTCGGGTCGATCTTATGATCCCCGAAACCGGGGTTGAATTAACTCCCGATACTTATGTGCTCGAGGCTGGTTTTGACACACTCAATGGTGTGGATTTCAAAAAGGGATGTTTTGTAGGGCAAGAAATCGTGGCCCGGATGAAACACAAGACAGAACTAAAAAAGGGTCTCGCCCTGGTGAGTATCGATGGTACCGCCACCCCAGGAGAGGCGATTTCGGTCGGAGATAAACCTGCGGGAACCCTGTACACAATTGCGGGGAAAAAGGCGTTGGCACATCTAAGATTTGACCGGGCCACAGGCCCCATGACGTCCGGCGATGCGACAATTGAACGCTTAAAGTAGGATGCCCCGGCACCCAACCATATCGCTACGTTTGGCCAACCCTACTCTGTCATCAGCGCGCGGTGATGGCCGGTTGCAAGGCTTGCCAATTGTCGGGGGCCTACGGCTCGATGACGCATCTAACCGTTGCGGGAGAATAGAATGATCGACCCTGCC
>JBCBGX010000307.1:0-982 GCA_038526325.1 Pseudomonadota bacterium | reverse complement strand
TCTGCGACCCCCGATTTTTCAAGGATGTGGCCCATGAAGATGAACATCGGGATCGCAGAGATCTCGTTGAAGGCCGCGCAGCGCGCACTCGGTGGGACACCGGCCAGCATGTGCCTGTCTGTTGTCGTCATCGGCGTGCTGCTGGCCGCCTCCTCGGGTGTTGTGGCCGCTTCGGTGGTGTTGCTGGGCCTTCTGGCTTATCCGCGTCTGAAAGAAGCGGGGATCAGCGATGGCCTTTCCGCGGGTTTGATCACATCGTCAGGCACGTTGGCAATTCTTGTTCCGCCCTCGATCATGCTGATCGTCCTTGGGGACCAACTGAAAGTGCCGGTGGGCGATATGTTTGCGGGCGCCATCCTTCCCGGTTTGCTTTTGGTGGGCCTTATCGCAGTCTATGCGGTGATCCGCACTTGGGGCATGACAAATGAGGTCGCCATAGATCGCGCGCCAATCGGTCAAACCCTCTGGCATTTGGGCCCGCTGATTTTGCTGATCATCTGTGTGCTCGGTTCGATCATCGCCGGTCTCGCCACCCCGACCGAGGCTGCGGGCGTTGGCGCTTTTGGCGCGCTGCTGATCGCACTGATCTACGGCCGCTTCAGTGGGAAATTGGTGATGGAGGCGGCAGAGGAAACCGTTTCTGGGACCTCTATGATCTTCCTCGTCCTTATCGGGGCGACATGCTTTTCGGTGGTCTTTCGCAAAGTCGGCGGAGAAGACGCGATCCTCGAATTGATCGGCCTCTTTGGCACCGACCCCTGGACTGTCATCTTTGTGGTGATGGGCATGATTTTCTTGCTGGGCTTTGTGCTGGACTGGCTAGAGATAACACTGATCCTGATGCCAATCTTCGGCCCGCTGGTCGCGACGCTGGACTTTGGCAATGGGCTTTCCGGCACAGACCTCATGCTTTGGTTCGGCGTCCTTGTGGCACTGAACCTGCAAACATCATTCCTGACGCCGCCTTTCGGGTTTTCGCTGT
>JBCBGX010000306.1:0-1116 GCA_038526325.1 Pseudomonadota bacterium | reverse complement strand
GGGACATCATCGTAGATGGTGTCACGCTGACCGATCATCCTGACAGCCTTGAAAAAATCCGTGGTACCGTCGGCATGGTCTTTCAGCAATTTAATCTGTTTCCGCATCTGACTGTGCTGGAAAACCTGATGCTTGGGCCCCGCCGCGTGCTGAGTTTGTCCGAGGCGGACGCGAAGGCCCGTGCGATGACGTATCTTGACCGCGTCCAAATTCCCGATCAGGCAGGCAAATACCCCCGTGCCTTATCGGGCGGACAACAACAGCGCGTTGCTATTGCCCGGTCGCTTTGCATGGAGCCTCGAATACTGTTGTTCGACGAACCCACATCGGCCCTTGATCCCGAAATGATTGCCGAAGTGCTGGATGTCATGGCCGAGCTTGCTGCGACCGGCATGACGATGATTGTTGTCACGCATGAAATGGGCTTTGCCCGCAAGGTCGCTGACAGAATGGTGTTCATGGACAGGGGCGAAATTGTGGAGGTTGGAGCGCCCGATGATGTCTTTAACGCGCCCAAATCCAAGAGGTTCGCGACCTTCCTTAAACAGATTCTCAACCACTAGGGGCGATGACATGAGACGTTTGGCCATCTTTGCCCCTGTATTCCTGCTTCTGACTGGCTGTTCCGGCAATTGGGGCTGGTATGTGGTGGACCCCACGACCACCAGCGGCATGAATAACTTGAAATTCCTGATTGGAGGCGCGTACTACACGATCCTGCTGTCGGTCACCGCTATCACCTTTTCGATCTTCGTTGGCCTTTTGGTCGCCCTGCCGGGGCTGTCGGAAAAACGCGGCTGGCGGGCCTTCAATCGAGGGTATGTAGAGATCGTGCGCGCCGTTCCCATTCTCGTCCTGATTTTGTGGGTGTATTACGGGCTGCCAACGCTAACTGGCATCACGCTAAGCGTGTTTTGGGCCGGTGTCCTGGCGCTTGCCCTTTCTGACAGCGCCTTTCAAGCCGAGATTTTTCGCGCAGGCATCCAATCCATCGACAAGGGCCAGTATGAGGCAGCGCAATCCATATCGCTGACGTATCGTGACACAATGCGCTATGTGATCTTGCCACAGGCGATCCGTCGGATCCTGCCAGCCTTGGGCAATCAGTTGGTTTAT
>JBCBGX010000305.1:0-1155 GCA_038526325.1 Pseudomonadota bacterium | reverse complement strand
GAAAGGCGGCGACAGAGTCTCGTTCTGACATCAGTCTTTTCAAAGCCCCACCAATTTCAGCGCGTAACGTTGTCAGGCATCCAGACTAGGTGATGGACGATGGCGTTGTGGAGCCATAGGTTGTTGTACAACAACGGATAACTCCGATCCGGGTTATTGGCGGGGAAGAGGGGGCGACCCGGGAGATGATCGATGAGTCTACATATTGCTGGTATTGATCACGTTCATATTGAAGTGGCGGACAGGGACGCGGCCGCGGCATGGTATGACCGCGTCCTCGGACTGCAGCGCCACGCCGGTTTGGCGACCTGGGCCGATGATCCGATGGGGCCGCTGATCCTGTCCACGCCTGAAGGGACCCCTGTGTTGTCACTGTTTGCGCGGGCCTGTCGTCCCTCAGCCCGCGATGCAACAATCGCATATCGCGTATCTGGCGCTGGGTTTCTGGCATTCCTAGACGACCTTGCCGATCTCCAGCTGACCGACGCGAATGGTCATTCTGTGTCTCGGGCAGATGTTGTGGACCACGATTTGTCCTGGTCGATCTATTTCTGTGATCCCGACGACAATCGGATTGAGGTAACGACCTACGATCATAAGGTGGTTGCGGCGGCTCTTTAATAGAAGGCCTTGTGCCGTCAGACCATTTTTTCGATCGCATTGTAGCTTGCATCCAAGATCTCTGTCGCGGTGGGTTCATTGCATGCCCGCGCCAAGACGAGTCCCCCCACGCTCATGGCCAGGATGGCTTGGGCCTGAGGCGCGTTTAGCGTGACGCCATCCTCATCAAACAGGTCTGTTATTTCGCCCAACAGGTCTTTGACCCGCGCCTCAAAGGCGGCACGTGTCTGCGTGTCTGACCCAGCGACATCGATTGCAGATGACGCCATGGTACATGCGCCGCCGATATGGTCGCGAGTCTTTGGCCCAAGGTAATGTCGAATTGCGAAAAGGGCGCGGTTTTGTACGCCGCCCACCGGGCCATCGCGGAGCTTTCGGACCTGTTTGGTGAAGTTCAATTCTTCCCCAATCACCTTCTGGAACAAATGCGCCTTCGATTTGAAATGCGCGTAGAACCCGCCTCGTGTGAGACCGGCATCGTTCATGATTTTGTCGATGCCGACCCCCTTGTATCCAAAGCGCCGAAAAAGCTCG
>JBCBGX010000304.1:0-1160 GCA_038526325.1 Pseudomonadota bacterium | reverse complement strand
AAGGCGGGATCGGTATGGGAACCGTGGGGGCCAACGCTGTCTTTGCGGCTGTCACAGGATCCTCTATTGCGTCAGCGTCGGTCTTTACCAAGGTGTCTGTCCCACAAATGATCGCACAGCAGTACAACCCTCGCTTCGCGGTGGGGGTTGTCGCGGGGTCATCCGTTCTTGGTATGATTATCCCGCCATCGGCAATGCTCATCATCTATTCCTTTGTCGCGGAACAGTCTGTGGGCGATATGTTCTTGGCAGGCGTGATCCCCGGTATCTTACTGGCCATCACCTATGTGGCTGCAATCTGGTTCATGGGCCGTTTCACACCTGGCTTTGTTGGCGGGCGTGTTGTCGAAGACAGCGAATGGATGTCGGGCCGCGAAGTTGCGTCAAAAACGCTGCCCACGCTCCTGATCATCACTATCGTTCTGGGCGGGATCTACACCGGCTGGCTGACAGCAGTGGAGGCCGGTGCGGCGGGTGCAATGGTCGCGTTAATCGTCGCTCTGTTGCGCAAGACGATGACGCCGAAGGCGTTTTGGGATGCCCTACTTGAAACCGGCCACATCACCGCGGCGATCCTGTTTCTGATCACGGCCGCATCAATCTACAGCCGGATGCTTGGCCTCGCGGGTCTGCCCAATCAGTTGGAGGATCTCTTGGTCGGCAGTGAGGCGACATTCTGGGCGATCATGATCCTTTATGTCTTGCTTATGCTGTTTTTGGGCACGCTTCTGGACACCGCCTCGATCATCCTGATCGTCGTGCCGCTGTTCCTGCCGCTTGCCGAAGCCCTGGACATGTCGTTGATCTGCTTCGGGATCATCACTGTTGTTGGCGCTGAAATTGGCCTGTTAACCCCACCGCTGGGAATATCCTGTTTTGTGATCAAATCAACGATTGATGATGATCGTATCTCTCTCAAAGACGTGTTCATGGGCGCTTTGCCCTTTGCGTTTGTGATGTTGATTGTGCTGTTCATTCTGATTGAGTTCCCGATCCTGAGCTTGGCCCTGATTTAAGGAGAGCGTTCATGCGCAACGTCACCAAAGACAACATCACCGACGTGTTCATGGGATATTTGTCCGAAGACACGGACCCCCGCATGCGCGAAATCATGGGATCGCTGGTCAAACATCTGCATGACTTTGCGCGAGAGACCAAAC
>JBCBGX010000303.1:0-1598 GCA_038526325.1 Pseudomonadota bacterium | reverse complement strand
CAGACCCATACGCAAAATACGTCCCACCCTGAGACGCAGTACCAACCGTAAAACTCTCAGGCCAGTCGCTACGGTCTTGAGCAAAAACAGGTGCAGCGATTGTCGCTGCGACGAAAGCAGCGATAGAAATGATCTTCATGGTGTCCTCCCCAAAGACGCAAGGCCTGCGGCCCTGCATTGATTTTCGTGTGCTCGCTTTTTCAAACAATGGCGACGGGTTTCAAGCAGGAACGATGCGCGTTGAAGTATGTTAGCGCTAAATTTCTGATGGAATTGTACATGCTTGGGCATTTTTGGGTGAAGATCGTGACTTTGAGGGATTGGATGGGTGACTTTCCACCCATTGATCATTCACTGGAAAAATCGCTGCGGCTTAGACCATGCTTTTGCATCTTATCGTAAAGCGTTTTGCGCGACAGACCGAGCGATTCGTAGGTTTGTTTCAGTCGTCCGTCATGGGCTGCAATCGCCGCAGCGATCTGCGATTTCTCAAAGGCGTTGATACGCTCTGTAAGCGTCCCAATGTAGTCCTCGGCGGGGATCTCCCTATCTCCAAGCCCCAGAACAAGGCGTTCAGCCGCGTTGCGCAATTCGCGAACATTGCCAGGCCAGTCGCGGGCGGATAGCGCGTTTAGAGTTTGTGCTGACACCTTGGGTATGGATCGTCCAGACCGTTTCGCACTTTCAGCCACCAAGACGGTAAAGAGACCTGGAATGTCCTCTCGCCGCGCTTTTAGGGCTGGCATCTGTACGGAGGCCACATTTAACCGGTATAACAGGTCTGCCCGGAAGGTGCCCCGTGCTACTGCGGTATCAAGGTCGGTTTTGGCAAGCGCTACAACACGCATATCGAGGGCAACCGGATCGTTGGACCCCAACCGCGTAAGGGTCCGGTTGTGCAGGACGTCAAGCAGCTTGGCTTGCAAAGACATCGGCATCAGATCGATTTCATCTAGGCACAGGATGCCACCACGCGCATGTTCCAACTTGCCAAAACGCGCACGCATGGCCCCCGGAAAGGCACCTGCTTCATGACCAAAAAGCTCACTTTCGATCAGTGCCTCTGGCAATGCGGCACAATTGATGTGAACAAAAGGCCCACCCGCTCGGGCGCTTTCCTGATGTAGCAAGCGCGCGGCAAGTTCTTTGCCTGTGCCTGTGTCGCCGGTTATCAGCAGATCAACATCCGTGGCAGCAATGGCGCTGACGGTCTTGCGCAACCTGTCCATCACAGCGCTGCGACCATGCAACTGGTCACGGAGCGCTGCACCCGAAAAGATCTCGGCCCGCAAGGCCCGGTTTTCGAGCGTGAGCCGCCTTTGCTTTGCAGCACGCCTTACGCAGGCAATCAGTCGTTCTGGTTGCCAAGGCTTCTCGATGAAATCATAGGCGCCACGCTTTACACAGTTGACGGCCAGATCGACATCGCCGTGCCCTGTGACCATAATGACAGGAAGGTCAGGATCCAGTTTTTTGGCCTCCTCCAACAGGGTGACGCCATCCATCCCTGGCATCCGAATATCGAGGCCACGTGTTTTTCGGATGCGCAGGCGGCATTAAAGCAATTGGATCATGACTTCAACGGTGTGGTGGTAACC
>JBCBGX010000302.1:0-1664 GCA_038526325.1 Pseudomonadota bacterium | reverse complement strand
TCAAGTAGACGGCGGTTTTGAGCCCACTTTAACGGATGCTGCACAACACACGAATGTCAGCTCTGCGTTCCAGTTACTAGCGCTGAGGCTGAAAGTCTTTGCTTGCCAGCAACGCCGCTGCGCCGATCATAAGCGTGCCGCAACTCTTATTCACCAAGCCAAAGGAAAAACGCCTTAGTGCCGTTGCCGCTCGGACGCCAAGCCATCCCCAGACCAGCAAAATTGCTCCGTCTACGACAAGGTAAGTGACACCTAAGATCAGAAGCTGGGGCAGCACAGGCAACGTCGGTTCGATGAACTGAGGAAAGAGCGCTCCGAAAAAAACGACAGCAAAAGGGTTTGCCATCGACGTCACAAAGCCCTGACGAAACAACCGAAACGATTGGCCAGACTCAGCGGCTGCGACCTCATCTGTTTGATCTTTCGAGAGAATAAGTTGAACGCCAATCCACACCAAATAGGCCACGCCGAGCCATTTGATCCAAATGAAAGCGCTCGCGGATGTCGCGATGATTGCAGCAAGACCGAAAGCCGCACCGGTCATTTGCAAGCTGTTGGCGGTCAGGTCTCCGGCAATGGTGTAGGCGCTCCGCTTCAGCCCATATCTGACGCTGTTCGAAATGATGAGAAGCTGACTGGTGTCCGGCGGTGTTGCGAAGAAAACCGCGACCGCTGCCAGATAGATCAAATAAGTTTCCATCGCCATCATCGCATTCCTTCAGTTGCGCAACAGCAAGCTAAGGCTTTGAGAGCAAAATGGTCAAACTCTCATTGCGGCCGTTCGCACACAGTGTCCATGAACGGCGGTTTTGTCCGCATTGCCGTCCTTCGCTAATCGCCCCACATGCCACCAGGGCACGCATCAGTCTTTGTCCCTCACAAAACCGTCAGGCATCTTCGCTTGGCTTTTGGCGTTAGTCAGCTACTCTTCCCGCATGCGCCTTTTGCTTCTGCTCTTCTGTCTGATTCCTGCCGCCCTGGCGGCACAAACCCAGCGCGAAGCTGGTTTGGAATTGGTTCTGTTGGCCGATGCGTCCGGCTCTATCGATCAAGATGAGTTGCAATTTCAGCGTCAAGGCTACGCCCAAGCCATGACGGACCCCTTGGTGATCTCGGCGATCCGGAATTCCATCTATGGGAATGTTGCCGTGACCTATGTGGAATGGGCCACAAACACTGCCGTCGTTGTCGATTGGATGATTATCGACAGTGAAGAAACCGCTGCCGCCTTTGCCGACGCCCTGATCGGCCCACCCCGCCGCGCGAGCGGACGGAATGCAATTGGGGGGGCGTTGTTGAAAGGCAAGGAGCTGATCCAGACCAATGACATCTTCGCCCCGCGCGCAGTGATTGACTTTTCGGGCGACAGTATCGGCAATTCGTCTGGACCGGCCATCAGCACCGCACGGGACGAGGTGTTGGCCGCCGGGATCACAATCAACGCGTTACCGATCCTGCGGCCTGAAGATGGGCGCCGTGCGGGATCGAACCTGGAAGAGGAATACTCCAACCGCATCATCGGCGGGCCTGGGGCTTTTATGGTGACGGCGGAAAGCCGGGATACTTTTGGCCAGTCGGTGCGGCGCAAGCTGATCCTGGAGATTGCAGGGCTGACGCCGGAGACTGAAGTTCTCGCCGCAAGCGATTGAACAGGCTGACGCCAC
>JBCBGX010000301.1:0-1721 GCA_038526325.1 Pseudomonadota bacterium | reverse complement strand
CACATCCCAGCGCGACGACCACGAACCATCATTAATCAGTTGCCCCGCATCGTCGAAAAGCGTGTTGAACCATTCGACATTATAGGTCGCGATCCTCACGCGGCGAACCTTTGGAAATCTTCCCAAGCGCGGTTGATCGCAACCATGCGCCGTTCCGCAAGCTTGACCGCTTCTTCAGGGATACCCCGGGCCATCATCTGATCAGGATGCGTTTCTCGGACGAGTTTACGCCAGGCCGTGCGCGCCTCATCCAAGCTGGCGCCTGGATCAAGGCCCAGAACATCGTATGGGTCCCGCTCGGCCTCAGCCACGAATTGCGCGCGGATTGATTTGAAGCGCCGGTCGTCAAATCCAAAGATTTCCGCCACCTCACGCAGGAACGCATCCTCGTTCAGGTGATACACGCCATCGGCCATCGCAATGTGGAACAGCCCCTCCATCAGATCGCAAAGCGGCGCGTCATCATCTGCGTACATCGCTTTGATACGGCGGGCATAAATGTCAAAACCCGCCACGTCCTGCCGCGCGAGGTTAAAGACACGGGCCGCATTCGCCTCTTCCTCGGGCGGGATCAGGAAAACCTCGCGGAATGCGACCACTTCATCTTTGGTGACGCGCCCATCGGCCTTTGCCATCTTTGCGCCCAGCGCGATAACGGCAATGGTAAAAGCAACCGTTCGATCAGGAGGTTCGCGCAGTTTCTCAAAGACAGCCGATAACCCCTCACCCGCCGCCAGAGCAGCCAAAGCATCGGCAATGCGGGTCCAGATTGACATTCTTGGGTTCCTAAAGGCGTTTTTGCATCAATACCAAATCGATCCAACGTCCAAATTTGAACCCCACTTCGGACAAGGTTGCAACTGTTTCGAAGCCGCAGGCATTGTGAAAAGCGATTGCTTCGGGACTTTCCGCGCTGCACCCGGCGATTAAATTGCGACCCCCTTGCGCCCGCGCCTGGTCACAAAGTGCAGTCAGCAACGCACGGCCCCCACCCCGGCCCCTCGCTTGCGGTGCCAGCATGATTGTATGCTCGACTGTGAATTTATAGCCGTCACCGGCCCTAAACGGAAAAAACCGAGCAAACCCTAACACATCGCCTGCCTCCTCCCAAACCAGTGCATTGCGCGCGATCAGCTCGGCGACCTCGCTGATATTCTTCTGTGTTGGGGTGAAGGTAATCGTGGTGTCACGAATGATAGTATTCCAGATTTGCGCAATCTGACGGGAATCTTCAGATATCGCCGGGCGGATCATTGAAGCGTGCGGGGGCCGTGCGGCGTGTCAAAATGCGCGGCAAAGCCAGTTGTACCCGGAACCAAACGAACGCGCGGATCGGGGAGATCAATCATGGAGCGAATCCGGTCCGCCTCTGGATGGGTGATTGTGAATGTGATCAGTCGGCATCTTGAGTCCGGCAAAGACTGCGTCGGATGTGTCACACCAGCGTGCCACCTGATCAGAGTTGGATACGCCCCGTCAAACGGAAGGCTGCCATCCTTTGGGACCGTCAACTGCCACGCGAGATTGCCCCTTTTCAGCGACACCGGCGGTCCCGCCACGGCATCAAAATGATCTGTTTGACAAATCCAGTTGGCCAGCCGTGGCGCCCCCGTAAAGCTGTCCAGCCCAAACCAGCGCGGTCCATCAAATGGGGCTGCTTCGGGAGCAGGTGCAATGACCTCCAGATAGATGTCCCCCAGACCCAGAAGCGTGTTGTGCGT
>JBCBGX010000300.1:0-1741 GCA_038526325.1 Pseudomonadota bacterium | reverse complement strand
AAGGCGATATGCGCAAGCTGATCTTCCACAGCGCACCCATGGCCAGCTCTGACGTGACCTTTGTCAGCGAAGACGGGCAAGACATGACGCTGGCGGATTACCAAGGCAAACACATCGTCCTGAACTTCTGGGCGACATGGTGCGCGCCATGCCGGCACGAAATGCCGCATCTGTCGGCACTGCAGGAACAGATGGGCGGCGATCAAATGGAGGTCGTGACAATTGCCACCGGCCGCAACCCCCTGCCCGGCATGCAACGCTTTCTCGCTGAAATCGACGTGGACAACCTGCCACTGCACACCGACCCCCGGCAAGCATTGGCCCGCGGGATGGGCGTGCTGGGTTTACCGGTCACAGTAATCCTTGACCCCGAAGGCAATGAAATCGCACGCATGCAAGGCGACGCCGATTGGTCGAGCGAGAACGCGATGGATATTTTGGCAACGTTGATTGGGGCAGAGGGTTAGGGCAATTTAGCCAGTGTATTTTGATAACCCAGCGAACGATGTGGGCGATCACGGCAACGGCTTAGCGTTCAGCGCTTAAGTTATGATCGTCAAAAATGGGGACATTGTTGCCATAAGCGCAATGCAAGCATTACCGCTCATTCGCACCTTTTCCTGCGATTATCTTGCATCGGAACTTTTCTATCCGGTTCACCCTTGTCTCTGATTTCTTCGCGCCACTGAGATTAATTGCGTAACTCCTTTGTCGACCTCGGGTGAGGGCATGGAATGCCTCTGCCAACTCCGGGTCGGCATCGAGGGCTTCAACAAGCTCGACGGGTAGATCGCGTGGGCTATCGTCTTTCGGGGGCTTCTTTCCAGCTTCGGCATAGCCCTTTGCCTCAACCAGATATGCGAGGATCACGTCTTTCTTCTCCGAAGGTTCGCTATTTGATGTAAAGCGGATCATATCAGGGTGTTGGGTGTGCTTGCCCTGCTTTTCTAGGATGCGCTCCTTGTCTTTCATCAGAGCAGCATTGAAGAAACTAAGCCGAAAATTGTCCCGAAACGCACCGATGATGGCGATGTTGCGGTCTGCGTGCATGTAACATGGATGACCCCATTTCACGGTCTCCTTCAGATCAGCTGATATGCAAATGTCGCGCAGCTTCGTCAGTCCGCTTTCCCAGACCATCGCGGAACAGTCTTTGGTGTCGAAACGTTCACATCGTCCGCAGCCTTTTGCGAAATAATCTTCAATTTCCAAGATCATCATACGGTCGAAATGCACGCTCCGATTGGCTCCAAAAGATATAGGTTGGGCTCCTAACCGCCAACAGCACACTCCCTCATCAAGCCCGCCCTGCCGTCGCCGACAGCAGCAAAGGATCCACCCCCAGCAGTTTCAACGCCGCCGCCCATTTGCCGTCATTGTCTGGCCCAAACAGGATCTCATCCGTTGGCGCACAGGTCAGCCAGCCGTTCTGGCCAATCTCATATTCCAACTGGCCCGGCCCCCAACCGGCATAACCCAGCGCCATCATCGACACGTCAGGCCCTTCGCCGCGGGCAAGGTCTTCCAACACCTGCAAGGTCGCGGTCATGCGGTAGTCATCATCGACATCCAGCGTCCCATTGTCGGATGCATAATCATTGGAATGTAGCACGAACCCCCGTTGGAGATCCCTGTCTCAGTCAGCGCGCGTGATGTGCGGGTGCATTATGGCGGCCCTGTGGATCAGCAACGGGGGTTCGTGCTACATTCCAATGATTATGCATCCGACAATGGGACGCTG
>JBCBGX010000299.1:0-1880 GCA_038526325.1 Pseudomonadota bacterium | reverse complement strand
TCAATACGTCAGAAACGCTGGGCGCTGTTGTCGTTCTGATGGGTGCAGTCCTTGCGGCCCTCGCGCAGGTCTTCGTCCGCAAACTGGTTGCGACGGAAACAACCGCGGCCATCGTTTTCTGGTTCACGATCACCTCTTCCCTGATGGCGCTGCTGACGCTGCCCTGGGGCTGGGTGATGCCGACGTGGCAGGTGGCATTGATGCTGATCATGGCCGGGTGTTTGGGTGGGGTCGGGCAGATCTTGCTGACCTCCAGCTATCGCTATGCGGATGCCTCTTTGGTGGCACCGTTTGATTATACATCGATGATCCTTGCACTGGTGATCGGCTATTTCATCTTTGATGAGGTACCCACGGGCACGATGTTGGTAGGCGCAGGGATTGTCATTGCCGCTGGTGTTTTGATCATTTGGCGTGAACGCATGCTTGGCTTGCAACGTGCGCAACAGCGCAAGGCGACGGGGAATATGGGCAATTAGGCCCGGCGTTTGCCTGCACCAAACCTGCCCAAGATCGCTTTCGCACGCCTGATCCTGCGGGCAAACCCCGGCGGGGCAGGATCGACGTTTAGACCAAGCTCTGAAAAGATGGCCCACAGATGCGGTGCGTCATTGGGCATCAAATGTGGCGGCAATTTGAGGGGCGCGCCGCCTGTGGGTTCCAGAAAGCGCTGGGGCACTTTGAATGGCAGTGATCCTTGCGGATGGGCCATGATCTTTTGCCTGATGCGGGCGATGGTTCTCGGGTCTGCATCAATGGGGTCGACCTGCACGTGATGCGTGCGGTAAGACCCCGTGTCCCAGTTTAAAAGCACCAGCGCGAACAAGTCTGACACGCTGGGGCGCTGCGGCAGGGGTTTGGGATCATCCAGGTGTTTTGCAGGATCGCTGCGGTAGAACGCATGGACCGCGATTGAAAAGTCACATTCTGTTTGGCCAAGCATCCAGTAGACTAAATTGTCATGCCGTGGCCCCATCGTGCGGCGCAGCGTGTCCAACCACAGGTCCTGTGGTGACGACTTGAGCACGCGGCGCAAGAGCATCTCGCTTTCGGTGAGCTTTGGTTTGGAAGCTATCGGCGGTGTGGCGGCGTTGTCGGGAGAGACCATAGCACTTTTTTAATGTTTTAACTTAACTCTTCTGCCACTGAAAGCCGTCCGAACTTTGTCTGTGGTGAACATATTTCGTCAATTATTGTTTCGTGAATGGATACAATTTTAGGAAAACTTTTACTCTGCGCGTCATTGCCTATGGAATGCCGTATCTGAACGGACAAAAGGGACAGGCGCGCGAATCTTTGAAAGCTGTGCTATAATGTGGTTTCAGATTGGAGGATGAGATGACAAAGCATGTACTCGACCGACCAAAGACTGTTTCAACCGCAATGATGAAACGCGCGGCGGCGATTGAACGGATCAAGCACCCGCATCAGGCGACGCTTGCCTTGCAACGACGGCGCCAGAAAAGGGCGTCGGATCAGCGTGCGAGGTTCTATGTGCAGTTCGCGCGTGGGGTTCAACCCTAGAACGGAAAAAGGGGCGCCAAAGCGCCCCTTTCTTTTGCCACGTGTTTCGGGCCTTAGGCCCGCACCAGTTTTTCGTAGTCTTCGGCAATCTCTCGTGTGATTGCACCGACCTCAAAGTTATAGTCGCCGATTTGGCCCACAGGCGTCACCTCGGCAGCGGTGCCTGTCAGCCAGCATTGCTCAAACCCTTCCAGTTCTTCCGGCATGATGACGCGTTCGTTCACGGTCAGACCCTTGTCTTTCAGCATGCCGATCACAGTTTGGCGGGTGATCCCGTTTAGGAATGCGTCAGCTTTGGGGGTATGCACTTCACCGTCTTTGATAAAAAAGATGTTGGCACCCGTCGCTTCGGCCAC
>JBCBGX010000298.1:0-1882 GCA_038526325.1 Pseudomonadota bacterium | reverse complement strand
TGGCATGGCCACCAGTCTGGTCGAATGCACTTTGGCGCAGGTCTACAAGCGCCGCCAAGAAGACGGCTCATTTCGAGGTGGCCCTGCTCGGATGATCATGTTCGGCCTGGGCGCCCAATACAAATGGTTGGCGATGGCATATGCAATTTGTCTTATTGCTGCCTTCGGAATCGGGTTCCCGGCCTTTCAGGGGAATACAGTGGCCGGGGCAGCCGAAAATGCCTTTGGCCTGAACCGTTTCATAACGGGCGCCATTCTTACTGCAGGGACAGGGTACATCGTTTTTGGCGGCTTGCACCGTATCGCAAAAGCATCTGACATCATCGTGCCGGTGATGGCCTTGGCTTACATTGCAATGGCACTGCTTGTAATCCTGATCAACATCCTTGAGGTGCCGGCGGCGCTGTGGACAATCGTAGCCAACGCTTTGGGTTTCCAAGAGGCCGTCGCTGGCGGAATGGGGGCGGCTATTGCTCAAGGTTTGCGTCGCGGGTTATTTTCCAACGAGGCGGGTCTGGGCTCAGCCCCGAATGTCGCTGCGGCAGCGGATGTGCGTCATCCAGTCAGCCAAGGCATAACGCAATCCTTCTCTGTCTTCATCGACACGATCATCATTTGCACATGCACCGCATTGATGATTTTGGTCAGCGACGTGTACCAGCCTGGGGCGGACGTAGATGGTGTGGTTCTGACACAAGACAGCCTCGCTGACAGCCTTGGCGCTTGGACAAGCTACTTCCTGACCATCGCGGTCCTGCTGTTTGCGTTCAGTTCGATCATCTACAATTACTATCTGGGTGAAAATGCCATTTCGTTCATGACCGAGCAGAAGTCAGCGATCTTGATCTTTAAATTGGCGCTCATGGCGATTGTGTTTCTTGGGGCCGTGGCGCCGGGTGCAACGTCGGTCTTCTTCTTCTCAGATCCGATGATGGGCGTCTTGGCTGTCGTCAACCTTCTTGCGTTGATGATGCTTTTCCCGATCCTAAAGCGTGTGTTGCAGGACTTCGATGCACAGGTGGCAGATGGAGTGGCGCGGCCTGTGTTCGATCCTGAGAAATTCCCTGATCTGAACATCGACAAAGAGGCTTGGAACCACGAAACCAACTAAGCCATTTCGCGGCGCGTCTGCCAACGCGCCGCGTCCTCTTTAGTGGCGGGCACCCGTATGCTCGACGGTCTGGTCAACGCTCATTTTGAACCACAATAGGCGTCCGGACAGCGCTGTTTTTGGTGCGCGCTTTGTGCGCAGCACGGACCGTCATGCGGCGTCGTGCCTTCGTACCGCCTTGGGTAATAGAGATGCACCTTAAAGCTCAAAACTCCGTTTAACCGGAAAATCATGTCGTCGCCTTCAACTCGGCTCTGACGTTCACTTCCGTTTCCGCGTAAACACCATCTTCTGGTTCAGCAAATCCGCCCGGTCCCCCATCCAGGCATAGGCCAGCAGCGCCGGTTCATTGATGCCCACTGTAATGCGGTGCAAGTGCTCTGGCGGGTTAAAGATCATCGATCCGGGTACATAAACCCCCTGATGGTTCTCGGACACTGCCCCAGATAGACAGACATAGCTCTCTGTGATCCCCTGATGGGCATGCGCCGGATAAGTGCATCCGGGCGCAAACAACACGATCCCCAGAATGATCTCATCGCTTACCACGGGACCGCCTGGCCCCGTCACCTCTGCATAGGCATAGCTGTCAACAAGACCCTTTGGCACCTTTTCATAGCCGTATTGCCAGGACAGATCCGACATAACCGATTCCAGTGCCCGCACCATCGCACCCATCCGGTCTCCCCGCCCCTCATCCAGCGCGCGCTTCAGATGCGCAGTCACAGGTTTCGTCGCAGGCGGCTGGGTCTGGATCGCCGGATTGGCCTT
>JBCBGX010000297.1:0-1894 GCA_038526325.1 Pseudomonadota bacterium | reverse complement strand
TAAAGCAAAAGGAACCAATTGAGATAGCAAGACCAATGAAGTGATGGCAAATGAGTCAGCCGCAATCTCAAGACACCCCGGGCTTTGTCCAGGACGACATCTGTCCGCTTGCGAGGATGGGGACTTGGGTCGCGGAAACCATCAGGGCCAGCGGTCACGTGCACCGCGCGAACAGGCCGGACACAAGACCGCTTCTGACGAAATGCAGATCACCTCAAATATGTCTTGCTTTGCAGGAGCCATCCACACAGGACAAAACCGACCTCAGCACTTTGTCCACCAACGGCCGCTTATGACGTGTCGCACGTGCAGCGAAACGCAGCATGGGCGAAAAGAGTGAATTCGCTTCTGTACGGCAAGAAACTGAGCTGATCGTCAAAGCAGACATTGATCTCAGGGAATTCCAGAACGTCCAATTTGAGTAAGGTTCTTCAGGATAGCTGATGGGGTGGATGGTTCCTGCTTCAACCGGCGTCGCGATGCGCCATAGTGCAGGTGTCTAAATCTGCTTTTGAAAGGAGCCACCCCATGCAAGTTACCACAATCGGCGTTGATCTGGCCAAGAACGTTTTCCAAGTCCACGGGATCACCTCCACTGAAGATGTCGTGTTGAACAAGCCCCTGCGTCGGGCGCAGTTTCTGACCTTCTTTGCGAAGTTGGAGCCCTGCCTGATTGGCATGGAGTCTTGCAGCAGTGCCCATCATTGGGCGCGCGAACTGACGGCCCTCGGCCACGAGGTGCGTTTGATCCCGCCGATGTATGTGAAGCCCTATGTAAAACGTGGGAAATCAGATGCCATTGATGCGGAAGCTATCTGCGAAGCGGTGAAGCGTCCAGCCATGCGCTTTGTGGCGATCAAAACGGTTGAGCAACAAGCTTTGCTGTCGTTTCATCGGGCTCGCGATCTTTTGGTCCGTCAAAGGACCCAGCTGATCAACGGCCTACCTGGTCTGGTTGCTGAGTTCGGTGTCTACATCCCCAGAGGGCTGGCCCGCGTGATTGGGTTCGCCGAGGACATCATACTTGGTGAAGTGCTCGACTTGCCAGATATCGCCAACGAGGTGATCCGCAACCTGTCAGAACAGCTCATGGCTCTGCATAGGCGGGTCCGCTGGTATGAGGAACGCCTAAAGCAGGTTGCCAAAGAAGACGCCCGTGTCCGTTTGTTGCGCACGATACCTGGTGTCGGAGCGGTAACAGCCTCTGCGATCATCGCCAGCATCGGCGACGGGCATCAGTTCCGCAATGGCCGGGAGTTCGCAGCCTAGCTGGGCCTGACGCCCGCCAACAAATCCAGCGGAGGGAAGGAGAAGCTTGGGCGGATCACCAAGATGGGCGCCCAATATTTGCGATCGTTGCTTGTCGTTGGCATGACGTCCTTGGTCCGACAAACTCGGTCCCACCCCGAACGTGCCAGCAAGTGGCTGACGTCGCTGCTCGAACGCAAAGCCGCCACTGTCGCCATGGCCAACAAGACCGCCCGGATCGTTTGGGCAGTGCTCACCCGCAATGAACCCTACAGCCCCCGCGCTGCAATCTGAAACGAAAGGAACAACGAGTTAGCAAGACCTGCGAGATGATGGTGCATAAGTCAGCCGCCAAAATCAGGACACCCCGCCGAATGTCCCGGGCGTCATAGCCCGCTAAGCTGTAAGGGACCTGGTTTACGGAACCCATCAGGGCCAGCGGTCAAAACCGCGCAAACAGGCCGGACACATGACTGCTTCTGACAAACGCACGCAATCAGCTCAAAAAAGTCTTGCTATGCAGGAGCCATCCACACACGACATTCGCTGGCTTGGCTAAGTCTCTTGCTACTCGTAGCGGAAGCAGACGTTCATGGTTGTATTGCTGTTATGGCTTGATCGATTTTAGGTCGCGCTTAGGCTGCAC
>JBCBGX010000296.1:0-1917 GCA_038526325.1 Pseudomonadota bacterium | reverse complement strand
CCGTCTATACGCCGCCAATCGGGACTCGTATCCGATTCATATGAAACGCCGTGTGCCCTATTTCCGTCGCTGGACGGGGTCTTCCGGCAAAGGAGAAGCGACAATGTTTAAACTGAACGAACTGTCTGACAATCCGGGCGCAACCACCCGCAAAAAACGCATCGGCCGTGGCCCTGGCTCTGGCAAGGGTAAAATGGGTGGTCGCGGTATCAAAGGTCAGAAATCACGCTCCGGCGTAGCCATCAAAGGCTACGAGGGCGGCCAGATGCCACTCTATCAGCGTCTGCCAAAGCGCGGCTTCAACAAGCCGAACGCAAAAACCTACGCTGTTGTGAACTTGGGCCTGATCCAGAAATTCATCGATGCGGGCAAGCTCGACGCGAAAGCAGACATCACCGAAGACGCGCTGGTCGCATCCGGTCTGCTGCGCCGAAAGAAAGACGGTGTGCGTGTTCTGGCGAAGGGTGAGATCACCGCAAAGGTCAAAATCGCCGTGACCGGCGCCTCTAAAGGTGCTGTCGAAGCGGTTGAAAAGGCTGGTGGGTCACTGACTGTCACAGCCCCTGCCAAGGCGGCAGCAGAGTAAGTCCTTGTGAGCGGCCACACCGTCGCTTACATACCGGACTGACGTTTTCCTACACGCCGCCACCGGAGAACGGTTGGCGGCGTTGTTCATGAGAAGGACACAGATGGCATCCGCAGCAGAACAAATGGCCCAGAACATGAGCTGGGGCGCGATCGGTAAGGCCACAGAGCTGCGCCAGCGCATCTTTTTTGCGCTTGGTCTTTTGATCGTTTACCGCCTTGGTACTTTTATTCCGGTGCCGGGCATTGATGGGGCCGCGCTGCGAGAGTTCATGGAAGGCGCTCAGTCCGGCATTGGCGGTATTCTGTCAATGTTTACAGGCGGGGCATTGGCCCGGATGGGGATTTTTGCCCTTGGCATCATGCCCTACATCTCTGCTTCGATTGTTATTCAGCTGCTCGCAACGATGTATGAGCCACTGAAACAGATGAAAAAAGAGGGTGAACAGGGGCGTCGCAAGATCAACCAATACACCCGTTATCTGACCGTGATTGTGGCCACTGGGCAAGCCTATGGGCTTGCTTCGGGGCTGCAAGCAGGCGATTTGGCGTCAAACCCAGGCCTCTTCTTCATGGCCTCTTGTGTTATTACATTGGTCGGCGGGACGGTGTTCCTGATGTGGTTGGGTGAACAGATCACCGCACGCGGGATCGGCAACGGTATCTCGCTGATCATCTTCGTTGGTATTATCGCTGAAATCCCCGCAGCACTTGCTCAGTTCTTGTCACAAGGCCGTTCCGGCGCCATCAGCCCAGCTGTAATTGTGGGTGTGATTATCATGGTTATTGCTGTGCTGACGTTTGTGGTCTTCATGGAACGATCGCTGCGCAAAATCCACATCCAGTACCCGCGCCAACAGCGTGGCATGAAGGTTTATGACAGCTCTGCCAGCCACCTGCCCATTAAGGTCAACCCATCGGGTGTGATGCCAGCGATCTTTGCTTCTGCCTTGCTGCTGCTGCCCACGACGATCAGTACGTTTAGCGGCGGGTCTACGAGCCCGATCATGTCGACGATCCTGGCCTACTTTGGCCCCGGCCAGCCGCTCTACCTGATCTTCTTTGCTGCCATGATCATCTTCTTCACCTACTTCTACACCAAGGAGGTGGCGTTCAAGACGGAAGAGGTCGCGGAAAACCTGAAGAACCAGAACGGTTTTGTACCGGGCATTCGCCCGGGCAAGAAAACGCAAGACTATCTCGACTATGTGCTGAACCGCGTGTTGGTTTTGGGTTCTGGCTACTTGGCGCTTGTAGCGCTGATGCCAGAAATAATCCGGGCGCAGCTGTCGATCCCGTTCTATTTTGGCGGGACATCTATACTGATTATCG
>JBCBGX010000295.1:0-1972 GCA_038526325.1 Pseudomonadota bacterium | reverse complement strand
TGCAATGCCGAGAATGAATGCCTGACTGATCCGCCACAGATCATTTTAAATGGCAATGGCGTATCTGGGTCATTCTTTGTTGATAACGCGGACCTGCGCGAATGGGCTTTCGACACGTTTCAGGCCCAAGTGCTGGATATGGAAAGCGCGGCCGTGGCCCATGTGGCCCATGCGAATGAGGTACCTTTCATCGCGTTTCGGTCGCTATCTGACCTGGCAGGCGGTGGGGACGGCGCAAACGAAATGAACACCTTCATGTCACTTGCCGCAAGCAATGCCGCCAGCGTCATGCGCGCCTTCGTAGCCGCTTTGGACTAAGGCATCCGCGCCACGGCCTATGGTTTGCCAAAAATTACTTACGCGGAAAAACAAAGCACCTGTCGCGCCTGATCATCAACCAAAGCGCGGTGTCCGGTTTGGGCAAAAAGACAGACGGAACAACAGCTTTGAGGATCGACCCGTCATAATCCATCTTGAACTCGACCAAACTGGACGCTCCCATAAACCGGGCGCGCTGCACAATACCGCGGGCCGGCGTACCATCTTGCGGCGTTGGGTTGGGGCCACGCCCGGCACGATCAAAATCAATTTTCAGGTGTTGTGGACGGATAACAATATCCACCTGCGTATCATCCGGCACGCCGGGGGCCAGGAATTGACCGAACGGCGTATCTGTCAGCGCCCCTTTCACTTTACTGCGGATCACGTTGATATCGCTAAAAAAAGCAGAGGCCTCTAAATCCACAGGCGCATTGTAGATATTGTAAGGTGCCCCCTGTTGGACAATCTGCCCGTCCCGCATAAGGGCGATTTCGTCAGCCATGCGCATCGCCTCACCCGGCTCATGCGTCACGAGCAATACGGCCGTTCCTTCGCTTTTGAGCACTTCAAGCGTTTCATCGCGGATATCGTCGCGCAGCCGGTCATCAAGCCCAGAAAAAGGTTCATCCATCAACATGATCTGCGGCTTGGGCGCGAGCGACCGGGCAAGCGCCACACGCTGTTGTTCCCCGCCCGACAATTGGTGCGGGTAGTCATCGATGTGCCGGATCATGCCGACCTTTTTCAGCAGGTATTCGACCCGTGCGCCGCGATCCTTGGGCTTTAGCCCAAACGCCACGTTTTGCCCCACGGTCAAATGGGGAAACAATACAAAATCCTGGAACATCAATCCGATAGAGCGGCTTTCCGGTGGAAGGCGATACACCGTATCACAGACCAATTCCCCATCGACATGGATGGTCCCGCTGTCTTGTTTCTCAACACCTGCGATGATCCGCAATGTGGTGGACTTACCGCAGCCGGACGGCCCAAGCAGGCAGGTCACCTGCCCCGGCATCACTTTCAGATCCACATGGTCCACCACACGGCGACCGCCAAAATCCTTGACGATATCCTTTATCTCAAGACGGGGGGTTTGCATGAACGCGGACGATGCCTGACTGAAACATTAAGGTATTGCGGACTTAACAACACATCCTTGGCAGAGCAAGGTCACGTCAGATCAAAGGCCACCGTCGCCACGATACGACCATTGACTTGTGCATGAAGCTCGTGGCGCCCAGGATACAGCGTGAAGGTCGTCGCATTGTCTTTGAAGATATGTTTCTTTTTCAGGACGATGGGTTTATCAGCTTTGGCCTCTAAAACTTTCAGCTTAAACACTTTTGGTGCTGTTTTTCCATTCGCTTTGACAAAATCAATCACGTAGTCGAGGATCATTGGCGTCGGCTGATCCACGATCAGCTCCAAAGCAATCTCTGCGCTGTCGCCCCGCTTGATAACGTCTGGCGTGATGCCGAAATGTGACAACCGGACCGGCGCATCGGGTTGGTAGCCCAAATGGCGCATGGCCGCCGGGTCACCGGCCTTTATCAGACCGCGCAGCGCATGTTTGCACATCCACTCCAACTCTTTGGTGTTCTGCTTGCCGGCGCCTTGCCAGGTTCGCAGATGTAAAAGCACACGCTCA
>JBCBGX010000294.1:0-1975 GCA_038526325.1 Pseudomonadota bacterium | reverse complement strand
CAAATCGGTTGCATCGTAAAGTCCCGCGAGGCGGGCGTATCAATAACTGTGTTTGCCCAGGCGTCCAGCGCGTTGGGGTCATTTTCAGGGTCGACCGACGTTGGCTTGCCCCCCTCAAAGATCTTGTTGATATGGCTGTTCTTGCGGAAATCGTCCGAGGTTTTGTCGCGCGACGCCGATCCGGTTCCCTTGAAATAGGATCCATACGCAATCTCCATATCGGCCTGAACAGACTGCTTGGTCGATTTTTGCGATTTTTGCAACGTGACCGTCAGGGTTGCCTCACCACCGACCTGACAGCCTGCGATGTAATGGGTGCCGTAACGATCAAAGAAGGTATCCCATTTCTTGCGCTCTGCTTCGGTCTTGTGGCCGGATGGCAGTGCTTTTGTGATTTCAATGAAGCGAGGGTCAACCGCCTTGTTTAGATCAACCAAGTGTTCAGAAAGCGACAAGCTCCATAATGAAACGTGCCGCCATTTGCGGCAGAAATACGATTCCTGCGTTGCTTTGGTTGATGTGCTATAACTTGCGTTCACGGATCCGCTGAACAGGCCAAAGCCACCCGAGACACCGGCCTTGGCGGCAAAGCTTTCTTCGACCTCCTGGCGCGACTCATAGACATCACCGCTTTCTTGCGATCCCGCCCCACCGGGATTGATCGTAACGCCTTTCGGGACGGAATATTGCGTCTCAGCCGCGTCAGTGTAAGTCCCCGCCGCGTTTGCGTTTTGGTACTGCGCTGCGTCGCCCGCGTAGTCAAATGTCAGTAGGGTTGGCTTGTATTGTGTTGCAGTGTCTACAAAGGGGTTAAAGCCGCAACCCAGAGCGTTGACGCCCGGCAAAATTGTATGTGTTGGCATGATAAAGTCACTTTCAATAAATTTAGAATAGTGACGCTGCTATCATAAGTGCTTGTTTTTAAGGTGTGTGTTACGACACAGTGGCGCGCAACGTGCCACGTTCGATGATTTTACATGAAAAGAGCCGCGCTTCGGGATAGCGGTCTGGCTCATCCAGCATAGCGACCATCAGTTCGACTGATGAGTTTATGATTTGTGCAATCGGTTGACGGATCGTTGTCAGATTGATGTTCTCCCAACCAGCCATTTCCATGTCGTTCAATCCGATGATCCCGATGTCATTTGGCACATCCAGTTCCGCATCTTCGATTGCACTGAGTACGCCAATGGACAGGACATCGTCCCCACAGAAATACGCCTCGGCCCTTTCGTTTGATTTCAAGAGGCGCTGCATCTCCGTGCGGCCGGCCCCAAAAGAATACGCATCCGCAAATGAATATGACACAGCGATGTCTGGGTCGTTGGCCAGTTCTTCAGTAAAGCCCGCAAAACGGTCTTGGGTTGATGTGGCCGATTCGGGGCCACCCAGAAAGGCCACATGCTTGTACCCGCGTCCGATCAAAGCGCGTGCGGCCATTCGTCCGCATTCGGCGTTGTCGATCCCGACCACATGAACCTGCGGAGAAGCTGAGTAGCGCCCAAAGCTATTTACAACTGGCATGCCCGCATCACGGAACGCCTTTGAAAACCCCGGCGGTAAGGTGGAGGAAGCTACAACGACACCGTCTACCGAATACTGCTGTAACATCCGGACCGAATTCCCCGGGTCAATTTCGTCCGATAGGTTCACTAGCAAAGGGCGCAATCCGCTTTCCTGTAGCTTCCGCGTAAAAAGGTCAAAAACTTCAAGAAAGATGGGGTTATGAAAGTTGTTCGAGATCAGGCCGATCAGCTTTGTTCGCCGCGTTGTCAGGCTGCGAGCTAGAAAATTCGGACTATAGCCCAACTCTGCTGCGGCCTTTTCCACCTTGCGCCGCATCTTACCAGAGACCGACGCCCCATCGGTGAACGTGCGCGATACGGCAGACCTGGAAACGCCGGCACGTTTGGCAACATCTTTCAGTGTAGCGGTCATATAGCCAAGGCACCCCGTTCAAAGCTGAGTGATGCAT
>JBCBGX010000293.1:0-1977 GCA_038526325.1 Pseudomonadota bacterium | reverse complement strand
CGCATAATCAAACCAACCAGATGAGCCAAACTCTCTCTTAGTTTAGGCCGCCATCTGTTCCATTGACCTCGTCTGACGTTACGGGCGCTGTTGTTCTCCAACCGTCTGCGCCAGAGTTTTTGGTTGGGAATTGACCCTGCCAAATGTTGCAGGGGAATGTTGCATGGTCGTCGGGCTCAACATCTCCCCAAGGGAATCGCACATCGCCAAGCCCGCCGCGCGCGGCATGTTCCCATTCTGCCTCCGTTGGCAACCGTCCACCGGCCCAAGCGGCATAGGCTGAAGCATCCGCCCAAGAAACATGAACAACCGGGTGGTCTGGCAAGAGACTCGTATATGATGTTCCGGACCCGTTGATGTTTCGCCAATTGGCGCCGTGGACCTGTCGCCACCATTCGGTGCCCGGCACCGTTTTCGCATCCACATTCGTTTCGGGGACTTCGCTCCAGAACACGAATGACCACCCCCACCGTTCTGCATCGGTGACGTATCCTGTTTCGCCTACAAATGTGCTGAACTCCGCATTTGTGACTGTTGTGGGGCTGATCTGAAACGGTTTGATCCGTTTGATCCGCAAAGGGCTTTCCCCATCGCCTGCCACAAATTCAGTTTTTGTGCCCAAAAGTGTTTTGCCCCCCGGGATACTCACTGCCGATTTGGCGAGGTTCAACTTTAAGGATGGGCGAACTTTACTGTGAGGCAAAGCGGGCTGCCCCTTCTGGACGGGCGGACAACACGACTGCACTGAATGTATCTTGGAAGCGCGTTCCATCGTAACATCCGAGATAATTCTAACATTCGCGGTTCATTCGCAATTGGCCAATGAACCGCTATGAGGTCAGATGTCTGTGGCGAGAAGCGCAGTGCGCCGGTCGGTCAACGCTTGCACAATTGCCATTTCTTCTTCTGAGCCACCGCGACGATCCTCGGTCTTGCTGGTGGCGAATTTGACACGCAGGACTCGATCGATTTTGGCCCTGTGCTGACGGGCGGCAAAGGGTCTCGCGATTTCATTTATGTTTTGTCGGTTGCGGCATTCAGTTTTTGATCGGTACTGCGCTCGCCTTCGCCTACTCACAACATATCAAAGGAAGCCGGACATTTCGCGTGATCTTCTTTGTTCCCATGATGATTACACCGATTGGTGTGGGCTACATTTTCCGCATGATGGCCGATACCACCAAAGGGCCTTTTGCGAATGTCTGGCAATGGGTCGGTTTAGGTGATTGGGCCTGGGCTGCGGACCCGTGGGCGGCCAGGATATTCATCATCATTGCGGATAGCTGGCAGTGGATTCCCTTTGTGTTCATCATGATGCTGGCCGGTTTTGAAAGCGTTTCTAAGGACCTGAACGAAGCAGCGGAGATCGATGGCGCGGGCAAGTGGATGACATTTCGCGAAATCATCTGGCCACAGGTTTTGCCGATCGCAGCAACTGTGATGCTGATCCGGGTGATTGAGGCGTTCAAGATTGTTGACCTGCCGAATATCATGACGGCCGGCGGACCCGGGATCGCGACAGAGTCTGTGAGCTTGCAATCCTACTATGCTTGGCGGGCGCTCGACCTTGGTCAAGCCTCTGCCGTGGCCTACATCCTTTTGTTTATCACGGTGGTGATCTGCGTGTCCTTTTTCAATTTGGTTGTATTGGCCCGGGTGAGGGCAAAGCCATGAACCAGAAATCCGCAGGTCTGTTCGAGCCCCGAAAAATTGGCGAAATGGCCCCCGCGACAAAGGTGCTACTGTATGCCGTGCTGATCGGTTGGTCGGTGTTTGTGATCTTTCCCATTTATTGGCTTTTTATCACATCATTCAAAACCCCTGCGGCGGTGAATGAAGGCCCATTTTTCATCCCTTGGGTCGACTTCCAACCAAGCCTACATGCGTGGAAAGACCTGTTTATCTATGACGCAGCGGATACGTTTCGGGCCTACTTCAATTCCATTGTCATTGCGGCTTCGGCGACGGTTCTGTCGG
>JBCBGX010000292.1:0-1984 GCA_038526325.1 Pseudomonadota bacterium | reverse complement strand
GACCCACGTGGGCAATCAGCTTTGGTGTGAAACGGGAGCCGCCCAAAAAACCAACAAAATAGGCCGACATCACCGGGTTCTGCTTTTGCGGTGTTTACATCACAGCCGAGAGTTGGCTGAATGATGCGTCCGAGAACGAGACCCGATGATGACCCGACCGATTGTCCAAGCCCAGGGCTCGGCAAGCGCCGGATAAAGGATCATCACCGCTGATACCATCGATCCCAACGCCGCAAAAACGCGGACATGACCCACGTGGGCAATCAGCTTTGGTGTGAAACGGGAGCCGCCCAAAAAACCAACAAAATAGGCCGACATCACCACGGAAATCTCAAAGGTAGAAAACCCTTCAATCTCACCGCGCAGACCCAACAACGTACCTTGCAGGCCGTTGCCGATCATCAAAAGAAACATGCCTAGGAACAAAGCCCAGGACGCCGAGAAAACCTGTATCATGGCAACCTCAGATTGGCGGTAACTTAAGCGCCCGATACGCCTGAGTCACAGCCTGATCTCGTCTGGAAACGACATCAAGATGGCGGGAATAGAAGAGATGCATCACCGTAGGAAAAAAAGCGATAGTCAGCCGAGAGCGCGTGTTCGTATATCGCCTTGATTTCTTGGGTCCCCATAAGTGCAGAGACCAGCATCATCAACGTGGACTTCGGCAGATGAAAATTTGTCATCAAGCCGTCTGCAATCTGAAAATCGAAACCGGGCGTAATGAAAATGTCCGTCGCGCCGGTCCAGGCCTGGATCCGGCCATGGGTGGCCGCGCTCTCGATCAGGCGCAGCGCGGTGGTTCCAACAGGAATGACGCGCCCACCGGCGTCTTTTGTGCCGTTGATCTCCATCGCCGCTTGCGTGGTTACAACGCCGCGCTCTGCATGCATCTTATGATCGCGAATGTCGTCGACTTTCACAGGCAGGAAAGTCCCCGCCCCGACGTGCAAGGTGACATGAGTGAACGTTATGCCCAACGCGCGCAATCCAGCTAGCAGCGCCTCATCAAAATGCAGCGACGCGGTGGGGGCCGCCACTGCCCCGCTGTGTTTGGCCCACGCCGTCTGATAGTCCGTCTTGTCACGCTCGTCGGCTGGTCGCCTCGCTGCGATATAGGGCGGCAATGGCATGGCCCCGACCGCCTGCAGGGCCGCATCGAAATCATCGCCTGCCAGGTTGAATTTGAGCCGGGCTTGGCCATCTGCTCGGCTGACCAGGATGGCTGATAGGTCCTCGGAAAAAACGATCGTTTCGCCGTCCTTCACCTTTTTCAAGGGCTTGATCAACGCAGCCCAGGTGCCGTCGGCCTGGGGATCGAGAAGCGTGACCTCAATCTTCGACGTCGTTTCACCGTCCGCGCCCTTGCGGCTTCTGAGCCCAGTCAAACGCGCGGGGATGACTTTGGTATCGTTCAAAACCAATCGGTCGCCTGGACGCAAAATGTGAGGTAGATCATAGACGTGACGATCTATGATCGTACGTCCTTCTGCCAGCAAGAGCTTTGCTGATGTGCGCGGCACAGCCGGGCGTACCGCGATCCGATCCTCGGGCAGGTCGAAATCGAAATCTGACAGCCTCACTGGGACACCTGTGGAGGGCTGCGGCGGAAGATGTCCCTGAACATGCCGGGGGTGAACGCCGACAAAGGATTAACACCAACCTGAGGTGCTGATGAGGTACCCCCGATGGTGAAGTTGAACCCAATCAACCCTTCGCCCCGCCGTGTAAGGACAGAGCCAATACTGTTGATCAAATAGAAGGGAGAGACCACGCCTTGAAAGTCCATTTGTTGAGTGGCGAGCGTGTAGATGCCATCCAAAGAAATGCCAAGTCCTGGGCCAACAGCGCTCGATTCCGTCACGATCACCTGGCGGGGGGTCAAACGGAACCGCGCGTCGACCTCATCAAACGACAACCCCTGCCCGTCGAGCTGCTGTAGCAAGCCAACGACGCTGATGGCGGCATTGCTTGACGCGATCAG
>JBCBGX010000291.1:0-2020 GCA_038526325.1 Pseudomonadota bacterium | reverse complement strand
GCATCCGTTCACCAGCGGTTTCGCCGTAGGATAGCGACCCCATTCCAGCAAGGATCGCAGCGATCCCGGCATCAGCATCTGCCATTATTTCGGCGCGCGCGGTACCGTCATCGGTCCATTGCGCGGCCATCCATTCCAGGTCAGAGACCAGTAAATCGGTTGCCGCCACCAGATAGTCCGCGCGGCGGTCGCAATTGCCATTTGTGCAAGCGTCGCCTTGGGCGTAGTCGGTCCAGGGGCGGTTGCCTGCGCCGGAGCCATGCCCATTGAGGTCCTGCCCCCACAGAAGAAACTCTATCGCGTGATATCCGGTGGCGACGTTCGCCTCCACACCATCCGCTTCTTGCAAAGTGTCTTCCAGCAGGGCCGGTGTGATCGTGGTTGCATCAACGGTCTCGCCCCCCAGCGTAAAGGACGCATTGGCGATCACGTTCAGCGTCGCTGCAGCGTTCTCATCTGTGGGGCCGCCATAGGATGCATCGACATAGTCGATCAGCCCTTCATCGAGTGGCCAGGCGTTTACCTTACCTTCCCAGTCGTCCACAATCGCATTGCCGAACCGAAATACTTCGGTTTGCTGATAGGGGACGCGAGCGGCGAGCCAGGCTTCCTTTGCGGCCTCCAGTGCTTCGGCTGATGGATTTGCCACAAGCGTGTTGATGGCGGTTTGCAGCACCTTCGCCGAAGACAGGCTGTCTGCGTATTTTGCCGCTGCGATATCGGCATAGTTGGTCAGCACATCTGCCTTTTCGACGGCAAGACCAGCCGTCGCAAGTGCCAAACAAAGTGCTGTTGACGCATATTGAAGAGGTTTCATGTAGGATTCCCTGTTAGTGAAGAACTGGTTGATGATTTGACATGTGCGCCACGGCTTTGGGTGCGGCGAGGTTCATTTGTTTCAATGCAAGGCCTACATCCGTGGCCAGGCTTGTCAGGGCGGGGGCCATGTCGGGGCGGACGAGGAGCATGGCGATCAGCATCGCATCTTCACGCTCTCCATCTGCTGCCGTTGCAACAAAATGGGCAAAGCTTGCCTCATCTGCGCCAACGCAGCGACACTTCAATCCATGCCGGCAAAGGGGACGCCGCCCGTGCTGCACACACATGCTGCACAGCTCGGCAAAGGCCGCGATGGCATTGTGCCCGCGTGCACGGCCCAGCGTGTCAATAAGGTCATTCATGACGCTCGTCTGCGTCTCTGGCCCGTCGCACCACATGCGCAAGTACAGAACCGCTGCAGCGCTCAAGCCATCATAATCGTCTAGAACTGCGACAGTAGCAGCGCCCCGATGTGCAAGCGAAATTGTCATTTTGTTAGGATCAGTTTTTCGGCTCGCGTGATCCGCAAGACGTACACTTGATCGTCCAGTACGATGTTGGCCTGGCCTTCATCGCTGACCATATCACGCGCATCAAAGCATGGTAGGTGGTGGACGGGCTGTGTTGGTTGCGGCATCATTTTCGGCATCCCCATCACACGCGCCTCTCACGTTCGGCACAGCGGTCCAGCATCCACTCCAACTGCAACCCAGCGCGGCTGCTGTCATGCTGCAGGACCTCTAAAAAATCAGCTTTGGTCGGCACGGAGAGTGGACGTTCCTCTTTCGGCGGTTTCGAGCGATCCAATGGTTTGTGCATGACGAGAAGTCCTTTCATCGGGTGATTTGTCGGGCTTCCCCTGCTGCAAACACGGGGTGGCTGGAAGATGAGTCTAAACCTGAGTGATTTTGTCAACCATGTCAATCTGACAATTTTTATCAGGAATCTGGGCATTGGCACGGAACATGGTAAATGCTTTCCTGAGTAAAACACTCGTGAACACAGGGATTGGATCATGAAACAGACCACCAACGCACTTTTGATAGGTGCCACCGCGCTGACGGCGATCGCATCCTCGGCCTATGCCGAGGGCGAGTTGAACCTTTATTCCTCTCGCCATTACGACACTGATGAGCGGCTTTATTCCGCGTTCCCTTCGATCCGGTTGATCGTGATGCCGGTCATGTCGGTAAAGTCGGAA
>JBCBGX010000290.1:0-2039 GCA_038526325.1 Pseudomonadota bacterium | reverse complement strand
GATCGGGACCTGGATCAGTCACAAACTTAATGCGTGCGAAGGACCTGTCCGGTTCCTGCTACCGCTGCGTGGGGTATCGGCCCTCGATATCGCGGGCGGCGCATTCCACGACCCTGCGGCGTCTCGCGCCCTTTTTGATGCACTTCGCGACACCGTTGTCCAAACGCCAAGGCGTCAGCTGGTCGAGCTTGACCTCCACATCAATGATCCGGCCTTTGCAGAAGCCGCCATCAATAATTTCAATGAAATCTACGAACAGAAAGTCGGGTAAGATGACCAAGATGGGACGCGACGCAATCCTGAAACGCTTGCGTGCAAAGATTGAGCGTAACGAGATTATCGTCGGTGGCGGTGCGGGCACCGGTCTTTCTGCAAAATGCGAAGAAGCGGGGGGTGTCGATCTGATGGTGATCTACAACTCCGGCCGCTACCGCATGGCGGGGCGTGGATCACTAGCAGGGTATCTGTCTTACGGCAACGCAAACGAGATTGTCGTGGATATGGGAAAAGAGGTCTTGCCAGTGGTCAAGGATGTGCCCGTGTTAGCCGGGGTGAATGGCACCGATCCTTTCTGTATCGTGGACAGCTTTTTGGACGAACTTGCAGGCATGGGGTTTGCCGGCATCCAAAATTTCCCGTCGGTTGGCATTATCGACGGTCGCTTCCGGCAGGAATTGGAAGCGACTGGCATGGGTTACGCATTGGAGGTGGAACTGATCGCAAAGGCCCGTGCCCGCAACCTTGTCACGACGCCATATGTGTTCAGCGCACAAAATGCCGTGGACATGGCCAAAGCCGGTGCAGATGTGATTGTCGCGCATTTTGGGCTTACGACGGGTGGCGCAATTGGCGCGCAAGACAGCGCCCCCGACATCGTTGAATGCGCGCGGTTGTTCGATGAATGGTCGGCGGCCGCAAAGGCACATCGGGACGATTTGATCTTTATTTGTCACGGCGGACCCCTGGCCGAACCGAAGGATGCACAGCAGTTTCTGGACCTGTGCCCAGACTGCCATGGTTTTTATGGGGCATCGTCCATGGAACGGTTGCCAACCGAACGCGCCATCACCGCACAAACGACTGCCTTTGGAGAACTGCGCGTTGGCGCCTTTGCGAAACAGGGAGCTTGATTATGATCAAAGCCTATTCATCAACTATCATCGCCATATCTGTGGATCAGGTCTGGGCACGTGTGCGTGATTTTAACGGCTTGCCGAACTGGCATCCGGCGGCAACAGACAGCCGGATCGAAGAGGGTCACGCAAATGGCGCAGTCGGTTGTATCCGAAATTTCGCCCTAACCGACGGGTCAGGACGCATTCGTGAAACGCTGCTGTCGATTTCAAACACGGATCGCTCGCTGACATACGATATGCTGCCCGGCGGGCCGCTCCCGTTTGTGAACTACGTTGCCAAAATGAAATTCTCAGACATCACCGATCGCGGAGAGACATTTGCGGAATGGTGGGCGGAATTTGAGGCCGGCGACGGCCAAACGGAGCATTGGCATCAGTTTGTCGCAAAGGATGTGTTCCTTGGTGGTTTTGAAGCCCTCGAAAAGAGCTTTGGCGGATAGAGTGTGTTCTGGAACGGCCGTATTGGCTTGAAGGATTGGTCGGCTTCGTCTTGCTGCATCGCTTCTTAGTTGGTGTTGGCTTGGCGCGGAGGCAGCAGTTCTAAAAATCACTTCATCTTCGATGCGGCTTTACAACACTCAGGCCCCTGACGCGGCTACCAACGTTCTTTCAAGAACCTAGCTTTGTGCCCAGTCGACGCCTATTGCGGGTTCTAGAGGTCCTATATCAAGAGGCTCACTTGATTGCTTTTTGGCTGATACCTTACCTTCTGGCCAAATCCGCCGAGGTTGCCAATCAAATGAGGGAAGAGATCAAAGATCTCGGAACGGCTGCCTGGAGAGAGCATCTTCATGCATTCGGACCCGAGATAGAGGCTCTCTGTCCACATGCCATTTGCTTTGATCAAACTATGATGATCCAACAGAATGTGGAAATAGGTGACATCTGAACGGATCGCGCGCG
>JBCBGX010000289.1:0-2041 GCA_038526325.1 Pseudomonadota bacterium | reverse complement strand
CCGCCGGTTACCACACCGCCGGTTACACCTCCTCCTACAACACCGCCGGTTACACCTCCTCCTACAACACCGCCGGTACCGATCTCTGTACCACCTGTGTCGGTCGTCGTTGGCGATGCAGAGGCATCTGCTAGCTTTCTGAGCCCACCAACCGGTGTCGCTATCACTCAGGAAGTGCAAATCACCGGCGGGGCCGGTGTCGGTGGCGTCGTCGCCTCAACCGGACAAACGCTGTTCGGTGGCGTCATGGATCCCATGACATTTGACACTGTTGCCGTGTCTATCGCGCCGGGCGGTCGTACATTTAACGTCGATGTTGCACCCGACACAGGACAGTTTGCACTGCGCCTGTTCCCAGAGGACCTTGCAACCGGCGAGGCAACGGTGACGTTGACCGCCATGTCCAGCAGCGACAGTTCAGTCGCATCTGCACCGGTTGAATATGAATACGTTGCCGGAGCCGTGACTGACGGCGTTAGCCAAGCTCTGTCACGCCTGACATATGGCGCCACACCAGAGCTGTATAGCTACGTTCAAACAATCGGCTATGAAGCTTTCGTCAACGAACAGCTTGATCCCGACAGCATTGGCGATGCGGCTTTCGAAGCACGAAACTTTGACAGCATGCTTAATGGCATCAACAACAGCAACTACAACTATATCAACGCTGATATGAACGTGCGGATGGCCTATTCGGCATACAGCGAAAAACAGCTGCAAGAGGTGATGGGCGACTTCTGGTCCAACCATTTCTTTGCCTCAACGAAAGACACCGGGGTTCTCGGCCAAAACACGATTGATCGTGAGTTTTTCCGTGAAAACGCGTTTGGGCAGTTCGAAGATCTACTGCTCTACTCTGCGCGCAGCCCATTGATGTCGCAGTTCCTCGATAACGACGAAAGCCGCGCAGGACGCCTGAACGAAAACTACGGTCGTGAAATTCTGGAATTGCACACTGTGGGTGTTGACGCTGGTTACGGCCCCGAAGACGTCATCGCAGTGTCACGCGTCTTTACCGGCTGGAATTACACTCGGACCAACCCGAACGTAGACGCGCTGCATGTGTACGAGTTCAACTTCCGCGACGATCGCCATGACACGGACGACAAGACGATCCCGTTCCTGTCGACCACGATTCAGGGCCGCTCTGGCCAGGATGGTGTGCTTGAGGGCGAAGAGTTGATCGCTATTTTGGCTGATGATCCGCGTACACATCACTACGTGTGTGGTAAGATCGTGCAGCGCTTCGTGGCGGACGTGCCTCCTCAGAATTTCATCGACCTGTGCGTCGACGCGTGGCAGGCCACTGACGGTGATGCGGGTGAAATTCTACGGGCCATTCTTCTGGAGCCTGAGTTCATCACGAACCCAGACCTGCAGGTGAACAAAGCCAAGACACCGTATGAGTATACAATCTCGGCGATGCGTGCACTGGAGATGGAATCTGAGAACTCCAGCTTCTTCTCACGACTAAGGGAAGTGAGCCGTCTGGGCGGCTATGACCCATTGCGTTTCGCACTTCCTACGGGCCTGCCCGAAGAAGCTGAGGCGTGGATTAACACAGCGTCAATGATTGCTTCATATCGTAAGCTGACAGAAGTGGTTGATCGCCCCAACGATTATGGCATCGACCTGGAGTCCATGATTGACGATGCGGGGGTCCGCACAGCTGAAGAAGTTGCCGCATTCCTGCTCACCATTGCAACTGCGGATCGCTATTCGCTTGTAGAATACGAAGCCATGGTTGACGTCCTAAAAGGTGAAGATGGAATTTTTGAACCCACGGACTCCAATGCATTCGAACGGGCAATAGGTTTGCTTATTGTTCTTCCCAGCTTCCACCTGCAATAACTTTCGGCTCGACCCGAATTTAGAAAGGTATCTAAATTGACAACGCGTAGAGAATTTCTGAAGTCCTCCGCTATCATGACAGCCGCAAGCATGGCTGGTGTTGCCGGAGCCCCCCAATTTGCTTTCGGGCAAGCAGCCGGTGGGAAGACTTTTATCAAAGTCTTCATGCGCGGCGGCGCTGATGGCTTGC
>JBCBGX010000288.1:0-2063 GCA_038526325.1 Pseudomonadota bacterium | reverse complement strand
GCAAGAGGCGATGGCACTGCGGCCAGAGGCAATCTTACTGTCGCCGGGCCCATGTGATCCGTCCCAGGCTGGGATCTGCTTGGCACTGACGGCAGCGGCGGCCGAAACCAAAACGCCCTTGATGGGGGTGTGTCTGGGCCACCAAACCATTGGCGAAGCCTTTGGCGGCAAAGTCGTCCGTTGCCATGAAATTGTTCATGGCAAGATGGGCACCATGCAGCACACCGGAAAAAGCGTATTTGCCGGCCTGCCCAGCCCGTTTGAGGCGACCCGCTACCATTCCCTTGTGGTGGAGCGAAACAGCCTGCCGGATTGCCTGGATATCACGGCAGAGCTTGAAGACGGCACCATCATGGGCCTCGCCCACAAAGAACTGCCGATCCACGGCGTACAATTTCATCCGGAGTCGATTGCGTCAGAACATGGCCATAAGCTCCTGAAAAATTTCCTAAAAGAGATGAAAGTTCCGGCATGAGCGACGCCATGAAACCGTTGATCTTCGCGGCCAGCGAAGGCCCCTTGTCGCGCACGCAAGCCGAAGAGGCTTTTGGCATACTGTTTGAAGGCGCTGCAACGCCCGCGCAAATCGGCGGCTTGCTGATGGCAATGCGCGCCAGGGGCGAATCTGTGGCTGAATACGCCGCCGCCGCTCATGTTATGCGCACCCATTGCGTCCCACTTAAGGCGCCGGACGGCGCAATGGATATCGTTGGGACAGGTGGCGATGGGAAGCATACGCTGAACATCTCGACGGCGACGGCCTTTGTTGTCGCAGGTGCCGGCGTTCCTGTGGCCAAACACGGCAACAAAAACCTGTCGTCGAAATCTGGCACCGCAGATGTTCAAAGCGCCATGGGCATTAACGTTATGGCTGGACCAGACGTGATGCAAAGGGCGATGGATGAAGCGCGGATGTGTTTTATGATGGCACCCTTGCACCACCCGGCCATGAAGCACGTTGGCCCCATTCGCGTCGAACTTGGCTCAAAGACAATCTTTAACATCCTGGGACCACTCACAAATCCGGCGGGCGTCAAGCGACAGTTAACCGGTGCATTTGCACCGGACCTGATCTTTCCCATGGCGGAAACCCTGCGTGATTTGGGGTCAGAAGCGGCATGGCTTGTACACGGTTCAGATGGCACCGATGAAATCTCGATCTCTGGCCCAACCGCTGTTGCCGTTTTGGAAGATGGCAAGATTTCCTCACGAGAAATCCATCCAGAAGACGCGGGACTGCCTGTCCATCCATTCAAAGATATCATCGGTGGTACGCCCGAGGAAAATGCCGTCGCTTTCCGTACTCTGCTAGATGGCTCCGCCGGCGCCTATCGAGACGCCGTGTTGTTCAACGCTGCGGCAGCCCTACACGTCGCCGGGAAGGTATCTGACCTCAAAGGCGGCGTGGCATTGGCGGCCGAAAGCATTGATCGCGGAAACGCCAAAGCGAAGGTAGAGGCGCTGGCGAAGATTACATCAGTCTGATGTTTGACATTTCCGGCCTTGGCGGTTGGGCCAATTTAGAATTTTTTGCCAATGACTTGCGGGGCATTTCTCAACAAATTGAAGGTCTGCCATTCCTTCCGCCACCAGACCTTACATTCGCCGCGCTCGCCCGAACTCAACCGACCGACACCACAGTCGTCATCCTCGGCCAAGATCCATACCATACACCTGGTAAGGCAGACGGCCTTGCGTTTTCGATACCTGAAGATTTCGGTGGCAGGCTGGATAGCCTTGGCAACATTTTCAAAGAAATCGAAAGCGATCTAGGGGTCATTCGAACCAAAACCAGCCTCCATGATTGGGCTGACCAAGGGGTACTGCTGCTCAACACCGCCCTCACGGTCCCACCCGGTAAACCCAAGGCGCATGCAAAGTTAGGTTGGACGATGCTGGTGCAACAGGCCCTTGACCGCCTCAATGACCGCCCCCGCGCTTATCTTCTTTGGGGCGGCCCGGCCCAGTCCTACGCCAAATTCATCCGACCAGACGCGCTGATTCACACCTCGGCGCACCCTTCTCCGCTTTCGGTTCATCGCGGTTTTTTCAACAGCCGCCCC
>JBCBGX010000287.1:0-2072 GCA_038526325.1 Pseudomonadota bacterium | reverse complement strand
GAATGCTGATGGAGATTGGCGCTGTCGATTTCAATACATCTGAACCATTCACCCTAGCTTGCGGCAATCTACATATGTGGGTGCTTTTTTGCCGGACGCTAGGGTGAATGGTTCAGATGTATTGAAATCGACAGCGCCAATCTCCATCAGCATTCCGGCAGTTAGCCGGGCAATTTCTTCCTTGGCAGGATATGTGGAAGGGATCATTGGGATTAACAGGTCCTGTTATCTGGTCAAATGGGTGATGAGGGGCGCTATCAAATTTCTAGAAATTTGCTACATGCTATGGATCAACCCGCCAATGCAAGTCGAAGCCGGGGTCGAAAACGGTGACTGGCCCATCCTCTGTGGTGATCTTCGCGGGATAGGACACCGGGTCACCTTTTGTCAGGGTGATCGTTTCTTCGTTGGCAGGTAGTCCGTAAAAGTCAGGGCCGTTGAGCGATGTGAACGCCTCCAGCTTCTTTAGCTTGTCCGCAACGTCGAACACTTCAGCCAGGCAGGATATCGTGTTGGGCGCTGAGAAGATGCCGGCGCAGCCGCAGGGCTGCAGTTTGTTTGGGTCAGTGTGAGGCGCGCTATCAGTGCCCAGGAAAAAACGCTTATCCCCTGATATTGCGGCTTGAACCAGCGCGACACGATGGGCCTCTCGCTTTGCAACTGGAAGGCAATAGAAGTGCGGTTTGATCCCGCCCGCAAGATACTTGTTGCGGTTGATGATCAAGTGATGCGTCGTAATGGTTGCTGCCATGTTTTTGTGGCTGTCACGCACATAATCAACCGCGTCGGATGTCGTAACATGTTCCATCACGATGCGTAGATCCGGTACCCTTTTGCGCAATGGCTTCAAGACGCGGTCAATGAACACAGCTTCTCTGTCAAAGATATCAATATCGTTATCGGTGACCTCGCCATGAACGCAAAGTGGCATGCCAATTTCTGCCATCGTTTCCAGGACGGCCCGCACCTTTTCAAAATCGCGGACACCGGATGCAGAATTCGTTGTGGCTCCTGCCGGATACAGCTTCACAGCTGTTGCAATGCCGGCCTCAAAAGCGACCCGCACGTCCTGAGGGTCGGTCGCTTCTGTCAGATACAGCGTCATCAATGGCGTGAAATGCGCGCCCGCTGGCCGGGCGTCAAGGATACGGGCACGGTATTCTTGTGCCTGCATCGCCGTCACAACTGGAGGCACTAGGTTTGGCATAATGATCGCGCGAGCGAAATGACGTGTGGTTTCCGGTAGAACCGCGCGCAGCATTGCACCGTCACGCAGATGCAAATGCCAATCGTCAGGTTTGCGGATTGTCAGGCTGGTGATGTTTCTGTCGGGCATAGTGCGGGATTACACCCTTGGGCGGCTGGATGCCATAGGTGTTCTTTGGGCCCTTGCAGATCGGCACATGCCTCCGATATTGGTTTTGCGACGCAACACGAAGCGGGAGACAGCAAATGTTTGGCTTTATTATTGCCGTTGCAGCCGGTTTTTTTACGCCGCTTATCGGCGGGCCGCTGGTGGACCCAATCGTCAAAGCTTTGGGCAATCACATTACGATCGAAGCTCACGAACGCCCTCTGGTCGCGTTTATGCTGGCTTTGCTGATCGCAGGGATCGCCTCCGCCGTTTTGGTCAGTGGCACACCGTTTTGGATCATCCTGGGCAGCATTCTGGGTTATTTTGGCAGCCGCATCGTCGAGGCGGCAAAAAAGTTCATGGCAACACGAAACGCTGCTGATTAAATCGCGCTTCGAAGGCTAAACCTGTCTTTGGGGTTTCAAGACCCGCGCTTCTTTCCGATGCGAATGAAGGCGAGGGAATGTGTGTTGCCACCCCTGGACCAGCCGCCATGCGCAACGCGCAATGCGGCAATGCAGCATTGTGACTGTTGGCGCTCTCATCGTTGGTTATCTTCAAGGTCAGACCACTTCTGATCCAATGGGAGCCAGCTATGGCGTTTTTTTCAGATTCACCTACCTCGGGTAACGGCCCAACTTTCTTTGCTGCTGTCACTAATGCTGCACTTGGCTTTTTTGTACGCCTGGCAGAGACACAGGATCGATCAGCAACCGTC
>JBCBGX010000286.1:0-2078 GCA_038526325.1 Pseudomonadota bacterium | reverse complement strand
TAAACACTGGTCCGAGGCCTCACCGCTCAGCCCAGCCTCTTCAAACGCTTCGGTTGCAGCAGCCTTGGCGGGTGTTTTCTTAACAATCCAACATCTGTTGCCGCATCTGCGCCGGGCAGAACATGCCAAAATTGCAATCATCTCATCTCAGATGGCATCCCATACCCGAGCGCCAGGCGGCAGCTATATCTACCGCGCCAGTAAAGCTGCTGTGCTCAACCTTGGCCGCAATCTGGCAACTGACTTGCGGCCGGAGGGGATCAGCGTGGGCATCTATCATCCTGGCTGGGTGCAAACCGACATGGGCGGCGCCAATGCTGCAATCACTGTGGACGAAAGTGCCAAGGGCCTGATGAACCGCTTTGCAGCGTTAAACCTTCAGACAACGGGTTGTTTCGAAACATGGGATGGACAAGCGCACGCCTACTAACCGTTTGCCCTTCTCTTGTGCTCTCATTAAAGGAGACCCGGATGAAAGATTACGTCCCGTAGGAAAGCCGATGCCGACGCTAGTGATGAAATTTGGGGGCACATCCGTTGCTAATCTGGACCGGATTGCACGAGCCGCGAAACGCGTGGCACTTGAGGTCGCCAAGGGTTATGACGTGATCGTCATTGTGTCTGCCATGTCCGGCAAAACAAATGAACTGGTTGGTTGGGTTACCGACACATCTCCGCTTTATGATGCGCGTGAGTATGATGCGATCGTGTCGTCGGGCGAAAACGTGACTGCGGGCCTGATGGCGCTCCGTCTACAAGAGATGGATATCCCCGCGCGATCTTGGCAAGGCTGGCAGGTGCCTGTCAAAACGACATCTGCACATTCCAGCGCACGGATAGAAGAGATCCCAACCGAAAACATCTCTGCCAAATTCAATGAGGGTATGCGCGTGGCCGTTGTTGCCGGTTTCCAAGGGATCAGCCCGGAAGGCCGGATCACCACGCTGGGACGTGGGGGGTCTGACACAACGGCCGTCGCCTTTGCAGCCGCTTTTGGTGCCGATCGCTGTGATATCTACACCGACGTGGACGGCGTTTACACAACCGACCCCCGTATCGCCAACAAGGCCCGCAAGCTTGACAAGATCGCGTTTGAAGAAATGCTAGAGCTTGCATCGCTTGGTGCGAAAGTTCTGCAAACCCGTTCAGTGGAACTTGCGATGCGCTATAAGGTGCGCCTGCGGGTCCTGTCATCATTCGAAGAACCGTCAGACAGTGCCGGAACGCTTGTCTGTGACGAGGAGGAAATCATGGAGTCCAACGTAGTCGCTGGTGTGGCCTATTCGCGGGATGAAGCAAAAATGACCCTGATCTCGGTTGCCGACCGCCCAGGCATTGCTGCAGCGATCTTTGGTCCCCTCGCCGATGCCAGTGTGAATGTCGATATGATCGTGCAGAACATATCCGAAGAAGGACGGACCGACATGACCTTTTCCTGCCCGACGGATCAGGTCCTGCGCGCGGCCAAGGCCATGGACGAGGCCAAATCTGCAGGCCATATCAATTTTCATGACTTGGTGACTGACGACGCAGTCTCAAAGGTGTCAGTTGTCGGCATTGGTATGCGCAGTCATGCTGGTGTCGCAGCCCAAATGTTCAAAGCCCTCCACGATGAGGGGATCAACATTAAGGTCATTACAACCTCTGAGATAAAAATTTCCGTCCTCATTGATCGAAAATACATGGAACTTGCCGTCCAAGCCCTTCATGATGCATTCGAATTGGAAAAAGCGGCCTGATCCAAAAACCGGGTCTGACCGTGTGACGGGGGGCCAATGCCACATCGGTTTGAAAGCGAAAGCCGCAAGCTGCTTGGGCGCTTGCAGGCTGCACTTGCCAGCGACACCGAAGGTCAGGCCCGTCTGAATAACGTGGTCGAGCTGATCGCGGATTCAATGCGGACAGAAGTGTGCTCCATCTACCTGTTCCGCGACCCCGAAACTCTCGAATTGTGCGCTACCAAAGGCTTGCAAGAAGAGGCCGTGCATCAAACCCGCATGCGGCTTGGCGAAGGGTAGATGGAGCACACTTCTGTCCGCATTGAATCCGCGATCAGCTCGACCACGTTATTCAGACGG
>JBCBGX010000285.1:0-2188 GCA_038526325.1 Pseudomonadota bacterium | reverse complement strand
GGGTCTGGGAAAACGAGCTTGGTAAACGCCATTGCTGGCTTGTCGCGCCCCGACGCGGGCTTCAAACAAGTGAGCGCCGATTTTATGGGTGTTTTGCGCTGCGCAAAGGCGTGATCCCACCCGAAGTCGCGTAACGCATACATCGTTGTTTTCATTGACAACGCGTTCCCTCGCGGCCCAGTGTGGCGTGGGGATTACTTTACGTCATGCTAAAATACATTTGCCTCTCGGACCAACACGCAGGTGCGCAGATGAGTCTGCTTACGCCGCGAACCCGACTTACCATAGATCGGGTCAGTCCCGTGACCGAAGCCTTTGCAGGCGCGCTGAACGCCATGTTGGCACAGCAAAGCGATACACCGCAGCTGGTAATGATGGGTGACCTGCTGGACTTGCAATTTTCTGATCGTGCAACGGCAACACAAAGCGCACTGAGCTTTTTGACGGCTCTGAATGCTGAAGGTCGATTTGCAGATACCATGATCGCGACGCCGGGCAATCACGATCATTCCCTTTGGACGGATGCCCGGCTGAGCCTGCAACATGTCGATCAGCTGAACCCCGGCGATGAGATCGTGTATCGCAAGGCTACAGCGGCTTTCACACCAGAGCCGGATGCAGAGAGCCGCTTGCTGTCCAAAATTGCGGAAAGGGCGGGTTTTCAGTCGGTTGATCTGCGGTATCCGAACATCGCTTTCGGTGATCAAGACCGGGCAGTGGTGGTCCACCACGGCCATTTCGTGGAACCGCCCTATAAGCTGATCAGTGACCTTTATGATGCGGCGATTGAGCGACCCCGCGCGTTTCTGACAGTGGAGGAATTGGCTGGCGAGAACTCTGGCTGGCTGGATTTCTTTTGGGCGACTTTGGGCGAGACGGAGATGGGCGATGAGTTTTATACGTTTTACCAGAACCTGTTGACGGTTGCGGGTTTCCGCACGTTGTCTGCAAAGTGGTCAGCGAAAATTGCGGATAAGTTATCCGAAAAGCTTCCATTAAGTGGTAATTTGACGCTGCATGAATTCCTTCAGCAAGCGACTCGTGTTGGAATTGATGCTGGTATGGGGCCGTTTCTGGACAGTGAGCGGATGGCAGTTGTGGAAACCCTGACGACCGAAGGGTGGAAAGGGGTGAAGTGGTATCTGGATGGTGCCGTACGGTCCCAAGTTGCAGCGGAGCTTTGGCCGCCGCAGAGCCACCCAACGCTGGATGCGGATGCCAACCGGGTCGAGGACCTGACATTCATTTTTGGCCACACGCATAAACCGTTCGCAGACCGCGTCGCGAGCGCGGCGAGCCCAAATCCGGTGAAAGTTTACAATACTGGCGGCTGGACCTTGAACGGGCCCCGGTTTGATACCGCGGCAGGCGCGGCGATGGTTCTGATCGACGATCGTTTGAATGCGGTTTTGGTGCGCATTTTGGGGACCCCGCAAAATGGGGAGATCCCGCGCGCCTATGTTGAGCATCTGGGTGGGGTTTCCGACGGGGCGAACACATTTCAGATTGAGGTAGCACGTTGGCTGGAAGATACGGCAGATGCTTGGACGCATTTGGCGCGGGTTTCGGAAGAAGCGTATGCGGTGCGGCAGGCCTATCTGCTTGACCTTACGAACCCCGATCGGTCTGGGGGGCGTGTGGCATGACAGATCCAAAGCGCGGACTTTCAAAACCCTTCGCTGAAGCCCCTGCAGAGCACGATATCCTGATTGTTGGATCGGGGTATGGTGGAGGCGTTGCTGCGACACGGCTTGCTGCGATTGGGCAGAACGTGACCGTACTGGAACGCGGTCGGGAGTTTTTGCCCGGCGAATTCCCGAAAGACATGGTTGATGGGGTCGGGGAGATGCAAACCACCTTGAGCCATAGTGGGGAGACCCATGGGAAACCCTATGGCCTGTATGACTTTCGGATCAGCGATACGGTGAACGCCTTCATCGGCTGTGGTCTTGGTGGGACGTCATTGATCAATGCGAATGTCGCGATTGAAGCGGATCCACGGTCGATGAAAGACTGGCCGAAGCCCTATTCAGACCCTGAGGCCCTTTCGACCTACTACGACCGCGCGCGCAAGATGTTGCGGTCCACCCCGTATCCGTCGGGGCGGACCGCAACATCTTGCGCGCGCGGTTGTAGTAGGTCGAAAGGGCCTCAGGGTCTGAATAGGGCTTCGGCCAGTCTTTCATCG
>JBCBGX010000284.1:0-2188 GCA_038526325.1 Pseudomonadota bacterium | reverse complement strand
TCAATCCATTTGTAAACATGGATTGACCGCGTGGAGGGCAGATGCGGAGCGCGGGTCAAACCAGCGCAGTAGCCTCCCGGGATTTTGCCCCGCCGTGTACTGCCCGGTCTGTCGCCGGGCAGCGATATCTCTCGGACCAGTCCCCTGCCGGGCGGAACCCTAGATATCCTGCACCTCAAGCATCTTCTGGTGTGGGCTTTGTGAGCAAGACGCGCAGCGCAGTCTTTCGTCGAGGCCCGCGCTTCGCACAATGATTTGGCAGGAATTCTTCGATTTGATCGAATCAACGCCGCTTGTTGAGCCATCAATTGGTGCAAATTCAGCAATCGATATCGCCCTGATACAAGTTGCCGCACCCGAAATTCTGACAACCCACTAAGAAAACCACACTTATAAGGCGAAATCGATACAGAATTATTCGCGCTATACGCCGCCGTCACAAAACTGAATCGCTGACCTGTCATGCACCAATTACGGCATGAGATCGCTCTGCCCATTCCGCCCGGGTGTCCCAACCCGTCCCTCGGTCACCTTGGGTTTTCAGGCGTTCGGTGTTCCCCGGCACCGAACGCCGCCCCCGGGTTTACGTCGCTGTAGGACAAGCATACGGTCCGCCGTTAGGAGGACAACACATGGCAACCGGCGGGAATATTCGTACTTATTTTGACGGACAATGGCATGATGGCGATATTCCCGTTATGCGCGCTGCTGACCATGGGGCATGGCTCGGCACGACCGTGTTTGACGGAGCACGCTTTGTCGGCGGGCTCGCCCCGGATCTTGATTTGCACTGCGCCAGGGTCAATCGCTCGGCCGAGGCGCTGATGATTACGCCGACAGTTAATGCCGAAGATATGGTCAAGATAACTCAAGAGGGGCTTGCGGGCTACCCCCGCGACGCAGCGGTTTACATAAGGCCAATGTATTGGGCCATTCATGGGGACCCGACAGCGATTGTGCCCAGCGCCGAAGAAACAGGCTTTGCGATTTGTCTCGAAGAGATTTCAATGGCCCCTGAAACAGCTTCTACCACGTTGGGGTTGACCCGGTTCAGGCGACCCGTAATTGACGATGCTGTGGTCAACGCAAAGGCTGGATGTCTATACCCCAATAACGCGCGCATGCTGGCCGAGGTACGGGCCAGAGGTTTCGGCAACGCGCTTGTCGCAGACGCCATGGGCAATGTGGCCGAAACGGCAACAGCCAATGTGTTTATGGTCAAGGATGGAGAGGTGTTCACCCCTATCGCCAATGGCACATTCTTGTCTGGCATCACGCGCGCGCGGCACATCAAGAACCTCATTACCGATGGTGTGATGGTCCACGAAACTGTGCTGAGTTTCGATGATTTCCGGGATGCGGACGAGATCTTTTTGTCCGGTAATATGTCGAAGGTGACGCCGGTCACAGCATTTGAAGACCAACAATACCAAGTTGGTCCGTTAACACGTCGGGTCCGTGAAATGTACTGGGATTGGGCCGCATCTACACAGTGACTGATACATGGCTGTTATCGATCGGCCGACGGGGCTGAAGGACGGCTTATCATCTGAACAGATGCCGCGTGCAATCAAGGCTTTGTGTTCATGATCCAATTCCGCCCATTGGTGCCGTAGCCTGTGCGCAGCCACATTCTTATATCCCTTACGCAAGGGCCGTTGCCACTCTGCAATTGATGATCCAGTATCCCGTTGGAGAGGGAGAACATCATGCGCAAATTCCTTGTCGTTTTGGACGACAGTCGCGAGTGCCTGAATGCAATGCGGTTTGCAGCTATGCGGGCCGCGCATTCTGGCGGTGGCGTGGCAATACTGTCGATCATTCCACCGGATGAGTTCAATCACTGGATCGGTGTGGGTGAGATCATGCGCGCCGAAGCACGTGAACGGATCGAAGTTCACTTTGAAGTCTTCGCCAAATGGATGCGCGACAAACAGAATGTCGACCCCGAACTGATCATTCGCGAAGGTGAACCGCTTGTAGAGATAATGAACCAGATCAACGAAGACCCAGAGATCGGCGTACTGGTCCTCGGTGCCGGCACCGACAACAAAGGTCCGGGCCCGTTGGTCACCCATTTGAGCCGGCAATCTGGCAGTTTGCCGATCCCGATTACAATTGTGCCCGGGGATCTGTCCAAAGAGCGACTAGAAGCGATCACCTGATGGACCGGCACGCCGCTTGGGCG
>JBCBGX010000283.1:0-2195 GCA_038526325.1 Pseudomonadota bacterium | reverse complement strand
CGACGAAGACCGACGCCGCCAATCGACAGCTTACGACATTTCTTTTCGCAAATTTTCGATTTTTTTCTCAAGCCACAGTTTTGATGGGCGATCTGTGCACAGTGAAACAGCTTTTGCATAGGCTTCGGCCGCATCAGCGGTGCGGCCCAATTCGGCAAGGCAATGCGCATGTACGGCGTAGAATGGTTGGTAGAGGTCCATCCCTTCGAAGTTGATCAGGTCCAGCATTTTGATCCCTTCCGCCGGGCCTGCGTCTTCGGCCACAACGGCAGCGCGGCTTACTGCGCCGCCGATGGACGGATAGGCCTGCATCAAGCCCTGGTAAAGTTGCGACAATGCGCGCCAATCGGTTTTGCCGGTCACAGATCGTGCGGCGTGAACCGATTGGATTGCGGCTTCTAGCTGGAACCGCCCTGGGACACCTTTTTGCGCGCGCTTTAGCGAGGCTTGGGTCAGCAAGCTGACCGATCGTTCGATAAGCTGGCTGTCCCATAGTTCGACATCCTGTTCCGGCACAGGAACCAAAACACCGTCACTTAGGCGCGCGTCCCGCCTTGCTTCGATGAAACCAATCAAAGCTGTGAGGCCTAGCGTTTCGGGGTTGTCGGGGGCCAGTTCGGCCAGAATATTGGACAGAAAGAAAGCCTCGTGGCTTAGATCGCCATCGCCTTGTAACCAGTCGACGGCATAGGCCCCGTAAACCGCTTCCAACACAGCGCTCATCCGTTCCGGGTAGGCATCGGTGTCTGGGACCACAAAGGGAATGCCTGCCGATTTGATCTTTTTCTTTGCCCTAACAAGCCGTTGCGCCATTGTGGCGGGCTTGACCAGCAAGGCCCCAGCGATTTGTTCGGCTTCAAGCCCCAGGACGGTCTGCAACATGAGGGGCGTGCGGATTGCCGCGTCGATTGCGGGGTGCGCGCAAACGAACATGAGCTTGAGCCGCTCGTCCATTTTGGCCTCTTCCGGTTCAATAACGTGTGCATCGGCCATTGTCTCTGCCTCGTCTGTGATGACCAAGCGGGCATCACGACGCGCCTGATCTATCCTGCGGTTCTTGGCCACGGTCAAAAGCCAGGCCTCGGGTTTGTCGGGGATGCCGCGTTCGGGCCAGGTTTTCAGGGCGGCCACAAAGGCATCGGCAAGGGCGTCTTCGGCGGCGATAATGTCGCCGGTTTTGCAGGCCAACATTGCGACAAGTTTGCCGTAAGTCGCGCGGGCGACATCCTCCGCCCGCGCCTGTGCGTCTGTCCGGGTCACACGCTGCCCATGGCAGATGCCCGGATCTCCAGTTTACCGTAGTGAACATGGGGACATTTCTCGGCCCATTTCATCGCTTCATCTAGGTTTTCAACGTCGATGGCGAAGAAACCACCAAGCGTTTCTTTGGTTTCGGCAAAGGGGCCATCCTGCACCTGTTTTTCACCACCGGCGAGCGTAACTGTCGTGGCGGTATCAGCAGGGTGCAGCCAATCCGTGTCGATGAAGACACCCGCTTCTTGCAAAGCTCCAATGTACTGGCCATAGATTTCCTTGGACTTGGCCCAATCCTCTTCGGTCATGTTCGCAGCCATTGCCGGATCGGAATAAAGAAGAAATGTGTAACGCATTGTTTTAGTTCCCTAGTTGGTGATGTGATTAAGCCGCGACGTCGGCGATGTTGGCAAGGCCAAGTTCAAAGTTTGGACCGATCATGCCGTCCATGAAGAGTCCCATGACACGGAAGACAGGGTTCATTCCCAAGTCCATGTCAATGGTCCAAGTCACCTCGGTCGTGCCATCGATCGCAATCGCAGAGATCGCCTGGGTCGGCTGGCCGAGCGGTCCGAGGTCAAGGTCAAAGACAACCTGATCAGCGGTGACAGAAGCGACCGTTTGTTGGCCAGCACCGTCTTTGCTTTCAAACGAAAAACCAGAGCCAACGCCCGATGCCGGGCCAAACATTTCAACCTGTAAGTTCGGGTCAAGGTCCTTGTAGGGGTTGAACGCCTGATAGCCGGTGTTGGACGCGGCCAGTTCAATGACAGCCTCCGGTGCTGCATCGATCAAAGCGCCGCGTTCGATGCTTACATGGCGGGGAAGGGCAAAGCTGGCGGCGGCCAGCGCAGCAACACCGCAAGCTGTGTAAGTTGCAATTTTCTTGAAGTTCAATTGTCAGTCCTCTCGCTTATGTGTGTGAAGAGGCAAAAAAGCCC
>JBCBGX010000282.1:0-2204 GCA_038526325.1 Pseudomonadota bacterium | reverse complement strand
ATTCAGGACAAGCATTACGATTTCTGGTGGAACCTGCCGCGCGACTATATGGTCAGCAGCGAATGGGGTCTGCCGCCGCAATTCGAAAACGGGATCGTGGCGGAGGATCTTCTGTCCAACAAATACGGCCACACGATCCATTTCTGGGACCTGCGTGCGCGCAAGGTGACAAAGTCCATTGACTTGGGCGAAAACCACCAGATGGCGCTCGAAATTCGTCCGGCCCATGACCCGGTCAAGGAATATGGGTTCTGCGGGGTTGTGGTCGACACCACAAACCTGCAAGGCGCGATCTTCACCTGGTGGCGCGATGAAAACGGTGAATGGCAGGCGAAAAAGACCATTACCATCGATCCGGTCCCTGCCGATGCCGATGACCTGCCGGACCTGCTAAAGGGCTTTGGCGCTTGCCCACCGCTGGTCACAGATATCGACCTCAGCCTGGATGACCGCTTCCTTTACGTCGCCTGCTGGGGCTTAGGTGAGATGCATCAATATGATGTCTCTGACCCGATGAACCCCAAGCTCGCTGGCAAGGTCGAAATCGGCGGGATCGTCAAAAAGACCAAGCATCCCAATGGCAAAGACTTTGGCTATGGCCCGCAAATGGTCGAGATCAGCCGGGACGGCAAGCGCGTCTACTGGACCAACTCGCTCTATTCTACGTGGGATGATCAGTTCTATCCTGGCGACCGGGGTGCCGCGATGGTCATGGCCGATGTAGGCGAAAACGGTGGTTTGACCCTGAACAAGGATTTCTGGGTCGACTTCCCGGAAGGCTATCGCAGCCACCAGATCCGGCTCGAAGGGGGCGATTGTTCGACCGATAGTTTCTGCTATCCGAACTTGTGACCCTTGTTTGAACTGACAACAGTGACGGCCCTGTGGTGGGCCGTCATCGTCTCGGGCCTTTATCACGGGCTGAACCCCGGCATGGGCTGGCCGCTGGCGGTGTCGGCGGCGTTGATGGAGCGGAAAACCTCCGCCCTGCCCGGTGCTCTTTTGGCACTTGCGGGCGGCCATTTCATCGCCATGTGCGCGATCCTGCTGCCCTTCTCACTGATGGTGACGTTGGTCTATTACGAAGGATACATTCGCATTGGCGCGGGCCTGATCGTGATCAGTCTGGGCATCTACCTTTTGATCAACCGCAAACACCCGCGCTTCCTTGCCCGCGTGCCGCCTTCGAAATTGGCCCTCTGGTCCTTCCTTGCCGCGATGGCGCATGGCGCGGGGCTAATGCTGGTGCCCATCTTCCTCGGCCTCTGCGCCCCCGGCAGTCTGGATGCTGGGCATCAGGCGGCGTCTGACCTGATGGCCAGCAATATCGGCATGGCCTTCTTTGTCGCCGCCGTCCACACCGCCGCCATGACATTGGCGGGCGGGCTGCTTGCGGCAGGCATGTATTTCTGGCTGGGCCTGAAATTCCTATCGCGCACCTGGTTCAATCTGGACGTGGTCTGGGCACTCAGCCTGATTGCTGTGGGCAGTTTCGGCATCATGACGGCCTCGCATACGACCACGGTCTAAATGTCGACACTGGCCGCTTAGCGGACGTAGGTATACGCCAGATATCAACCCAAAAGTGGCCTCAATCTACGAGCCCTGCCTTGGATCTTGGCCGTCAAATAGTGGCGTCGCCGTCCAACTTTTTTGCGTCACTGCTGCCACCTTAGAATTCAATGCCATGCAAGTTCACCAATGTGATGTAAAGACATCATTTTTCTAAGCGTTCTAATCCAACTCGCATCAGTCGGGTGATGGGTGCGGTATGGCTAATGTCACGGTGAAGCGATCACCCTCATCGCGCAACTCTATGTCCCCGCCAAGGGCCTCGGCCACGGCAGCGGCGATTGGCAAACCGAGACCTGACCCCGCACTGGGGCCAACTTGGCTGAAGCGGCCCAATGCGCGGTCAAAGTCTTTGGGTGCGATCCCCTTGCCGTCATCAGATGCCGATATCTCAAGCATGCCCTGCACCTCGTGGGCAGTGAGGCAAATTTTCGTCAATTGCACCCCGCCATGCACCATGGCGTTGTTGATAAGGTTGAGAACGGCTTGTTCGAACATCACCGGATCACCGTTCAGGCTGATGGCGTCGCACTCCAATGTCGCCTCAAACGCGATGCCAATAACCTTTTGACCCTAGAACGGGCGCAAGCAAAGCTATCGCAAGATAACAAACAAGTGTTTGTGCCTTTGAC
>JBCBGX010000281.1:0-2209 GCA_038526325.1 Pseudomonadota bacterium | reverse complement strand
TCTGCTGCATTTGCAAAAGAATGCGTCCAATGAGATGAGGATCAGAGATCGTGTCGGGCGCCGCATTCAACGATATGCAGGGACGCCAGATTGCGCTTTCTTGCCACTGCCGAGCATAATCCATTGCCGAGCGCCAAATACAGTGATCAACGTCAACCATTTGTCCCGATAGTTCTGCGGCAGAAAGAAATTTGTCTGGGGTCAGCAGACCGCGCGTTGGATGCCGCCAGCGTGCGAGAACTTCAACACCGTGCAGGCGTCCGTCTGACATTCGGATCTGTGGCTGGAACCAAGGTTCGATTTCGCCATTTTTGATCGCGTCTGTCAGGTCCAACTGCAATTGGTGCATAGAGCCGATGTCCTCACGCAGCTGGCTTTCATAGCGCTGCGTCCGATTGCCGCCCTGGTTCTTGGCCACCTGCATGGCAAGGCCAACATCTCTCATCACGCCAATCGGGTCCTGACGACCGTCCGAAATCTCAAGAAAGCCAATGCTCATTGCGATGGGCAGGCGGCGGCCCCGTATTTGTATCGGGTCCGAAAATGAAGAACGGATCCGTTTGATCACTGCGCTGGCGGCTTCATCAGAGATCACCACAAATTCATCGCCGCCAATCCGTGCAACAATATGATCCTCATCCACACAGCTCTTTAGCGTACAGGCAACACAGGTAAGAACATCATCACCAAATTCGTGACCTGCGGTGTCGTTAATGGACTTAAAGCCGTCCAGCCCAATCGATAACACAGCCATCTCGGCGGCATCCTTGTCGGCTAGCACTGTACGAAGGTATGTGATCAGCGATCCACGATTGGGCAGTCCTGTCAGCGCGTCGTGATTTATGAGGTGTTCGAGCTGCCCATTCGCTTCTTGTAACCTCGCCTCCGAGCGCCGCAAAGTATCCCCCTGTGCCTTGAGTTGCCGTATATTCGAGCGAACAATCAACTGGGCAGGCAGAAAGATAACCAACACCTCAATAATTAGCAGAACGACCGAAAGTCGGATGAGCATTCTTTGCCAGTTAGACAACCGATCCAATTCAGCCTGACCCGCAACAGCAATAAGGTGTGTCGCTTCAAGCAACGCACCTTTTAACTTTTCACGAGTGAAAGAGGCCTTCAACTGGGTCAGGAATTGCTGCTGCTCGGCCAGGCTAACGCCATCCAATTGCCTCGCGAGATCTACAAAATCTGCAACCGCGATATCGAGTGGCGCGGGACTGGCGAAATAATGCTGCTGCAACTCCTTGGACCAGATGTCTGTCTGCTTAACCTGTTGATGGGCGTTTTCGAAGGCTGTTATGGCGTCCGCCAGAGCAGCGGAATAATCGCTATCTTCAAAAAGTGTAGCTTCTGCCAAGATGAGAACATCGTGGCCCAAAAGGATTTGATTGCTGCTTGTGCCGTTAACCTCGGCAACGGCTGTACCTCTTTCAATAATCGCACGATTGACCATTTGCGTCGCGACAAGCAGACCAAAAATAACCATCAGGGCCACAGCGTAGTGAATCCATAGCCGTTCAGCGTTGCCACGCGAAATATATTCGAACGCGCCATGCGCAACTGATCTGACGAATTGCATCCACCGGGATCCTAAAAGGTCTCACCCACAAGACACTGTCACGGATAGATTAAGTTAGAGTTGAGCCAATTTATAAACTTTGGTGTGGTCTTACAGAGCGGCTATCAAGGCCTGATACCGCTGCCTGAACGCGTCACGAACCTGTATTGGGGGACGAAGCTTTATTTGGAATCTCGCAGTCACCGCCGGATCTTGTTTGCCAAAGAACTTATTTGCTTCGCCCTTGGAGAAACCTGCGATTTGGATGGCTTCCAACCAGGCCGATAGCCGGTCTGCGCGCTTTATCTGGCGTTTGATTGATTTGGGTACCTCAGCAGGCAGACCAAAGCGCAAGTGGATCGCAGCGGTCAGGCGATCATCCAGTGCGCCATAATTCGGTCCGACAGCAGCCTTTACCGGGCTTATCATATCACCGATGACGTATTCGGGTGCATCGTGCAACAATGCTGCCAATGCCCATTTTGTTGCTGCATTTGGGTACTGGTATGAAAATATCTCTTCGACAAGAAGCGAATGTTCCGCCACAGAATAGGCAAAATCACCTTTTGTCTGACCGTTCCAGCGCGCCACAAAAGCCAAACCATGCGCGATATCGTCGATCTCAATGTCGACTGGCGTCGGATCAAG
>JBCBGX010000280.1:0-2257 GCA_038526325.1 Pseudomonadota bacterium | reverse complement strand
GTGACCCATGCGATCCGGGATTGTTATGACGCTTTGTTGGCGACAGGCACGCAAATCAATCGCTTGATCGCTGTCGGAGGCGGATCGAAGTCCGACTATTGGGTAAAGACCATTGCGACCTCGCTCAACCTACCAATTGAATTGCCAGTGGCCGGCGATTTTGGCGGAGCCTTTGGGGCGGCGCGCCTTGGATTGATGGCAGCCACCGGTGCAGGAAACGAGATTGCAACCGCGCCCCAGATTGACCGGATGATTGAACCAGATACGACGTTGACCGGCGCATTTGCAGATGCGCATGCCCGTTATCGCGCCAGCTACGCTGCATTGAAAGGACTGACATGACCGATTTCTTCGAGGGGATCCCGACAATCACCTATGAAGGGCCTGACAGCGACAACGATTTTGCCTTCCGCCATTACAACCCTGATGAGGTCGTGCTGGGGAAAGCGATGAAGGACCATCTTCGTTTTGCTGCGGCTTATTGGCATTCCTTTGCATGGCCGGGCGGCGATCCGTTTGGCGGGCAGACTTTTGACCGGCCCTGGTTTGGCGACAACATGGACGCGGCGCGTCTGAAGGCTGATGTGGCATTCGAGATGTTCCAGATCCTGGACGTGCCCTATTTCTGTTTTCACGATGCGGATGTGCGGCCAGAAGGTGCCACATTTGCCGACAGCACGAAGAACCTTGAAGCAATCGTTGATATCTTTGCAGAAAAGATGGAGGCGACCGGGGTGAAACTGCTTTGGGGGACAGCCAACCTGTTTTCCCACAAACGCTTTATGGCCGGGGCTGCGACTAACCCTGACCCTGATGTGTTTGCGTTCTCGGCGGCCACGATCAAGACCTGCATGGATGCGACCCTGAAACTGGGTGGCGAGAATTATGTCCTGTGGGGGGGGCGGGAAGGGTATGAGACCCTGCTCAACACCGATATGGGTCGCGAACGCCAGCAGGCGGGTCGGATGCTGCAGATGGTCGTCGATTACAAGCACAAGACGGGGTTCAAGGGCACAATCCTGATTGAGCCGAAACCTCAGGAGCCGACGAAGCATCAATATGACTACGATGTTGCGACAGTCTATGGGTTCCTGAAGGATTTCGGGCTGGAAGGTGAAGTAAAGGTCAACATCGAACAGGGTCATGCCATTCTGGCCGGGCATTCATTTGAACATGAACTGGCACTGGCGCGGGAATTGGGCATTTTGGGCTCCATCGATATGAACCGGAATGACTATCAGTCAGGCTGGGACACCGACCAGTTTCCAAATAACGTGCCCGAGATGGCATTAGCCTATTACGAAGTGCTGCGCGCTGGTGGGTTTACCACGGGTGGGACGAATTTCGACGCAAAACTGCGCCGTCAAAGTCTCGATCCCGAGGATCTTATTCTGGCCCATGTCGGCGGTATGGATGCTTGCGCGGCCGGGTTAAAAGCGGCAGCATCGCTGCTGGAAGATGGGACGTTGGAGGCGGCGCGCGCTCAACGTTATGCAGGCTGGGATACGCCTGAGGGCAAGGAACTATTGACCCAAGCGACGCTGGACCATTGTCATGATCGAGTTCTACGTGACAACATGAACCCCCAGCCCCGGTCAGGTCGGCAAGAGCGACTGGAGAACCTCGTGAACCGTTACGTTTAAGGTCTGCCTCTCATGACCTTGTGCCTGCCCAACAGCCTGCCTAATCTTGCGCGGGTAAGGATAGGCGCATCATTTGATCGGGACAATTTTCAAGACCTTTGGACGGCGGTATTTGGACGTGACTTTGCGGTCTGGCCCGGATTACGTCGTGCGGATTGTGGAACGTCCCGGGCGCTGGATGGATGCTGCAGCGCTTAATGACCTGAGCACCCGTTTGCGCGTTGTCGCATCCCGCACGCTGAATGCGGGCACCCTGACATACGGCGTGTTCTCCGGCAGAAAGGAAGCGATGGAGGCGGTCGTGATCACGTTGGTGTCTCGTAAGGATGGCACGCCTGTTGCCTTCAATGCGCTGGCAATCATGGAACTGGAAACGTCTCCGCATCCGACCGATGTGCTGCATTTGGGCCTTGTGATGGTGGATCCGAATGAGCGCTCCAAAAGCCTGTCATGGGTGCTTTATGGATTGACCTGTTTTTTAATCTTTTTCCGGCGGCAGTTTAGACCGGTCTGGGTGTCGAATGTTACCCAGGTGCCCGCGGTTGTGGGCATGGTGTCTGAGATGTTTTCAGAGGTCTGGCCACGCCCAGGCGGGGGGCGACGGACGTTGAACC
>JBCBGX010000279.1:0-2269 GCA_038526325.1 Pseudomonadota bacterium | reverse complement strand
CGAAAGTCCAGCTGTTGTATTCAAAGCATGGCTGAGGTTGTGCGCTGCGCGTTCCGGATGGGGTTGACCACAAATCGCGGAAACCACGGCGACAACCTCAGCCATGCTTTGAATACAACAGCTGGACTTTCGATATGATCAGAAACGTTCTGACCATTGCTGGTTCCGACCCTTCCGGGGGTGCTGGTGTCCAGGCTGACTTGAAGGCCTTTGCAGCCAACGGAGTGTATGGATTGGCGGCCATAACGGCTTTGACCGCGCAGAATACCCAAGGCGTCAGCGGCGTCGAATTGATCGCACCGTCGTTCGTCAAGGCACAGATCGCCGCCGTTTTTGCCGACGTCCGCATAGATGCCGTTAAGGTCGGCATGATCGCAACCTCAGAGATCGCAGTAGCGGTTGCGCAGGCCTTGTCTCATCATCAAGACATCCCAATCGTGCTTGATCCGGTGATGGTCGCTAAAGGTGGCGCGCCGCTGTTGCAAGACGATGCGATGGAGGCATTGCGCGTGTCACTGTTGCCCCTGGCCACGGTCTTGACCCCAAACCTGCCAGAAGCCGCGCGTCTGCTGAACCGACGCGAAGCTGCCACCCGCGACGCAATGGCCGCCCATGCACGCGATCTGTCGGATTTGGGTCCAAATGTCACGCTGGTGAAAGGCGGCCACCTGAACGGGGACCAAAGCCCCGACGTTCTGTGGGATGGCATACATCTCCACTGGTTCGAAGCTGCGCGCATGCAAACCAGGAATACGCATGGCACAGGCTGTAGCCTGTCGTCAGCGATTGCAGCGCAGCTCGCCAAAGGTCTGGTGCCAAGTGCGGCCGTTGCCGCAGCGAAGCAGTACATCTCAGGCGCAATTGCTGCGGCTGATCTCCTGACAGTCGGACGAGGTAACGGGCCGGTCCATCATTTCTACAATCTTTGGAAGGAAAAAACATGAGTAAGGCCCTAAAGGAACAGACCGTCTTGGTGACAGGCGCGGGCCGGGGATTGGGTGCCGCAATCGCGCGGGCATTCGCCCGAGAAGGTGCGCGGGTGGTGATCAACTATCGCAACAGCAAAGCGGCTGCAGAAGAACTTGCGACTGACTTGGGGGATCGTACTGTTGCTTTGCAGGCCGACGTACAAGATGCCGACGCAGTAAAGCAGATGGTCAAGCATGCAGAGAAGGCGGTTGGCCCGATTACGGCCGTCATTCACAACGCCCTGGCTGACTACAGCTTCAACGGGGATGCGCGGTCCACCGTCGAGACCCTAAGCGCCGCTGAAATGCTCTCACAACACAGCACTGCGGTGCTGGGCGCGCTGAATGTCATCCAAGCCACCGCTCCGAGGATGGCGGATGCGGGCTTTGGGCGGGTTGTCACGATCGGCACGAACCTCTTCCAAAACCCTGTCGTGCCCTATCACGATTATACCTCTGCAAAGGCTGCTCTGCTCGCGTTGACGCGCACCATGGCGGCCGAGCTCGGGCCAAAAGGCATTACAGTCAACATGGTATCCGGGGGTCTGCTAAGGACGACCGATGCCAGTGCTTCAACACCGCAGGAAGTCTTTGACTACATCGCGGGCGTTACGCCCCTGCGCTCGGTGGTGACCCCGGAAGAGGCCGCAGACGCGACTTTGTTTTTTGCGGGTCCCTGGGCACGCGCCGTGACTGGCCAAAACCTCGTCGTTGACGGAGGTTTGGTGTTCGGGTGAGATAGAGATACTGTCACGGGAGAGCCAATTCACTATGCGCGCCGTTTCCGCGCCCTAGTGATTGATAATGGTCTGGGCAAAAGGGATTTTTAGGAGCCGGGTTTTGTCTTATCTTTGAACGACCGGTCGGGTGAAAGCAGGTGCGAGGCAGCGGTCACAACGCCGCACGTGCAAAAGAATGCTGCGTAAGCAAAGATGGAAAAACCAAGGTCAGCAAAGTCCGCGTCTGAGTTGTCGGATCTAACTGCAGCGAATTTACAGTTTCGGTTTGGGCCAAATCCGCGCTGTCGAACGGCTGCTTCGATGACATGCGCCCCACCGCGACAAGGAAACTGCCGCAGATGCGAACCGATGCTTCGTCAGCGAAGGCCGAAAATCCAAAGGCTGGAGAGTCCGCATGAAGTCTGTTCGCAACTCACGTGGAGAATGGCTGGTGAGTAGGCGAGCTTAGGCCCCCCGTAGTTCTATCTCGTCAGCCACGTTAGACCTGCAAGCCGGTACTAGTATGACGGTCCCGCAATGTGAGTTTTGGCTTGGCTGAATAAACGCGGGAAAGCTCGATAC
>JBCBGX010000278.1:0-2278 GCA_038526325.1 Pseudomonadota bacterium | reverse complement strand
GATGGACAATTTGGCCCCATTTCCCGGTCAGCCTATCAAGAGGCGCTTGAAGGCTATTCCGACATTGAAGCCGCCACTGAACCGCAGGCGCGTTTGGTATCAATAGCGCGTGCCTACTACAAAGATCCAAGGTTTAGGGTGGATACATTCTGAGTGTCGGTCGCGCGCACCGTTGACCCAACATCTCCACAAACCATTGGTTTCGAATGGCTTTGCGTCAGACGCAATCCGTATGATGTCTTTTTTGTCACGGGTCCACCGGATAAGGTCACCCGCCCGATGTCAGTCATCAGGTGCATCTACAACGCGCCGAAGGCGCTGGAATGCTGCGCCCAAATATCATCAACAGTACGGTGAGGGCACCCCCGTCCCACCGCGCGCAAAGGCATCGGCGGCGTAGTCGCTGAACAGTTTGAGCCGAGTAACATCATTCAATTCCTGCTTTTCAGCGTCAGAGAGGTTTTGGGTGTGATCTGAAAAGTGCAGCACGAGCTCAATAGGATGACGGTTTTCGCCTTCCGGCGACCGCGCCACCTCGTCGCTCAGCCACTGGTGCAAAGCGACATTCAAGACCGCACAGCCGTTGGGAAAACCCTGCCGTCGACCTTCTTCGAACTCTTGTAGCTCTTGATTAAGCTCAATGACGTCGGCTTCAGGCAAAGCTTCTGCCAAGTGTTCTCTTAAAGTCGTCCCCAGCGGCTCGCCATTTGGCTTCGGACGTGTGTCCAGGATTGCGATCATTTTGTCAGACAGAACAACCGATACAAAGTGATCTTGATCGAGCACGGCCGCGACCCGCGTGCGGCCATCCGATTGCGCGATTTGCCCGCGCAGGTCATTGACAAAACCGCGCCACGCCTTTCCGGCGTCCGTTTTACTTGCAGTATCTAATTTATGCGCGCCCATATGCTCAACAGGCTGATTTGACAGCAATTGTGTGTGGCTATTCAACTCGCGCAGATCTACGAGGCTGGACGATGCCAAAAGCCTATCCACATCTGACGATTCAAAATCCAATGAATGCTGTGACACGAATTGACGCAATACGTCCTTTGCCTGCCCATAGGGGCTTTGGCCGGTGTTGCCATTGCGGTTTTCATATTGCGCGCTCAGCATGGACACAAAGGCCATGCTGTCTTGTCTGAAAATGTCGGAAGCAGAGTTAGTCTTTTGCTGGGCACCATAGACTTTGACAAGTTCACCCGCCATCTCGCCCACAAGGCGCGGCGCCTTTCCATAGAGTTCCGCTATGCTGGATTTGGCAAAGTCTCTGGTGTCCCGCGACTGATGGCTGGTGTATTGCAGCAGGACAGAAACAGCCTCGGCGTTGTTGTTTTGTGCCGCACGAAACAGCCCATCAAGGGTATTGGTCGGCACGCCGCCGCCTTCGGTTTGACCAAACAGACGGTCATGCTGCAACGCCATGTTGTCGCTGCCTCGCAGCCCTGAGAGGCCATCAACAAAAGACGATGCTGGCCGGGCACCCAAAAGATCAGCGCTCATAATGCACACAAAATGCTTTTATTGTCATGGCTTGTCTTGCGAATTCGCGCATGCGCATGTCCTCTTCCTGCATCAATCAAAAACGGTGATACAGCTTTACGTCCAGTAGCGCTGTCCTGTTTGGTACAGTGCAGGATGACAGGCGCATTGCGGACGGCGCGTTTTTAGTCATCACCCGGCCATCGCAGATGAAAGAACGCGCAAACCAGATGGTCACCTGTTGGGTGATGGAAGGGGCTGACTTGTAAATCCATTCGCGCCCGTTATCGTCAAGTCATGGGTAATGAAGCTGAGTTTTTCAATGAATTGCAGGGTCACAGCGGTGTCCGGTCACCATATCGCGTGTACCACGATTGGTTCGCAGATCAGGACAACACACGCCTGCGCACCAAATCAAAAGAGGCCGAGGCGTTTTTTCGACGTACGGGCATCACATTCAACGTCTATGGCCAAAGCGATGCCGAGGAACGGTTGATCCCTTTCGATCTGGTGCCTCGGATCCTGTCAAATACCGAATGGACCAAGTTGGCCAAAGGCATCGACCAGCGAGTGCGCGGGATCAACGCGTTTCTGCATGATCTTTATAACCGGCAAGAGATCATAAGCGCCGGGATTGTGCCCAAACGCCTGATCGCCGAAAACGATGCGTTCCTGCCGCAGATGATCGACTTTACCCCACCCGGTGGAGTGTACACCCATATTGTCGGCACCGATATCGTGCGCGCGTTGTCTTCGAGCACGAAGAAATCGTTTTCGCCCGTGCGCACGATATCGG
>JBCBGX010000277.1:0-2283 GCA_038526325.1 Pseudomonadota bacterium | reverse complement strand
GTGCATGGGACCTCTGCAAAGGCTGGACGGCAGAACAGCGCGATGCGTTACGTATCGCAGCATCGGTCGATGGGTTGCAAGCGAAGGTAGACGGTATCAACATGCACGATCTTGCGCGCGAGGTTGTCGCTATTTCCGATGCCGGGCTGAAAGCCCGCGCTATGCCTGGCGCAGGCGGGATGGTCCCGGATGAGACGCACTTTCTAAACGCGCTGAAAGAGACGATTGAAAGCGGCCAGACCCCTGCCGATGAGCTTTTGGCCCATTATCACGGAGATTGGGGCGGGGATCTGACCCGGATTTATGCAGAGTATAGCTATTAGGCTGCGGTGTCCGCCTGATTGGCCGCTTGGGTCACAACATCTCTGAGCGTTGCAACCGCCTGGGTGAAACCAAGGCCAAGGCATAGAATAGAAAGACCGAGTGCGCCGAGCATGCCTTCGTATTGCAAGCTACCGAGGTTCATAAAGACGGCCGCTGCGATCATTAGAACGGCGCCACCACCAATGGCGACAAAGCCAGTGACGATGGTCAACGCACCGGCTCGGGCTGCGCGCCCAGTTACGGGGCAGGCGGTCAGCGCGTCGCCAATCTTGAAGATCATGAAAGACAGTGCCGCCAGTGCAAGACCAGCAGCAATGAAGAATGTGGGGACGATTAGTGACATTTGATGTCCTTTCTTAGGTTTGGAGGATGCGGATTTTTGGGTGAAAGGCCGCATAAAGCGACCCGAACGCACCGGCATAGAGCGGGGCGAAGATGAACCCGAAGCCGGCAAGGAAGAGAACGCTAGTGATTGCGTCTTCGTGTCCAATCTGCGGTGCCATGATCAGAAAACCAGCAATGCCCATGGCGACGTTTCCGAACAAACCAAGGCAGGCGTACGCGCCAAAGGTTGGTTTGATACGGCCAACTGCCCAGATCAGTATGGGTGTGCCGACGATCAGGTAGGGCAATAGGCCAAAATAAATCGCGAAAAGACCAATGATGGTCCAAAAGCTGAGCAAAGTGACCAACAAAGGTGCGAGGAGCAGAGCAATCACAAATGCTATCGGATTGATCGAATAACGCAGTTTCTTCCGTTCATTAATTTTCGATATTTCTGTCATTTCAGAAACTCCTAGGCAAATTTTTTAGTCTGATTTCGGCAAGAACCGCGCGATCCGCCCACCCAGTTTCAGCGCAGCCATTTGCACACTGCGCGGAAGGCGGGCGACATCGTTGTACCAGCTGTCGAACATCTGCATGGTTTCCAGTGTCTCGGTCATCCGCGCTTTGATCTGCTGTGGTGTTTGATCGTCTTGCGCGTCCTTTGCCACACGCTCAAGTGCTGCAATTGTCGGGGCGAACTCACGGTTCCGCCGCCCTTCGATCACCACATTGGCCAGATCGAACATGTCGCGGATCGAATGAAACTTGTCGCGCCTGTCGCCCAGATCACGGCTTGCGCTGACCAGCTTCCACCCCTGCAGCTCTTTCAATGCCGTCGACACGTTCGACCGCGCGAGGTTTAGCGCCTCACAGATTTCATCAGCCGCCAAGGGTTTGGGTGACAAGTGCAACAGCGCATGAATTTGGGCGACCGACCGGTTCACACCCCATTTGGTGCCCATCTCGCCCCAGTGGAGGATAAAGTCTTGCATCGAAGGTGTCAGTTGCATCGTGGTTTCCGAAATTTCTGTTTTTTCAGAAATATCAGGATATAGGAAATAGTCAAGGCTTTGTCACCCCATTATCCGGTCTTCGTCCCGATCTTGTTTTCTGTCCCGGCCTTCAGGCGTGTGATATTGCCCAGATGTCGGAGATAGACCAATAGACCCAAAGCGACGCCCAAGAAGAAATACGCGCTGTAGCCTGTAAACATCATTACAAGCGGCAGCCAGCCCGCCACAACCAACGCCGCCACAGACGAATAGCGACTGATCGCAGCAACACTCAGCCAGATAACAGCGGCCGCTACCCCCATCGGCCAAGCGATTGCAAAGATCACGCCGAAATAAGTGGCCACTCCTTTACCGCCCTTAAACCGCAGCCAAACTGGAAAGCAATGTCCAACCAGTGCGGCGACAGCAGCCATCTGGTCCGCGCCGTCTCCGGCCATGCGGGCCGCTAACAAAACCGCAATGGCGCCCTTCAAAGCGTCGAAGAGAAGCGTCAGCGCGGCCGCTTTCTTATTGCCCGTCCGCAAGACATTGGTCGCGCCTATATTGCCCGATCCGATCTCGCGTAGATTCCCAAGGTTCATCATCCTTGCGATTAGAACGCCGCTGGGGATCGACCCCA
>JBCBGX010000276.1:0-2322 GCA_038526325.1 Pseudomonadota bacterium | reverse complement strand
GGTCAATCTCATCATGAAACACAATGACGTCCGCCGGTTCGAGCTTGAGGTATCGCATAGCCTCACCCACCGATTGGCCGGATTTGTTCATGAAGGTCTCTGGCTTTAGAAGGGTCACCTTTGTTGATCCAAAGCGCCCGTCAGCGATGACCCCCTGAAATTTTGATCGCCAGGCGGAAAAGCCGTGATCCGCCGCGATTTGGTCAAGCGCCATATACCCGATATTGTGCCTGTTATGCGCGTATTTCGCACCTGGATTGCCAAGACCAACAAGTAGCTTCATAATTGCAATCTAGCTGATGCCGCAACGCAGCACCAGCGCCAGATTCATGCTACTTGATTAGGGTCTGGCGACCATCGGCAAAATCGGTCCCCATTCAGTCTTTTGTGGTGGGCCCATCGGCGCAAAGCCAAGTTTTCGGTAAACGGCAATTGCTCGTGCGTTATCAGGGTGCGGGTCGATGGCGATCATCGGCGCACCTTCATGAAAAAGCACATCCATCCTTTGTTGGATCAACCCGGTCCCGTGCCCTTTTCCCAGCATATCGGGCTCTCCGATATACTGATCAATGCCGCGCGTACCTTTTGGGAGATCGGCGAAGGGGTGGTTTGGCCAGCCATGAACGGTGTAATCTTGTAAGAACGCAAAAGGGCGTCCTTTGTAAGATACGATCCATAACGCGCAGCGCGGGTCAGCCAGATCCTGTGCGTCAATCGGGTCATCACTATCCCACCACTCTTGCACATGGGGCTGTTGTTCCCAGGACTGAAGTTGAGAAAGGTCAGCCCAGCCAACACGGCGGAAATCATATGCAAGCGAGCGGTCCACGGCGAATGCATAGCACATCATGAGGCGCACAACGTGATGTGATGTCAAAACAAAAAGGGCACCCCTAAGGATGCCCTTTGAAGCATGCATGTCGCGGCGATTACGCGTCTTCGCTTTCTGCGTCGTCGCTTGCGGTTGGTATTTCATCCGCGGCAACGTCATCCCCGCCTTCGTCCTCATCATCGGCCAGGACAGCACGCGGTGCCGAAATGTTGGCTATGACAAAATCACGATCGGTGATGACTGGCTTTGCGCCTTCCGGCAGCGTAACGCCGCTGATCGAAATCGTGTCACCCATTTGAACGTCAGCCAGGTCCACAACGATGCTTTCAGGGATATCGCCTGCCAAAACGTCCAACTCAACTTCGTTCCGGACAACAGTCAGAACACCGCCTTTTTTCACGCCGGGGCATGTATCGGCGTTGAGAAACTCAACCGGGATAAAGATATTCACGCGGCTGGTACGCTTCAGGCGCATCAGGTCGATATGAGTGGGCAAGTCTTTGACCACGTCGCGCTGCACACCGCGGCAAATCACACGGACGTCTTCCTGGCCTTCGATCTTCAGGTTGAAGAGCGTGGACATGAAGCGGCCTTTGCGCAGCATTGTCAGCAGGTAGTTGAAGGGGATGTTAATCGCCTGTGGGTCTGCCCCACCGCCATATACAATGCCAGGTACGTCGCCGTTGCGGCGAGCTTGGCGGGCGGCCCCCTTGCCTGTCCCCGCGCGTACCGTGGCGTTCAGATCTGGGATCTTTCCAGCCATAGTCTATTCCTTTGATGTAGGGGCCCGCCTCCAAGGGTGTCCGAGCCCGATGAAGCCCGCCGTATAGGGGGGATTCGTGCGTTTGGAAAGGGGTTTCGTTCTGTGAGGCCCCTTGCATGCGGGCTGTTTTTTTGGATGACAATTTGGGCGCGCCGCTGAAGCGACGATCCAGCGCCTCAAAAGTGACGTTCACAGTTTCTTAGTTCCGCCAAAGTAGTCTTGCGACTGCTTGATTTATGGAGGGACTCACATGAAAGCAAAGTCGTTGGTCACAGCAACGTGCCTGTGTTTTGGATCGCCGGTCATCGCAGGCGATTTCGGCACGGCAGAGGAAGCCCGCGCAATCGCCGGTCAGTTGTCAGATATCGTCAAGACGAACGGCATGGATGCGGGTATCGCGGCAATGCATGATCCATCAATGCCATTCTCAAGTTCAGTTCTTGGCATTCACCTGTTTGAAGAAGGCATCATTGTTGGCGACAACCGGGAGCCGGAGTTGCTGGCAGCCTCCTACGTCGAGGTCGAGGATCTAACGGGTGAACCCATGTGGCCCCGGATCGTCGAAGCTGCCGATGCGCGCGGCGACGCAACGCTGGAATGGTATCACTACGATACAGAGGCAGAGTACTCCTATGCCTGCTACAGTGAGTGGGCGATCGAAGGTTCTGCGCTGGTAATGGTTTGCCGCTAATTCGCGACTAGGAGCACGCAAATGCAGTTTATGAAG
>JBCBGX010000275.1:0-2352 GCA_038526325.1 Pseudomonadota bacterium | reverse complement strand
GCCTCCGACAACGTTGGTGATGAGATCATCGTCTCTGAGGTTCGCCACTTTGTAAGTGAGTTATTCGGAGACGCCTATATTTCAACATCATCAAGCCATGATGGCTTGGGTCATTATGGGCGCGCATTGGTCGAAAGTGCTGACATCGTTCTTCTTCTTGGCACCAATGCGCTGACCGCCAAGTATCAGCGGCGCGGGCACTTTGTCTGGGAAGTCGGGCGACGTGACCTTGCTGCGCTGGAAGGCAAAGTCGTAATGTTTGGCGTTGGCGCAAGCAAAGATTTTGAAACGGTTCAACCCAGACAAGCGCGACTGCTCAAACGCCTCTTATCCTCGCAATTTACACATTCGGTACGGGATGAGACGGGCCGTAAGCTGCTGGAGGCGGTGGGGATCAACGCTGCAAATACATCTTGCCCCACATTGTGGCGGTATCGGGTTGCCAACCCGCAGGTTCCCGCGGGCAAAGCTCCAGCCGCCTGCTTTACGCTCACCATGCACAAGGCTCATTCCGCTGACGGCCCTTTCATCGACACGTTACGAGAATGCTACGACAGGATTTACTTCTGGCCCCAACAACTGCGGGACCTCGCATACCTTAAAAGCATCACCTCAACTGACGACATACAAATCGTCCCGCCGAACTTGGTCTCCTACGACGACCTGCTCACCAACACTGATGTGGATGTGGTCGGAACCCGTCTGCATGGCGGTATTCGAGGCCTCCGTCACGGGCGGCGGGTGCTGATCACAACGATCGATAACCGGGCGCGTGACATCGGGAAGGAAACAGGCCTGCCAACGGTCGCCCGCGGTGTTAACAGCGCGGATTTGGCGAAGATCCTGACATCGGACTACCCGACAGAACTGAGCCTTCCGACCGAAGCCATTGCACAGTTCTTAGACCAATTTCGGGCGACCTAAACGCATACGCACCAATCTCGCCGCAAATGCGCCACATTGACGGCGCCTTCCATGGCTTGTTTAGCGACATCTGCTGCGCCAAAGGACCAACCCTTAGACATGTCGGACACCCTGGTCGATCTTATCCGGGCCATGCATTTGCTGTGTTTTGCGGCAGGTATGGGCACAGGTCTGTATTTTGATTTGCGCACAATGCGAACAATGGATCAGCAAATCACAGAGGCCGACGTCACTGCCCTGCATGACATTCACATGTGGATCATGGGGGCATTTGGTGGGCTGTGGATCACTGGGATGGCGCTGGTGTACATCCGGACGGGATTTGCTTGGGCGGAGGTTTCGCCGAAACTGTTTGTAAAGCTCTATGTCATGACTTTCATGCTGATCAACGCCCGCGCGATTGGGCGGTATGTGATGCCGGTTATGGAGCGTTCTGTGGGCAGCCCCCTGTTTGACCTTCCGGCATGGCGGTTGGCAACAGTGACACAGATCGCGGTAAATTCGGTTTTCTGTTGGACTGCCGGATTGGCTTTGGGGTCTAGCGTGGTCCTGAAAACGGCAGAGTGGTCTTTGCTTCAACCGCTACTTATCGGCGGGTTTGTGGTGTTTACGATCGGCGGTCATCTGGTGGTTTGGGGCCTGCGACACAGATGGATCCGCGCGACAGACCCGTTTCGCCGATTGGAAAAGATTTAGCGATACCTAAGTCTCATGCGATAGGACGGGCGCGACCTTACCATGTTTCGTTCCGCCTTGCCTACTTTCGCTTCGGAACGGCGTTCCCACCACGCGCAGCTTTCTTTGCAGCCGCCCGGGCCCGGTTCTTTTTGCTGCTTGGCTTGCCTTTTGGCGGCGGTGGTCCCTTCGGACCTTTCTTGTCCTTGCGCGGTTTTGATGTCCCATCTTTGCGAGGCTTCGTTGTGTCCGCTGCGGCATCCTCACCTTTTCCACGCTTTTTCAATGGGGCATGGGTTTCGGGATCACGCTCGCGGGTCGGGGCGGGGTTCTGTGTGGATTTACGATCTGCAGGTTTCGGTTTGCGTTTGCGCGGCGGTGCCGCATCATCCCAATCTATTGGGGTGGCCTCCCCTTTGCGGTGGCGCGGTTTCGCACCTGACCTTTGTTTTGGTTTCGATCGCTTGAATGCGGGAAGGTCTGGCGGCCCTTCTAAACGCGTAACACCCTTGGTGCCCTCGATTGTCATGCCAGGGCCAATCGCCGCAAGGAAATGGTCCGCCTGGTCTTCGCGGATCTCAATATAGGACAGATCATCACCGATGCGGATGGCGCCGATGTCGGATTTTGTTAGGTCGCCCGCCTTGCACACCATCGGCAAAAGATGGCGGGGTGAGGCGTTTTGGTTGCGCCCTTCCGATAGGGAAAACCAAACACTGGGGCCAAAGGCGGCTTTGGGCTTTGGCTTGTCTG
>JBCBGX010000274.1:0-2357 GCA_038526325.1 Pseudomonadota bacterium | reverse complement strand
CCGATACCGAGTATGAAGCGCGGCTCGAAGGCTTGCGCGCGATTATGGATAAGAACGAAGTGGACGCTTGTGTTCTAACGTCTATGCACAACGTGGCCTATTATTCTGGTTTCCTGTACTGTGCCTTTGGTCGCCCTTACGCGCTTATCGTTACAGCAGAAGAGTCCGTAACGATCAGTGCGGGGATCGATGCAGCACAACCCTGGCGTCGGAGTTTTGGTGACAGCATCACCTACACCGATTGGCAAAGAGATAACTATTGGTGGGCCATTCTGTCCGTCACGGGTCGTGGCAAAGTCATAGGGTTTGAGGCAGATCATATCTCGATTGCGCAAAAGGCGCTGCTGGAAGATTTCCTTACGCCAAAGCGATCTATCGACATTGCGCCCGCAACAATGACTCAGCGGTTTCATAAGTCCCCAGCTGAGCTTGAAATTATCCGCGCCGGTGCTGCGACTGCGGACGTAGGAGGATATGCGATCCGCGAAGCAATCAAAGCAGGTGTGCGAGAGTTAGACGTGGCGATGGCTGGCCGAAACGCCATGGAGTTAGAAATCGCCCGGCGGTTTCCTGACGCGGAATACCGTGACACGTGGGTCTGGTTTCAGTCTGGGATTAACACCGATGGCGCTCATAATCCTGTAACGGGTCGAAAGCTGCGGCGGGGGGATATTCTAAGCCTCAATACCTTTCCAATGATTTCTGGTTACTACACTGCTTTGGAACGAACTTTGTTTGTTGAAAGCATCGACCCCGCAAGCTTAGCAATTTGGGAAGCAAATGTTGCCGCCCACGAATATGGGATGAGCCTGCTCAAACCCGGCGTGACTTGTGCGGAAGTTACCAACAACATCAACCAGTTCTTTGCTGAACGAGACTTGCTGCAGTATCGCACGTTTGGTTATGGCCATTCATTCGGCGTCCTTAGCCACTATTATGGCCGCGAAGCAGGACTTGAGTTGCGAGAAGACATCGACACGGTCCTGCAACCCGGCATGGTAATTTCTATGGAGCCGATGCTGACGATCCCCGAAGGACATCCAGGCGCCGGCGGCTACCGCGAACACGATATTTTGATCATAACTGAGGACGGAAACGAGAATATCACCGGCTTCCCATATGGTCCGGAGCACAATATCGTCGGCGGGTAAACAGCACGGTCGATCTTGGAATAGGAGTGGGTATGGCAAGTCACGACGTCTCAATTCCAGATGGTTCTAACGACACTCTCAAGATCGCTGTTTCAAGCAACGGTGTCGCAGATATCGGGCGCAGGGTCACCATCCCCGCCCGCTGCGGCATCGCAATCCGGTTGTCGAAGGGGCAGGTTTTAAGCATCACCAATCCAAGCGGCCATCAGGTGTGCGATTTCTTTGCCTTCTCGTCAGATAACCTAAATGAGCATCTGTCGATGGCACATTTGCACACGTCTCTGGGGTCGATTTTCCCACGTGTTGGCGATACTTTGGTGAGCAATCAGCGAGCACCCTTACTGACGATCACCGAAGATACATCACCTGGTGTGCATGACACGGTCATCGCATGTTGCGATCATGCGCGGTATCGCGAGCTTGGGTGTGACGGCTACCACGACAATTGCGCCGACAATTTGCGCATTGCCTTGATGGCCATCGGTTTGAAAGCGCCATTGATCCCAGCCCCGTTTAACATCTGGATGAATGTCCCCCTGTCCGTGGATGGATCAACCAGCTTTCAACCACCTGTGGCGCGCGCGGGTGATCAGATTTCCTTGCGGGCTGAGAATGAGATCATTGCCGTGATGTCCGCCTGTCCTCAGGATATGACCCCGGTGAACGGTCAAGGGGTCGCTCCGGGACCATTAGAGTTTATCGTATTGGCCAGTTAGCCAGTCAGAACGGAAAAGCGATTTCGGGCTTATAGCTGTCAAAGCTAGTGAGTGTCTGGGCGTTGCATTCCGCCTGCCAGCGAGAGCCCGGGACAACCGCTGAAATGCAGGGATAGGCCTTGCGGTAGCCGTTGGTGCGCTCGTTTTCTTCTATAGCGATGGCCAAAAGCCCGGCTACAACGCCGCCTTGGCGTTCGACCAGCCGGATTGCGCCATCCATTGTGCCACCTGTTTCTACCCATTGATCTACCAGCAAAACCCTTGTGCCTGTCGCATAGGCTGGTTTGCGCATTTCCATGTCCTGCGTGCGCCCAGAGTAATTGCCAAAACTGACTTTGTCGGTGTCGACACATAGCTTTCCTGCTTTGCGGATCGGCAAGAACCCAACGCCTGACCGCGCGGCTATTGCAGCCCCAAGCACAAAGCCCATCGCATCTAGCCCACCAACAACGTCGTATTCGACACCGACACAGTCAGTTTTGGCAATTAC
>JBCBGX010000273.1:0-2358 GCA_038526325.1 Pseudomonadota bacterium | reverse complement strand
TCTCGATCATGATCCTGACGGTTGTTGAGGTCATCGGTCGTGATATGTTCAACGCGCCGATTTTCGGGCGACAAGACATCGCGCAAATCCTGCTCGCACTTTCAATTTTCCTGGCTTTCCCGGTCGTGACACTTCGCGGCGAACAAATCGATGTCGACCTACTCGACGGCCTCTTCAGTGAGCGCGCAGGCTTCTGGCGGGATCGCCTTATTGCACTGCTGGTCGCATTTGCACTGTTGACCATGGGCTATTGGCTCTTCGCGCGGGCTGAAAAGGTGCTGAGCCGTGGCATCACGACCGAACTTCTGTTTCTGCCGAAATACCCGCTGGTCTACTTCATCGCCGCGGTGGTGACCGTGACGGGTCTGTTGCTCGCGCTGCAATGCGTGATCCGCATCTTGAGAGGCGGACGGGCATGACCATTTCCCTGATCGCTTTCGCCATTGTGATTGGCTTCGTCTTGGTGCGCGTGCCGATTGGCATTGCGATGGGGCTGGTGGGTGCAATCGGATTTGTCATTCTGCGCGATTGGCGTTGGTCAGCTGGGCTGGGGCCAGCCGCTGACTCGATTCTGGATGTCACCCAGAACGATGCGCTCTCTGTCATCCCACTGTTCATCTTCATGGGCATGTTGATCGCACAAAGCGGTATGGCACACGATCTGTATCGCGCGGCCTATGCCGTCGTAGGGCGCTTGCCCGGCGGGCTGGCGATGTCGACCATTCTGGCATGTGGCGGGTTCTCGGCCGTTTCGGGGTCATCCCTGGCCACGGCCGCCACCATGTCGCAGGTCGCTCTGCCATCAATGCGCAAATTCGGCTACCACGACAGCCTGTCAACCGCGTCGGTCGCTGCGGGCGGGACGCTCGGGATACTCATCCCACCCAGCATTATCCTTATCATCTATGGGTTCCTCACAGGGCAATCCATCGGCAAGTTGTTCCTTGCCGGAATTCTGCCCGGTCTCCTCGGCGTTTTGCTTTACCTTGGCGCCGTTGCCTTTGTGGTCTGGCGCAAGCCTGGCGCGGGCCCCGCGGGGACGCCAATGTCTGCCGCCGAAACCCGCGAAAGCGTGCTTCGCGTAATTCCCATCCTTGCGCTGTTTGTGATCATCATCGGCGGGATCTATGGGCAAGTCTTCACAGCAGATGAAGCCGCAGGCGTCGGCGCCTTCGGCGCGATCCTGATCTCCATCCTGATCAAAAGGTTCAGCTGGAAGGGCCTGATCAACGCGCTCTCACAAACCGTCAAAACCTCGGTCGGGCTATTTGTCCTCCTGATCGGGGCGGACATCTTCAACCGCTTCGTCTCCCGTGCTGGCCTACCCGAGGACCTGTTAGCTCTTGTCCAGGGTGCCGGGTTTGAGCCGTTCACAGTGCTCGCCATGATCGTTCTGATCTATCTGCTACTGGGTGCCGTTTTTGAGAGCCTGTCCATGATTACGCTGACCGTCCCGGTCTTCGCGCCGCTCATCGCGTCACTTGGATTTTTCGAGGGCGATGTCACAGGTGAAATGGCGCTCATTTGGTTTGGGATCATTGTCGTTGTGGTGACCGAAATTTCTCTGATCACCCCGCCTATCGGGTTGAACGTCTTCGTGCTGCGATCCGTCGTGCAAGATGTCTCGACCGGAACAATCTTCCGGGGCGTGACCCCTTTTTGGGCGGCAGACATCGTGCGACTGACGATCTTAATCGTACTTCCCTTTTTCGCGCTGTTGCTCCCGATGGGCGTTATAGGTTTCGGGGGGCCATAGGCCCAAAAAAGAGAACGTTACATCTCTGTGCGGTCCAGTGTCCCGCAAACCACCCCTTCAAAGAATTTTGAGGGTCATCGTTTTGCCATGTGTGGCACAACGACTTAAACCACAAACGGCCTCCTTCGAGCCTCGCTGGCCTAACGCCACATGAAAATGCTAATCTGTCTGACGTCAGCACCAATGGGCCAATTTAGGTCGATTTGATGAGAGAGGGTTTCTGGCACATCGTAACCACCAAGGAGTGGAGATGAGACAGAAACCCGGAACACGAAAGAGCCACGGCGAGAAGGTCGTCAAAGACATCCGCCGTGCGTACCGCTGCCCGGCAGTTGATACGCAGTATCGATGAGAGGGGCGCAAACAGTATTCGGCAGAAGAGAAGATCCGGATCGTGCTGGACGGCCTGAAGGGCGTAAGCGTTACAACGGCACCCCTAGATAATATCTATATTTTCTTATCGCGCATCGTAAATTGGGGCAGTCTTTTGCCGCTAAAACACCACGACTACGCTCTTTGACATCGTTAAAATCTCCCTGGCGCGAATGCCATCTATCGTTAGTTGTTTGACGTCAGCGCCCACCGGACAAATTGAAGGGGTT
>JBCBGX010000272.1:0-2396 GCA_038526325.1 Pseudomonadota bacterium | reverse complement strand
GAGATAACCCGCCAGCTCAAGCCGCGCCCGGATCGCCCAGACCTGCTTTGGCCGCAAGGGTCGCTTTTGACCGATGATCCGCCCCTTGTTCCAGGCTCTGCGTTTCGGGGTGGTTGCGGGAAGTTGGACTCTTGACATGTTTTGCCCTTCGATCCTCCCTCCACACCCAATCATCAGCATCGTGCTAACGGCGAAGAAGTAGCATACCGTGTAGAGGCGAAACATTTGTCACACGCAAGATCACCCGAGGCCTCGCCAACGTGGCTCAGGGCCTCGAAAACTGTCTGTATATGGGTAACATTGATGCGTTGCGCGACTGGGGTCATGCAAAGGACTATGTCCGTATGCAGTGGATGATGTTGTAACAGGACAAGCCAGACGACTTTGTTATCGCAACAGGCAAGCAATATTCCGTCCGCGAGTTCCTTATTTGGTCCGCGCGCGAGTTGGGAATAGAGCTTGCATTCAGTGGAAGTGGTGTGGACGAGATCGCAACTGTCACCTCGGTGACTGGGGATCGCGCTCCACAGGTCGCCGTTGGCGATGTCATCGTTAGGGTCGACCCGCGCTATTTCCGTCCTGCAGAGGTCGAAACCCTTTTGGGTGATCCCACCAAAGCACGGGAGCATCTTGGGTGGGTGCCAGAAATCACCGCACAAACCATGTGCGCCGAGATGGTGGCAGAAGACCTTCAGACGGCCAAACGTCACGCATTATTAGAAGAACATGGGTTGCAATTGCCCGTTTCTGTCGAAGTCTGAAGACGATGACCCGGATTTTCGTGGCGGGACATGGGGGCATGGTAGGTGGTGCGATACGGCGCAAGCTGGACGCCCGCGAGGCTGCCGGAGAGGACATTACATTAATTCTGCGAACGCGCGCCGAACTGGATTTGACCGATCAGCCGGCAGTTGCGGCCTTTTTCAAAGAAGTGCAACCGGAACTGGTCATCCTTGCCGCGGCCAAAGTTGGTGGAATTCATGCCAACAACACTTACCCAGCAGATTTCATCTACGAAAACCTGATGATCGAATGTAATGTTATCCATCAGGCCTTTGTTGCTGGCGTCAATAGCCTGCTACAACTTGGCTCTTCCTGTATCTATCCTCGTGCGGCCGATCAGCCAATGAAAGAAGAGGCGTTGATGACCGGACCACTTGAACCCACAAACGAACCCTACGCGATCGCAAAGATTGCAGGTATAAAACTGTGTGAGAGCTACAATCGCCAGCATGGCACCGATTACAGAAGCGTTATGCCAACAAACCTGTACGGCCCTGGCGACAATTTTCACCCCAACAATAGCCACGTTCTTCCTGCACTGATCCGACGGGTTCATGAAGCCAAAGAAAGCCAAGCGCATGACGTAACAATCTGGGGCACTGGCTTGCCTCGGAGGGAGTTTCTGCATGTCGACGATATGGCAGAGGCAAGCCTGTTTGTCGCTAACCTCTCACGCGACACTTACGCCGCAAACACGTCGCCAATGCTGAGCCATATCAATGTTGGCACAGGAACCGATGTTTCTATTCTCGAGCTTGCAAAACTGGTTGCGGGCATCATCGGGTTTGAAGGTGAGATCAAGACCGATCCAACGAAGCCAGACGGCACAGACAGAAAGCTGATGGATGTTGGACGGCTGGCGGATATGGGCTGGACCGCCAAAATAGGTTTGGAGAACGGAATTCGTGAAACCTATCACTGGTACTTGGAAAACCAGTCTGTGGCACGCGGATAACATCTGTCTCCTGCTTTCGACAAGGGAACGCTGGACCCGTGCAACGCTGCGAATTCGCATGACCAATGCTGGCTAGGACTGTGCCAATCCATAAGATCCCACACGGCCCGCCGCATCGCATCAGGCGACAAAAAGGTTTTTTCGCAAGGCCCTTCGCCGTTGAATGGTCGAGCAATCGCATCTGCCAAATTTTGCTTAAGCCGGCTGGCCGTCGAAACCCATCGCCACAAGCAGCAGCCGAAAGGCAATTCACCAACTTAGCCAGAGAGGTGGAGGAACAACGTTTCAAACACCGTTCGTGTGCGGCTGTTTTCTTCAGTGATAGCAAAAGCGCTGGCGACCCCGGCAGGATTCGAACCTGCAACCTGCCCCTTAGGAGGGGGCTGCTCTATCCAGTTGAGCCACGGGGCCATTTGGGTCTGATGCCGTGCTTTGGCGGGCCGGTCAACGTTTCGGCCTGGGCCACTTGCACATTGTTGACCCAAGGGCCTATCAAGGCACATCACACATTCCCCGGGACGAGTACCTTTGACACCACCTCCTCCGCGCCGCCCTTTGACCCTCCGCGATGTGTCCGAAGCTTCGGGCGTTAGTGAGATGACAGTCTCTCGGGTTTTGCGAAACAAAGGCGATGTCAGTGCGGCGACCCGCCAACGGG
>JBCBGX010000271.1:0-2433 GCA_038526325.1 Pseudomonadota bacterium | reverse complement strand
CAACATGGACGGCGTGCCGTATCTAACGCAGTTCCCCGTGGCAGAGGGGGAGACGTTTCGCTACGCCTTCACCCCACCGGACGCGGGCACCTTCTGGTATCACCCGCATTGCATGACGATGGCCCAGATGGCCGAAGGCTTTACCGGTGTGCTGATCGTCGAAGAGGCGGAAGATCAGGGCTATGACGCGGACATCACGCTGAACCTGAAAGACTTCCGGCTTGATGGGGCAGGGGCCTTGATGGAACATTTCACCCCACGTGGTGCGGCGCGGGGAGGCACGCTTGGCACGGTGAAAACGACCAACTGGCTGGATGACCCGCTTTATGACGTGCCAGCGGGTGGGTTGGTTCGCCTGCGGATCGCCAACACAGACACAACCCGCATTCACAAGCTAGTTTTTCCGGACGTGCCGGGCCGGATCATCGCCTGGGATGGACAACCCATTGATGAGGCTGTGCCATGGCCAACGATGGAGGCGCCCTTGTGGCTTGGCACTGGTCAGCGCGTGGATGTAGTGATCGTGGCACCCGGTGGCGAAGGGGAAGAGCTGACGTTTCAAAGCCTGATTGGGCGCCGCACGCCGTTCAACATTGGTCGTCTGCGCAGTGTCGGGCAAACGCTCAACCGTGCCGAAGGCGACATCCGCGACTTGCCTCGCAACCCTTTTGACGCGCCTGATGTGACCAATGCCCAAGTGGTGGAGCTTGAGTTCGGCTGGACGCCAGAGGGTGGCGAAGTGAACAACGGACTTTGCGGTGTGTTTGGTTACAGCTTTTGGTCGATCAATCGCAGCCCTTGGCCGGGGGATGCAGTGGCAGGGACCGGGCCAGTGGTGCAGATGGACTTGGGACAAAGCTATATCCTGCGGATGCGGAATACTTCGCCGAATATGCACCCGATCCACCTGCACGGGCTGGTGTTCAAACCGCTGCGGTCCAACCTGCGGCACATCCCCGCGAATTACACTGACACGATCCTGCTGTTTGAGGATGAGATCGTGGAGGTTGCTGTTGTGGCCGACAACCCGGGCGACTGGGCCTTCCATTGCCATGTGATTGAGCATCAGAAAACCGGGCTGTCGGGCTACATTCGCGTCGGTTGAAAAAGGAGCCGTTTGCGGTTTTGAGACCTTGCAAAATGGTGAACGACCTGACACATCAGCCGCGCAGGCAGCCAATCATCGCTACCCATTCAGCCATGGGACACGCGTATGAGACTGCTTTTTATCACCACATCCACCACTGCTTTACTTGCGGCTAACGTTGCGCTCGCGCAAGCGACTGAGCCATTTGTTTTGGGGACAATCTTCCTCGGCTCGGATGCCACAACATCGATTGGGATCGACAACGAAGATCTGACCCGCACAGACCCGGCCGATTTGCAAGATGTGTTCAAGACGGAACCCACCGTGTCTGTCGGCAGCTCCCTTCCGATCTCTCAAAAGATTTATGTGAACGGGGTGGAAGAGAATAATCTGAACGTGACCATTGATGGCGCGCGGCAGAACAACCGTATCTTCCACCATAGTGCTACGACCTACATCGACCCTGAACTGCTGAAAGCCGTGCGGATTGACCCGGGCGTTGCCCCGGCGGATGCGGGGCCGGGTGCCACGGCAGGGGCGATTGCCTTTGAAACGAAGGACGTTGAAGACCTGCTTGACCCGGGTAAGAGCTTTGGTGGTCGCATCTCGCTTGGGTATCAGGACAACGGTGAGACGCTGACGACAAGCTTGGGGCTCTATGGTCTGCAAAACGGGTTTGAGTACCTGGTGTTTGGCAAGATCGCGGATGGTGAAAACCTGATCGACGGGGATGGTGACGAGATCACAGGGTCAAAAGCCGCGCTTGAAAGCGGGTTGGCGAAGTTGGCCTATTCTCTCGCTGATGGGAGCCGCATTGAATTGTCTTATGAGCGTGTGACCGATGATGCACAGCGTCCTTTCCGGGCGGATTTTGCCGGTGTGAACGGCGATTTCACAACGCGGACCTATGCGCTTGAGCGGGAGAACCTTGTGCTGTCCTACACGGGTGCCGGTACCTCTGCGATGTGGAACCCGTTTGTGCAGGTGGCCTACAACTTTACGGATCTGCTGACCGGCGCCTCCCGCTTCGGTACTTACGGCGGCAAAAGCGAAAGCGTGACGGCAAAGGTGCAGAATGAGTTCGTCCTGTCGATCGGGACCATCACCGCAGGTGTCGACTACTACGCTGATAGCGTTGATATTGAGGAGCGTTTGACAGGCGCCGACTTTGCCGAAGAAAAAGCCACTAACGTTGGTGTCTTCGCTCAGGCCCGGATGGATCTGAGCGATCAGCTGCGGCTGTCGGGTGGTCTGCGGTATGACTTCCAAACATTCGAAGGCATCGACGGGACGGAATACGATGTCGATGGTCTGTCCACGAATGTGGCGCTTGATTACGACGTGAC
>JBCBGX010000270.1:0-2471 GCA_038526325.1 Pseudomonadota bacterium | reverse complement strand
ATCATGTCGATGAGCCGACGATGGCCAATCTCGTTACAGGTGGCGAGCGCATGGACATCGCCAATAAGCTGGTCGGGATTGCCGAATTCATCCTCCAGAACTCGCGTCGTGCAACGATTGAAGCCATCACCGCCCTGCCCCAGACCTCTGCCACCGGCGAAATGACGATGGACGGGTTCGATGTTCCGATCACCTTGAAGGTCAAAATCAGCGTCAAGGGTGATCGGATCATAACGGATTTCACAGGTACATCTGGCCTCGACAAAAAGGGTATCAACTGTCCACTTGTTTATACCAAGGCCTATGCATGTTATGCGCTAAAGGTCGCGGTCGCGCCTGAAATCCCGAACAACGCGGCCAGTCTGGCCCCTTTCGAGGTGACTGCGCCCCAAAACTCCATCGTCAACGCTTTGCACCCTGCACCCGTAGCGTTGCGCCATATCGTTGGACATTTCGTACCCGACGCGGTCTTTGATGCGTTCGATAAGATTGTCCCAGGCCTCGTACCTGCCGAAGGTGCAGGATGCTTGTGCAATTTCCAGGTGAGCCTGCGCCCTCGTAGCGATGCGCCGGCATCAGCAGAAACACGCCGCGCAGAAGTGCTGACCTTCAATTCCGGGGGATCCGGTGCGCGCCCTGCCCATGACGGTATGAACGCAACCGCGTTCCCTTCGGGGGTGATGACCATGCCTATTGAAGCCACGGAACACGCAGGCCCGGTGATTATCTGGCGAAAGGAATTGCGCCCAGACAGCGGCGGTGCTGGCCGCACGCGCGGTGGTCTCGGCCAATATATGGAGGTCGGCGCCCAGGACGGGTACGAGTTCGACTTTCAAGCGATGTTTGACCGCAGCCAGCATCCGGCGCGCGGGCGCCGTGGAGGTCATAATGGTGGACCTACTACGATTGCCCGGGATGACGGCGCAGTCATGCAGATCAAAGGCAAGCAATTTGTACCGCATGGCCGGAAGGTGGTCATGGCTTTCCCCGGCGGTGCTGGCTACGGGGATCCAGCCGAGCGATCAAAGGATCTTGTGAAACGCGACCTTGCGCGCGGCTACATCTCTGTTGAGGCAGCCCGGCGAGACTATGGCCTTTCCAGCGAAGAAATCACTGCCGTTCAAGCAGCGGTGGCCAAAGGAGAACCTATGTGAGCAAGCAACCCTGAAAAAGGAGTGATCGCCTAATAGTCGGCAACACTATCTTGGCTGCCCCCGAGATATTGTTCCCGATTGCCAAAAATGAGTACGGGATGTCTGACTACAGCGACGCATTTCGACATGCGCTTCTGCCAAAGCCCCCCCAATTTGAGCCCAGACCCAACTCGATGCACTTTATAGAAGACACCACCAACCACCACCCAATGTCCTGCGTTCTGCGATCGGACGATCCTGTCGCAAACGGGCAATAATCTCCGGGACCGCGAGGATGAAGAGGGCCACGAAAGCGGTAAATTCGTCGCTTTGTGTAACGCAAGCGGGGGGTGGCCTTGGAAACCTATTTTATGACCGACCCGTCCGGGAAGCTGGGGTCGCGGACAATGTTACCATTGTCATCAAGCGCACCGAGGAAGAATTAGGGTGCGGCGGTGCCCGCCTCGACGAGCGGAAACTCAGCGCTCAGTTAAGAAGACGAAATCTGGTAGTCGATGGCTGCCTCGCCCCGCTCAAACATCAACTGTCCGCCACCACGGCCTTCGATCCCAAAGACAGGTTCGACCGACAGCTCTCGCATTTCCGATGTCGGCAGCGGGACAAGATCGAGACGCGGCGCGCCTTGAAAATCCGTAAATGAAATTGCATCTGTCATCGGCGACGCGTCACCATCATCGCCAAGCTGCTCGTGCAATGCTGGCGGTAGGTAAGCGACACCACCTGCGCCAGATGCCAATACAACGTTCCAGTCGCCATAGTCATGCCGTACCCGCGGATCATCCAACAAATATCCGCCCAACCGGATGTTTGTCATTGAGCGGCGCGATCAAAAACGCGCCCGATCATACGGTGATAGTGATGCGCGCGCTCGGTCGTTTTGGCCAAGTCAGTCCAAGCACTGGTTCCGGCCTCGGACTGCCGTTCGCTGCAACTGTCGGACGCTCAGGTTGCAATTGCGCTTGACCTTCCCCCTAGCAGCCAGCGCATATAGATTTCCCGATAAGTAAGAATTGACGGCGGATTTTCGTTTGCAGGCGACGCACCCAAATCGGGCGAAAGGGAACATTTTGAGACCACCGCGCAGGCTCTTATTTTTTGTACTAGTTGCCGCGTGCGGGATAAGTGCCATGTACCAGGCCTTTTTTTGGGCGAATAGCTTTTATCAGCAACGCGCGCAAAACTCGGCCCAATCTACTTTGGTGTTGGTCGCAGAGGCGGTGAATCAGGCGGTAGGTCGCTTTCATCCCGTTCCAGGTCTGATTGCAAGCGACCCCCGGCTGCAACACCTGTCTCAGGTCGTTGTCTGAGCATCTGTCG
>JBCBGX010000269.1:0-2509 GCA_038526325.1 Pseudomonadota bacterium | reverse complement strand
CCCCTCGCCTGTCAGATGGAATTGACAGAACAGACCCTCTGCATAGGCGGTCGCACCCGAAATCGCCCAAGATTGGCAGAACGTTCTTGCCCCAACACTGCACCAATCCCATGGAGGAAATTCATAAGATTGGCCTAACCCAGTCACATGCTGCACTCCTCAAAACGCGCGCCAAGCCAACGATCTGTCCCCATTCGTCTTGTCCAGTTCATCCATTGCAAAAAGACAAGAATAAATTTGGGCCCTCTCGCGTAACTGGAAAAAGGGCGCCTTGACCTGGCGCTTCCACGTTATTCAGGAGTCGACAAATTGAGACTTTTCGCCTTGCTCGCACTCTGCATTCCGTTGACCGGGTGTAACTATGCCTACGCCGATGGTCACGGCTCAAAGCCGTGGCCGACAGAGGTGTCGGTCGGCCAAACACAAGCCACATTGACCGATGAAAACGGAATGACACTGTACGTGACCAAAGAGGACGGGGACGGCGTTTCGAAATGCTATGACAGTTGCGCTGAAATCTGGCCTCCCTACCTTGCCGGCAATAAGGACGTTGCAGGCTTGACCCGCATAGAGCGTCGCGATGGCACGCTGCAATGGGCGAAAGACGGGGCCCCCCTTTATTTTTGGATCGGTGATACCGCGCCAGGTGACATGACCGGAAACGGCGTGCGCGGCGTGTGGTCCGTGGCACAATAGGCGGACCAAATCGATGACCATAGCATTACATCATAACATAAAAACATCACCTTCGGCGCAGTTTCGGCGGGCACGAAATCAACCCATTGAAAGCCGCGAAAAAATCGCGGATGCTGTGGCACGCCGACTATCTTTTCCCGCCCTTCAGACATGCGATGACATGACACCCGACCAGTTCAAAACAGAAATGATCGGTCTTCTCCCGCGCCTGCGGAGGTTTGCGCTGTCGCTGACGAAGTCTGGGCCCGATGCGGACGACTTGCTACAAGAAGCCTGCACGATGGCATTGCAGAAATGGCAACAATACGATCCCTCTCAACCGTTTGATCGTTGGATGTTTCGTGTCGTACGGAACCTTTGGGTCAGCGAGATTCGCAAACGCAAGGTACGCCAGGGTGAGGGCCAGATCGATGCTGAAGAGACCCACGAATTGCAAACCCCCGGGTCGGCAGAAGAAACACTGACCGCAGCCCAAGTCCGACAGAAAGTCGCTGATCTGGATCAGGATCTTGCACAACCACTGATGCTGGTCTGCGCGGAAGGATACAGCTACAAAGAAGTCGCAGAGCTCCTAAGTATTCCCATAGGCACGGTGATGAGCCGCATTCACCGTGCGCGCAAGTTACTCGTTTCGCATTTGTCGGCACAGGAAAGTATGCAGCAATGACAGACTTTTCGATCAAGCTCAGCGCCTATCTGGATGGCGAACTGGATGCGGTCGATGCCGCCGAGGTCGAAGCGCGCCTGGAAACAGATCCTTCAGCGCGGCTCGAACTTGATGATCTGATGCAAGCCGACGCGATGGCTCAGGCAGGTTTTGAAGAGATGTTGGGCGAGCCAGTCCCCTTTGCGCTGGCCCAACAAATCAAGAATACCCCGCTCGAGCCAAAGGTCGCGCCAGCTCGTCCAATCTGGGGCACGCTCGCAGCAAGCTTAGTGGTTTTTGTTTTGGGCGGTAGCGGCGGCTATATGCTGCGTGGAGAAAGCCCGCCTGTGCTAACCGCGGGTTGGCTTGCTGACATCGCCGACTATCATGAAGTCTACGCAAGTCAGGGACGACATCTTGTCGAAGTTGGCGCCGACGAAGCAGACCATATCGAGACGTGGCTGGGCAACACGGTTGGTGCACAGTTCAACATTCCCGATCTCAGCGCCTATGGCCTGACCTTTCAAGGTGGCCGTCTTTTGGTGGCAAATGCCAAGCCGGTTGCGCAGTTGATGTATCGCTTGGATGATGGAACCGTGGTCGCTTTGTGCCTGCAACAAAGTAGCAAGCCGAACCCAGATACGCTGACGTTTAATGAGCAAACGATCAATGGTTTCGACTTTGTGTCATGGACAGCCAATGGCGCGGACTATGTGGTTATCGGTCCAGGTGGGCAGGCTAAATTGACCGAAATGGCGGCAAGCGCTGCATTGGAAATCTGACGTTCCACACCACGCTTTTATCCTTTGTCGCAATTTCGCTCATTGGCCGAGAAACAGCCTTGGTTTGTCTGTTAACCACTTGCCGCCTCTCATACGGCCTGACAAAAGACGCACATGAGCACTGGACGCCTGATCATTGACCTAGACGCTGTTGTCGCCAATTGGCGCGCACTTGACGATTTGACAAACTGCAAGACAGCTGCCGTCGTCAAAGCCAATGGATACGGATTAGGCGCCACAAATGTCGCCAAGGCGCTCTTTAAGGCGGGTGTCAGACAGTTTTTTGTAGCGGTTGCCGAGGAGGCTGTCCCCATCCGGCAGGAGCTGGGTGAAAAGCCCGAGATATCTGTCTTTTCCGGCCACATGAAAGGCGATACGGATCTGA
>JBCBGX010000268.1:0-2519 GCA_038526325.1 Pseudomonadota bacterium | reverse complement strand
CAGAAAATCCGCAGTACCCAAGGCGCGGGTTTTCTGGCACAGGTTTGTCTTCGGGTTTAGGCAATATTCGCATTCACGACATTCCGGCGTGTAAAGCGGGATGACATGATCGCCAGGCTTCAGGCTGGTGACCCCTTCGCCCACCTCAACCACAACGCCCGCGCCTTCATGGCCTAGAATCGCCGGAAATGCCCCTTCCGGATCCGCACCCGACCGCGTAAATTCATCGGTATGACAAATACCCGTCGCCTTGATTTCCACCAGAACCTCGCCCGCTTTGGGGCCGTCCAGGTTCACTTCCATCACTTCCAGTGGTTTGCCCGCTTCCAGTGCCACTGCTGCACGCGTCCGCATATCTAGTCCTCCCTACAATTGTCTTGACGATCAGACAAAGGCGGGCAGATTTCAACCATCGAGTTCGCCCGGGGTTGCCATTATCACGCATTTCCACACAATCTGATCTCATGAAACGACTGACATATCTGCTTTTACTGGCGGCATGCGCCCCTGTCGCACCCCCCCTACCCCCAACCCTAGAGGACACTTGTGGTGCGGGTGACTATGCAGGCTTGATCGGGCAGGATGCCACGCAACTTGAAAAAGTACTGGTGCTTGGACCGGTCCGCGTCATCCGACCCGGCGATGCGGTTACCATGGATTTCATCCCTGAGCGGATCAATTTCGGAATCAATGCAGACGATACGATCATAGAGGTGTCTTGCGGCTGAACGTCGTTCGGTTCAATCGATACGCATAAACGTTGTTTGGAAAGGCTTGATCGCCGATGCGAAATTGCGTTTCGCCAATATGCTCGAACCCTTGCGCCAAATAAAATTCGATTGCGGGCGTATTTTCTGCGTTGGTAGCAAGCCACACGGCCTCCGCACCTATGGCGCGACATTGCTCAAAGGCCGCATGCAACAGCCTTCGACCAATCCCCTTTCCGTGATGGCGAGGTTGAACATAAAGGGTCGAAATCTCGACATCGATATCCGCGTCGCCGGGGGCGGCGCGTCGTGTTGACAGGCGCACAAACCCAACTATCCCGTCCTTGTCCTCAGACACGATGATGAACTCATGTCCATCAGCAATCAACGCCTCTGTCTTGGCCCTGCTAAAGGTTTGCAACGCATAATCAGCAAAGACTGCGTTGACCCCGTTTCTCAGGTATGTCCCAAGCCAAACCTCGATCGAGATTGCGGCGATGCTGGCCGCATCAGACGCCTGTGCTGGTCTCATCCTCATGTCGTAGCTATCGCGGCATATATCGGCAATGACAACGCAGATTTTGGGGAAAGGTCCCCGATGTCGCGAACTGGGTGGGGGCTATTGACCGCGACATCGGGGTAAGCTTTTCGCTATGTCTTATGTATCCGCATCAGATGTGTTCCCAGTTGGTAATTGCTGCGGCGGGCCAGTGGTCATTTCGTGGCATAAAGATGGCAGCGAATGAAGAATGCTTGCTTTTTCAGTGAAAGCTCGCAAATCTCATAGTATGACGCTACACACACCATCGCCCTTTCAGGCACCGCAGCAGGTTGCGTTTCACCGAACAGAGCTCAACGTGATTCTTGGCCTTTACGGTCGCATGGTCGCAGCCGGCGAATGGCGTGATTACGGTTTGTCGCATTTGCGGGATGTCGCGGTATTTTCTGTCTTTCGGCGAACGGCCGAACATCCACTTTACCGTATTGAAAAGCGCCCCAAGCTGCGGCTGCGGCAGGGCCAATATGCGGTCATTGGGATGGATGGACAAATCCTGAAACGCGGCAATGATTTGCGCCAGGTGCTGCGGGTGCTTGAACGGAAACTGATCCGGGCGGTCGAATAGGGCGAGGGGACACTCATCCGGGCGCTACCGCCTTTTGCGTGCAACAACACCCCCATCACCCTGCGCCTCTATCCGGATCATCGCATCTTTGAGCGGTTCGTAAACCGTCGCCATGTGATGCGCATTGGCGTGTATCAGCGTCTCGCCGTCGACCATCATGCCCACATGCCCCTTCCAGAAGATAAGATCGCCACGTTCCAACGGCCCGGCTAGATCCTGCCCCAACCCATCACGCTGCATGTCACTGTCGGCGGGGCAGCTTATGTCACACGCGGCCAGGGCCGCGGCGATCAGCCCGGAACAATCGATTCCGTAGCTGGAATTGCCCCCCCACAGATACGGAACCCCAAAGAACAGCTGCGCGACCGTGGCGGGATCCGTAAACGGACGATCCAGCGGGCGCAGGTGCTTTTTGGGAACAAAACCGACAGTCGTTTCAAAAAATTTCTGCCGTTCATCGGTGACAGTGACGCCCGCGCCAAACGGCAGACCAATAAGCTCGGGGGCTTTGAAATCATCTGCGTCGTATGCATGGGTTGCAACCGTCGCAACCCGATGTGTGGGCTGTGTGGCCTCGCCCAACGCATTTGATGCGACATAGCCCACATAGCCATCGGCAGCTTGTACAAAGCTCCAACCGTCCCCATCTTCGAACACGGTGACCTCAGCACTCAAAAGCAATTGCCGA
>JBCBGX010000267.1:0-2539 GCA_038526325.1 Pseudomonadota bacterium | reverse complement strand
ATCGCGATTGATGAGGTCACGTTCGGCTGGTTCAGTTACGGCTTCTTCATCGATAACCTCGATATCACCGCGACGATTGTGGCGATCATCCTCGTAGTTTGTCTGATCCTGTTCAGCCAATACACGAAACATGGGCGGGCGATGCGCGCGGTGGCGGATGACCATCAGGCGGCGTTGAGCGTTGGTGTTTCGCTCAACTTCATTTGGATCCTTGTCTGGTCCGTCGCGGGTTTCGTCGCGCTGGTTGCTGGGATCATGTGGGGGGCCAAATCTGGTGTGCAATTCTCGCTCTCCTTGATCGCATTGAAGGCTTTGCCAGTGCTGATGTTGGGCGGCTTTACGTCGATCCCGGGTGCGATCATTGGCGGGCTCATCGTAGGTGTGGGGGAAAAGCTGTTTGAGTTCGCGATCGGCCCGATGATCGGCGGCGCCACTGAGAATTGGTTTGCCTACGTATTGGCGCTGATCGTGCTGGTGTTCCGCCCGCAGGGGCTCTTCGGCGAAAAGATAATTGAGAGGGTGTGATGATGTCTGACAACCGCCTTTGGGGATTAGATACGAGCCTATGGTTTGGGCTTTGCCTGGCTGCCCTTCTGCCGTTCTTATGGTGCCTCGTCAGCATGGTTGAGATTGGCGCAGTCACGGTCGGTTACATGTGGGGGGTCATTGTTTTTGGGCTGATTAGTTTGGTCGCTGGCGTGATTGCGTTGGTTGCTTTTTCATCAACCGGCGGTGTCGTCAAAGCGCGCGATCGGTTGACGGCGCCAACCGGGGCGCGTGTGCCGCACGCTGGTCACGGACGTGGCTTTGCGACCAGCGGCTATCGTCCGTCCGGTTCGGGCGACGTGCCGCGCGGCGCATCGGGGCGTGCTTTGAAATGAGGACGTTCAGCGTGGTCACTTCGACGATCCGAATAGCATCATCCAACAGGGGAGCAGCGTAGTGTTCTATCGCGAAGCCGGCGACTTCAAGACGTCTTACGCCGCAGACACCCAGACCTTTCCGATCAAGTTTGATCGCTACACCTACTACCTGGCCTTGGCCGTCGCGTTCATCGTCATGCCATTCCTGGTCAGTGACTATCTCGTCAACGCGATCTTTGTGCCGTTTTTGATCTACGCGATTGCGGCCATCGGTTTGAATATTCTGACTGGCTATTGCGGGCAGGTGTCACTGGGGACGGGCGGGTTTATGGCTGTAGGGGCCTATGCCTGTTACAAGCTGATGACGGCATTCCCTGACATCTCGATCATCCTCCATATCATCCTCGCGGGCGGGATCACTGCAGCAGTCGGTGCAGCCTTTGGCTTGCCATCTTTGCGGATCAAAGGGTTCTATTTGGCCGTTGCCACACTGGCCGCGCAGTTCTTTTTGGTTTGGCTTTTCAACAAGGTGGCCTGGTTTTACAACTACTCTGCCTCAGGCCAGATCAACGCGCCTGAGCGCACGGTTTTGTCAGTTCCTGTGACGGGTGCAAATGTGGAACCCTGGGCGCAGTATCTGATTTGCCTTGTCTTTACGTTTGCCTGCGCAGTGCTGGCGCGGAACCTCACACGGGGGACGCTGGGGCGGACCTGGATGGCGATCCGCGATATGGATATCGCTGCCGAGATCATTGGGGTGAACCCACTGAAAGCAAAGCTGACGGCTTTTGCAGTGTCCTCTTTCTTTATCGGGATCGCAGGCGCGCTGTTCTTTGCCGTTTACCTGGGCGCTGTGGAAGTTGGTGAGGCCTTTGGAATCCAAAAGTCCTTTATCGTCCTCTTCATGATTATCATTGGAGGCCTTGGCTCGATCTGGGGCTCCTTTGCCGGGGCGGCGTTGCTCGTCGTGTTGCCTGTGTTGCTGAAGCTTGTCGGCGTGGACCTGTTTGGTTGGCCGCCCGACATTGTGCAGCATTTCCAACTGGTGATCGTAGGGGCCTTGATCCTTTTGTTTTTGGTGCTTGAGCCGCATGGCCTGGCCCAACTCTGGCGCGTTGCAAAAGAAAAACTGCGTCTCTGGCCGTTTCCACACTAGGGCGGCCCAACAAAACCTGAACTTCATCGCAAAATTCTAGGGAGGATACATACGATGAAAATGAAGACACTACTGGCGATGACCGTCACAAGCGTGATGGCAGCCGCCCCAGTGATGGCCGACTTGGTCTTTCCATCGCTCAGCTACCGGACAGGCCCATATGCCGCGAATGGGATTCCGTTTGCGGATGGCTATGCCGATTATTTCACGCTGCTGAACGAACGTGATGGTGGCATTGGTGGCGTGGCGACCCGCCTGCTGGAATGTGAAACCGGCTATAACACCGAAAAAGGCGTGGAGTGCTATGAGGCGACGAAGGGTGAAGGCTCTCTTGTGTATCAGCCGCTTTCCACCGGGATTACCTATCAGTTGATCCCAAAGGCGACGGCGGATGACATTCCGATCCACTCCATGGGTTATGGCCGGACATCCGCCAAGAACGGCGAGGTGTTCAGTCATGTGTTCAACTATCCTGCGAACTATTGGGATGGTGCGTCGATTGCCGTAAACCACATTTTGG
>JBCBGX010000266.1:0-2616 GCA_038526325.1 Pseudomonadota bacterium | reverse complement strand
CCCATGGACGACCCGACCATGCCCTTGCAAGACCTGCATGCGGTGGATTTCATTATTGAGACATTGCGGGCGGAGCCACCGGGAACCGTGACGCTGTGCCCAATTGGGCCGCTGACCAATATTGCGACCGCGTTTCAGCGCGCGCCCGACATCGTAGAGCATGTGCAGGAAATCGTGCTGATGGGTGGCGCCTATTTCGAAGTGGGCAACATCACCCCAACCGCAGAATTCAACATTTATGTAGATCCTGAAGCGGCAGAGCTGGTCTTTGCGTCCGGTGTAAAGCTGACGGTCATGCCGCTGGATATGACCCACAAGGCGCTCACAACCAAACCACGCATCGATGCCTTCAGGTCCATGCATACAAAGGTTGGTGACATGGTTGCCGCCTGGACCGATTTCTTTGAGCGGTTTGATATGGAAAAATACGGGTCCGAAGGCGCGCCGCTGCATGATCCCTGCACCATCGCTTATCTGATAGAGCCGCAATTGTTCCAAGGCCGCCACATCAACGTAGAGATTGAGACGCAGTCAAATCTGACCCTGGGCATGACCGTTGCCGATTGGTGGCGCGTCACGGATCGTCCTGCCAATGTAATGTTCATGAAGGATATAGACGCGTCCGGGTTTTATGCCCTGTTGGCAGCACGGCTGGCACGGCTGTGATGCATATCCCCTTCGACAATTCTTACGCCAAACTGCCGCCGCGCATGTTCACAGCACAACTGCCGACGCCAGTGCAGGACCCGCAGATGATTGCAATGAATGCGGAGCTGGCGCAACTTTTGGGCATAGACCCGGCTGCGTTACAGGACCCCGCTGCCGCAAAGATCTTTGCCGGAAATCATATTCCGGAAGGCGCGGCACCACTCGCACAAGTCTATGCCGGGCATCAGTTCGGCAATTGGAACCCGCAATTGGGCGATGGCCGCGCAGTGCTGTTGGGCGAGGTGATCGGCCATGACGGGATCAGACGCGACATTCAGCTCAAAGGATCCGGTCCCACACCCTATTCGCGGCAAGGCGATGGGCGCGCCTGGCTTGGCCCGGTGATGCGCGAATACCTTGTCAGCGAAGCCATGCATGCGATGGGTGTGCCAACCACACGGGCGCTGGCCGCCGTGACAACAGGAGAGCCAGTCTACCGCGAAGACGTCTTGCCCGGTGCGGTCATCACCCGTGTCGCGCAAAGCCATATCCGCGTGGGCACTTTCCAGTTTTTTGCGTCGCGCGGAGACCTCGAAGCGCTGAACGCGCTGATGGAGCATGTGATCGCGCGCCATTACCCTGATGCGAATGGACCAGCCGATTTGCTTGATATGGTTATCGAAAGATATGCCAAGCTGATCGCACGGTGGATGGGTCTTGGCTTTATCCATGGCGTGATGAACACCGACAATGTCTCAATCGCTGGTGAGACGATTGATTATGGGCCTTGCGCTTTTATGGATGCGTTTCACCCCGATACCGTCTTTAGTGCGATTGACCAGTTTGGCCGCTATGCCTATTCCAACCAGCCGGGGATCGGGGCCTGGAACATGGCGCAATTCGCCACCGCGCTTATCCCGCTGATGCCGGATCGTGACGCGGCCATCGAGGATTTCACGAAAGCTGTCCATCGGTGTCCCGAAATCTACGATACGGCGTGGCTTGATGTCTTTGGGTGCAAACTGGGGATTAACGATGCGGGCGAAGCTGACCGAACGCTGATTACCGACCTGTTGGATTTAATGACCAAAGACGGAGCGGATTTCACAAATGTCTTTGCAAATCTTGGCAACGAAACCGTCCGAGACCAGTTCATAGATCGCGACGTATTCGATGCCTGGAACGCCCGGTGGCACGCCCGCGCGGCACCCGACGCATCGGCAATCATGGCTGCAGCAAACCCAATGATCATCCCGCGCAACCACCGCGTGGAAGAGGCGATCAATGCTGGGCTAAAGGGGGATCTATCCCCGTTTCATGCGCTTCTTGATGCAGTGACCAATCCCTTCGCACCCCTATCGGACGAAACGGCAAAATTCGCGCGCGCACCCAGCCAAGATGAACGCGTTACGCGGACGTTTTGCGGGACCTGACGGGCCGATTGATCAGCACGATCCCGACGGCTACAAGCATGAGCGCACCAATCAGGTTTGGGCCAATTTCTTCGCCCAGCAAAAGCCAGCCTAAGGCAACGCTGAAGACCGGCGACAGAAAGCTGAACGATGCCACCCCTGACGCGGGATAGATCGACAAAAGCCACAGCCAAAAGATGAACCCTGCGCTGACGACCACAACAATCTGAAACAGCAGGCCCGCCACATGAATAGGTGCCAGATCGCGTATCAGCGGCCCGAAAAAAAAGGCGGCAACCAGCAAGATCGGGGCTGATACTGCAACCTGCCAAAACAACTGGATTTCCGGGCGCACGCGCGACAGCGAGGACGCCTTGGCCAACATGGCCGTGACCGCCCAACCAATGGCCGCCCCCAATGCCGCCAAATCCCCCCACAGACTGCCCGCGCCATCGTCCCGCGTCAGGATTGCCAATCCGACCCCGGCAAGGGCAAGCGCAAGGCCCAGCGCTTTTGCAAATGTGATCTTGTCATCAGGCATGATGAAATGGGCCAT
>JBCBGX010000265.1:0-2760 GCA_038526325.1 Pseudomonadota bacterium | reverse complement strand
TTATGACTGGTTCAGATGCAAAGGCGTTTCTCTGACTGACATTGGTGTGGCCAAAGTGAACAAAAGGCTGGTTCCACTTGGCGTCGTCTTACACAATCAAAGGTGAAGTGCTAAAAACGTTAGAGCCGTCAGAAAATGCGCGCGGGGCGCCACTCTGATCTAATGCGACAAAGACGAAATCTGCATCTGTTACCTTCTCTGCGTTCTCTGAATACCGCGCGCGCGCCCAGACATCCACGTGAATGCACATGGACGTGCGCCCGACTTTACGCAAAGTTGCGTAGAGCGTCACCTCGTCGCCGACTTTTACAGGACTAAGAAATTGCATCGCCTCTACAGAGACTGTTGTACAGCGTCCCTATGCAAAACGGCCGGCCATATTGCCTGCGGCAAGATCCATTTGCGACATCAACCAGCCTCCAAAAACGTCACCGGCCGGATTGGTGTCAGCGGGCATAGCGATGGTGCGGATCACCAGGACACCCGCGTCTTGTTGCCGACCATGAGAGCCGCGTTGCTGCGCACGCAAAAGGATGTTTGTGGATTCAGTATCCATTGAGCAGTTTCCGACGATCAACCGGGCCAAGCCGCAGACTTGGCCACCCGCAAGTCTTGAATTTTAGTTTCATGAGTCCTCGGAGAGAATTCTCTGCACAACGTCATATAGCTCCTGAGCAGGCAGTCCCAAGGCTGTGTTTTCTGCAATCCGTTTTTCCGCTGCAGGCGCTGCCACATCTTCGTTGATAGATTCCAGAATGCGATCGTTGAAAGTAAGTTCAATGATCAGATTTTCTGCTAAGGTTGGCCCCCAAGCGTCCATTGTCGCGCCGTTGTAATGGTAAATGTAATGGTCCATTGCATCATCGACCGAAGACAGGAGCGCAAAGCGATGGGAAGCTGGCAGTCCTTAGAGTGCGTCGGTATTGACAACAACGGGGCAATTAACGGTTCCTGGGTTCAAGTTAGTCGTCCACCAATTGGCACCGTCAATTGTGTTGAAAGACATGTGCGCGTGGGGCGCGAAGGCTACGGCTTCGATCTGTCTTTTATCCAAGGCTTCTTTTACTTCGGTTGATAGAATTGAAACTAATTCAGCACCTAATGCTTGGACAGCAGTTCCAACTCCGCCAGTCGCTCGGACAGCCATATCTTTGAAATCCGACAATTGGGTGGGCGGCGAACCGGTGCCGATTATGTTGTACTGCGGCAGCGGTGATGGCATGAGGAAGGTTACGTTCCATCTTGCCATTTCTGTTTGGGTTGCCGGGTGTTCATAGACGGCCAATGACAGTTCTACTTCCTGTTCAAGCGATGTCACACCAAGGAACGGAAGTTCCAGCACTGTGATCGCTGGGTTCTTTTCGCGGTGATACCCGGCACAGAACCAGCCATTTCAAACGCACCTGCGGCTATCCCATCAAGGTTTTTGCGGCTATCTGATAGTCCGCCGTATGAGATATTGAGTGTGAACGCACCGTCAGTTTCTTCCGCAACAAGCTCTGCAATTTTTTCGATATGTTCGGTGGAGGCTCGGCGTTTGCCCCACAAGGACACATCCCATTCTATCTGGACTTCGGTTGCGGCATCCGGTGCCAGATTGGATGGGTCAGGGCAGGCATCGCCAATGCAATCAGCAGATTCTGTCCTGATGCGGATCGGCCCAAGATCTGCTTCAATCAGGTAGAATTCCTCATTCGCTTCTTGAGGAGTCCCAGTCATAACCAAATCCGAATCGGTCATATTAAGTGTGACGTCCTGCGCCATGGTTGGCGTGGAGAGCCCAAGCGTGATGCTGGTGATGGCAGCTGCGTTTAACAAAACGCGTCGCGTCTTAGAGCACTTCCGCGTCATCCGGTAGATTTACGTTCGGAAAGACAGGTTGGGCGGGGCATGACAGGCCACTTTGAACTCCTGTCATGCCAAACTCGGCAGCCATAATACGATCCACGGAAACGCGACCAACAGCGCGATTGTGACCGCATCAGCAAGGAAGAAAGGCGTGACACCCTTAAAGACATCTTGCACGCTGAGATCGTCGCGTACCCCGGCGACCACAAAGCAATTCAGTCCGATGGGCGGCGTAATCAGGCAAAACTCTGCCATTTTGACCACCAGGATTCCAAACCAGATCGCGCACATGGGGCCTGACATGCCGAAGGCGCTATCTGCCGCGCTGACCGCCTCACCTCCGTTCAGGGCCATGACCGCCGGGTAGACGACTGGCAGCGTGAGCAGTAGCATCCCGATGGCATCCATAAACATGCCCAGCACGGCATAGGCCAGCAAGATGCAGATCAGGATCAGCATGGGCGACATCGTCAGCGAGGTGATCCAATCGGAAAACGCACTTGGCAAATCCGCAAAGCCAAGGAAGCGCACGTAGATCAAGACGCCCCAGATAATCGTAAAGATCATCACGCTCAGCTTTGCAGTTTCCAGCAGCGCGTCGCGCAACTGCGGCCAACGCATGCCCTGGTAAAGCGCCATCAGGAAAACAACGAAGGCCCCGATGGCACCGCCTTCTGTTGGCGTCCCCCAAGCGTCTTCGCCGAAAGGATTGTAGACAAAGCAAATGATCGTCACGACGACAAAAACAATTGGCAGCGCAGGTGGCAAGGATCCAAAACGTTCGCGCCATGTAAAGCCGTTGACCGGCGGCCCGAACCCTTTGATCGTCAAGGCCATGCCAATAATCAATGCCGCATAAACCAAGGCCGAAAAAGCACCCGGGATGAAGCCAGCCAACAGCAGCTTGCCCAC
>JBCBGX010000264.1:0-2810 GCA_038526325.1 Pseudomonadota bacterium | reverse complement strand
ATGATGGTGTGACATTCACGTCACCCTTTCCAAAAACATGACAGTTCAAAAGTGCCTTAGCCGCGTCAGAATGTCCGCAAAAACAATCGAAAATTGAATTTACTATTCGAGCCGAACAGAAACCCCACTTTGCTTTCAACGTCATGATGGGTTTTCGGAATAGAGCTTCATGCAGCCGAAGGGGAAAAATAACATTTTAACAAGCACTTAAACACAGATGACTGGGAAGGCGCGGTCAGATGATCGCATGAGACGGCTAAACAATATTCAACCTGAAATAGTTATGTAAGAATTACTGACATACTTTGGTACAGGTTGATAGCCATATCTGGGCTCAGGTATCACGACGTTAGGGCATGTTGCCCAGTGTTGGTGACGAGTGTGTGGGTTCGGTTTACCATTTTTGGAAAGCTGGGCTCAAAATTAAAGAAAAAAGGCGTTTGCGACTTTTTTCTGAGTTTGATTACAGGACGTTTCGGAGGTGAGTGGCCGATCGTACTGAAGTAAAGAGTGGGTTGGGTAACCCGTTGTTAAAAGGGGCAGCGTAGGGGCTTTCTAAAGCTTCCAACGCTGCCCCTGTCTTATTCTCAAGTTTGGATAAGTTCTTTGGCAGCGGCCCGCGCGGCATCCGTGATGGTGTCACCCGATAGCATACGTGCGATCTCGGTCACCCTTGCGTCACGGTCAAGATGTGTAACCTTAGACAATGTCACGTCATCATTCTGATGCTTTTCCACGCGCCAATGATGCTTACCCAATGCTGCAACTTGTGGTGAATGCGTCACAACCAATATTTGACCGTCTGTTGCAAGATCCGCAAGCCGGCGTCCCACCGCATCAGCGGTTGCGCCACCGACGCCTCGGTCAATCTCATCAAAAATCATTGTGACACCTGCGCTGGCCTTGGTCAGACAAACCTTTAGCGCCAACAAAAAACGGCTAAGTTCGCCGCCCGACGCAATCTTGTTCAATGGACCGGCAGGCGCACCGGGATTTGTCGCCACAGTAAAGGCCACCGTGTCTTGTCCATCAGGGCCTGGATCGGCGGCATCTAGACGGGTCGCAAACACCGCGCGCTCCATCTTTAAGGGGGCTAGCTCCTCGGCCATGGCCTTATCCAGCGCAAGCGCTGCCTTCGACCGCTTGGCTGATAGTGCTTGCGCAGACCTGTCATACGTCTTTCGTGCCTGTATTACCCGATCATTCAGGGCCTGCAAATCGCTTGTCCCGTCATCTAGAAGTGCCAAACGGGCGCGTAATTTTTCAGAAAACTCGGATAGGTCATCAGGCAAAACGCCATGCTTTCGGGCTAGGCCACGTATCGCAAACAGCCGCTCTTCGATCTCCTCTAGCTCTGCTGGGTTATAGGTAAGTGCCTCCAGACAAGTGTCGACGCCGCGCTGCGCCTCGTCCAGAGCCAACATCGCGCGCTCGATCGCCGACATGGCCTCATCAAGCTGACCTTCGGCTTGATCGGTGACCCCCTGCAACCAACGCGATGCGTCGCTGACCATACCCTCGGCGCCGTGTAGGCCCAAGGCCTCTCCTGCTTTGACAATATCACTTCGGATTTTTTCAGCTGCCTGCATTAGGCGGCGCTGCGTATCAAGTGTGGCCTCTTCACCGGTTTCTGGTGCCAGCCCATCCAGTTCCGCAACAGCGTGCCGCAGATAGTCTTCTTCGGTACGAATATCTGCGATATTGGCCTCGGCACGTGACAGCGCCCTTTTCGCCTCTGAGAACGCGCGCCAGGCACCGCGTGTTTCGGCTAATTCTGCCTCTAACCCAGCATAGGCATCAAGCATCTGGCAATGCCCGCGCACATTCAAAAGGCCCCGGTCATCGTGTTGGCCATGAAGTTCCACCAAGGTGTCTGACAAAGTTCTCAAAACTTCGCCACTCACACGGCGGTCGTTGACCCAGGCCGTTTTGCGTCCTTCGCGTGTGTTGACCCGTCGGAGGATCAATTCCTCTTCTGCCTCAATTCCAGCCTCATTTAGAATATCAATGGCCGGGTGACCGGGGGGAAGGTCAAACCATGCGGTCACCTCTCCCTGCTGGGCACCCTGACGCACCAGTTCTGCGCGTCCGCGCCATCCCAGAACAAAGCCCAACGCATCTAGCAGGATGGATTTTCCGGCACCGGTTTCGCCAGTTAGAACATTCAGGCCTGGCTGGAACTCAAGCTCAAGTCGATCAATGATCAGTATGTCGCGAATATCTAGACCACGCAGCATCCTACAGCCCACACTGCCATGCCATGGTCAGAGCCATTCACCACGCAAAACCTGGCGATATATGGACGACAACCAATTATCGCCAGCCGCATTAGGATTTAGACCTTCGCCTGTTAGCAAGACAAAGCTTGCCTCATACCACTCGCTTGACCGAAAATTGACCCCCAAGATCGCGCCCGCTGACTGGGCTTCTTCAACTAATCCTAAAGACAAATAACTTTCAACGAGACGATGCAAAGCCTCAGGTGTATGGGTCGTCGTCTGAAAATCCTCAACCACTGTCCGGAACCGGTTTGCTGCCGCTGCGTATTGTCCGCGCTTCAGGTAGTAACGTCCAATTTCCATCTCTTTGGCCGCCAGATGATCGAATGCCAAATCAAACTTTAGCACGGATGTCTGCGCATACTCGGAATCGGGATAAACCTCTATGACTTGGCGAAGCGACTGAAGTGCCTGAAAAGTCAGACCTTGATCGCGCCCAACCTCATCGATCTGATCATAATAGGACAAGGCCAGCAGATAGGCGGCGTAAGCGGCGTCATTCTCGGCCGGATAAAAGTCAAGATACCGTTG
>JBCBGX010000263.1:0-2825 GCA_038526325.1 Pseudomonadota bacterium | reverse complement strand
TGAAGAAGGCCAAGAAATTGCTTTTCAAGACACCCATAATCCTCTGCCGTGATATCCGTCCGCTTTGATGTTTTGTCGAGGTAGCTGCGCAACTCAGCCTCGGTCTGTTGCTTGAGCGGTTCTGGCAGTACTTGTGTACGGTAAAAGCTTGGGTCTTGGAGGGAGTGCGTATTTATCCACGGCAGCGTCGCGCCACAAGACTGTTCCAGCGCGTCGAACAGGTCTGGCAGCGCCATGATGTTCATGATTGAAACCGTGACCCCAAATGAAATCTCAACATGAGGACATTCGGCGCGAACGCGTTGGATGTTTCGTACGAATGTGTCGCATTTGAAGCCGCTGCGCATATTCGCGCCCAAGGCACCGGTTGCATCCACGCTTGCTTGCATTTTGACGGTGTCGAATTGCGTCCACAGATCCAGAATGGATTGCCCGCGAAACGATAGGACCGACATATTGGTATTGTAGGTCAAGCCGACATCTGTGCGCCCAAGTGACACTAGCTTTTCCAGCAGTGCGTAGTGTTCGCCCAGCAACAACGGCTCACCGCCTGCGAAATACAGCAACTCAAGCTTGCCTAACCCGCCTTCGCATTGCCGCATCAAATCATCGACCGAGGTAAAGCTAGAGATCTCGGCTTTATCCCCGATTGTGATACCGAGGGCTTTGCCGTCCGCAAACCATTTGGAACTGGCTCCGTGCCAGCAACTGCGGCACTTGAAGTTACACAGGTTCGAAAACCGCAAGTCCAAAGATACCGGAAATGGCGTCGCCGCTTGTAGCGGTTTGTTTGCGGCTTCGACCCGCGCGTAATGGCCCTGAAAGCTTTTGTTGCAACTCAGCCTTATGCTGCGTTCACCGCTTGCCTCCCGTTCAAAACACTTGCGGCAGGCCTTCGGTTTTTGCCCTTTCAGAAAACTTTTGCGCAGCTTGGCAAGCTGTTGGCTTTTCCATCCATCCGATAGTGTCGCATCAGAAAGATTTGCATATTCGCCCTCAAATTCGCAGCACGGTGACATTGCCCCCGAGACAGAGACATGCGTTTGCACCCATGGCAGGATGCAAAACGACTCTGGTAGTTGTTTCGGCCGTCTGTGTCCCGTCAAACGAGATATGATGCGATTGAACATGTTGGCCTGTCCTAGGTTGTCATCGCATCCAAAATCCGTGCCCAGCTTCTGATCCCCTTGTGAAACGACGACAGGTCGTATTTTTCATTTGGTGAGTGGATCTGGTCATCGTCCTTGCCAAAACCGATCAGCATGGCGTCCATATCAAGGATATCCTTGAAATGCCCCGCAATTGGAATGGACCCGCCGCAGCCCACATAGGCCGCTGCATTTGGCCATTCGTCTGACAGCGCCTGACGTGCTTGGTCGAAGGCAGGATGCGTTATGGTCATTTGCCCCGCCGCACTTGCCCCGTGGTCGCTGAATGTCACGCTGCAATCGGCGGGCAGCATGTCTTGCACCATTTTGCGAAAGCTATCCCGGATTTTCAGCGGGTCTTGCGTGCCAACGAGGCGGAAGCTGATTTTGGCAGAGGCTTCGGATGGCAGTACCGTTTTGAACCCATCGCCCGTATAGCCTGACCACATGCCGTTCACCTCACAGGTGGGGCGTGACCAGATCATCTCTAGTGGGCGACGTCCGACTTCGCCTGCAGGTTCTGATAGGCCGACTTCGCCCAGAAAATCCTTATGGTCGAATTTCAGGTCATCCCAAGCGGCGGCCAGTTCATTCGACAGCTCTGGGACACCGTCATAGAACCCCGGCACGGTGATCCGCCCGTCGCCATCATGCAAGGCAGCGATGATGCGCGCCAGCACCCGCGCTGGGTTCATTGCCAGCCCGCCGTACATGCCCGAATGCAAATCCTTATTTGGGCCGGTAATCGTCAGCTCTTCGCCCAAAAGACCGCGCAGCTGGGTGATGATGGCAGGCGTGCTATCGCCATAAAGCCCGGTGTCACAGATCAGTGCGATATCTGCCGTCAACTCATCCCGGTTTTCTTCCATAAACGGTGTCAGGGAAGGCGAGCCTGATTCCTCTTCCCCCTCAAAAAAGATCGTGATGTTGGCGGGCAGTGTGCCATGTTCGGCCTTCCATGCGCGGCAGGCCTCAACGAAGGTCATTAGTTGCCCTTTGTCATCGGATGACCCACGGCCGCGGATCACTTTTCCTTTTGCTGTATCTTCGATTTGTGGATCGAAAGGGTCACGATCCCAAAGTTCAAGCGGATCAATGGGTTGCACGTCATAGTGTCCGTAAAACAGGATATGCGGACCTTCGCCACCAGTGTGCGCCACGACCATTGGGTGACCGGATGTGGGGCGTTTTGACGCTTCAAACCCGATGGATTGCAAATCAGCCACCAGCCAGTCGGCGGCGGTATCGCAATCACCCTTATAGGCCGGATCGGTCGAGATTGAGGGGATGCGCAGCAGTTCTAGCAGACGGTTGGTGGCCTGCGGCAGGTCAGCGTCGATACGGGCAAGGACGGGGTCGAGTGTCATGAGGGGGACCTATTTTAGTGAGCGTTTGACGCAAGGTTGTCAGAATTGGCGGTAAGGTCAATGGCGCTGACCCTCAGGTTGGTCCGCGAATGAGATTTCGGGTGACGGCACCATATTTTAACAGGCTTGATGCAAATCAATGAAGCAGTCACGCCCAGCCGTCATCAATGACCGGGAAGGAGCGACACTTTGTAACGTCTTGTCCGAAGCGGTCGCGCCCTATATGACGCTTAGAACGATTCAAAGACCGCCAAATCATGTGGTTTTTGTACCGAAAGTATAAGGACGAACGACGTGGACTATACCGCCC
>JBCBGX010000262.1:0-2832 GCA_038526325.1 Pseudomonadota bacterium | reverse complement strand
GCGTGCCTCTTGCAGCTCCCATGTATGATCGACAAGAAATTGTACTTCGTCCGGGTCAAGGTTCAGCCGGTATTCCCACAGATCGCGCAGTTGCGTTTCGCCATAGTCGTGGCTTTGCTCAAAATATGTGGTGGAGCTATAGCTTGACGGATAACCCCCTATGAGCCCGCGAACCATGTAGACAAACGCGTTCTCGTTATCTGGCACCAGGGCCCCAAAATTGACGCTGCGATCATCCAGATCAGTTGCGGACAGCGCACCATCGCCACCTTCGTTGATTTTCAGCAGGATATGCCCAAAAAATGAGGCAGGATTGCCCAGGTCTCCGGACGCAAAGACGAGACTAACACCGTCGATATTGCCGTTGCGCCGCCAACGCTGCAGGTCGTTGCACGCAGGGTTAACTGGCGCAATCCAGTCAAGCTGCTGCTGCAGAAACCGCATACGTGCGGGATACCGGCACATCGCATGAGTGTTGGGGTCGGGCCCAATCGGCGCATATGCCGCCGCGATTGTGGCCAGCAGTTCAGCCTGCGCATTCTGCGCGCCGTCGACACTTAGAAAGAACGGGCCTGGGAGGATCTCGCTTTGGTTTCGACCCTGACGAAAGTGTAGCAGGCTCCGCCATCTAGCAGATGTCGCGATGCCTGCAACAGTTGCTTTCTGTATGACAGCGTCAAGCTCGGGGTTGGCCGCTTTAGCAGTCATGCCTGATATAGACAGCAGCACGACCAGCACCAAGCGACAGAATAAATGCATCAAAATATAGTTGGAGGAGCTGGGGGGCGAACATCACCCCCCAAATGTCAGTTTATTGAATTGGTGCGCACTGGTCCGCGTATTTGACGCTGACCGTTTCATACATGTCGACAGACATTGCGCGTGCTTTGTCATCCTGCGTCATGGTGGAATACGACGCCTGTGCGACCGTCTCGCCCAAGTTTGACCGCATGTCATCGACCAATGCAGCCTGTACAGATGTGTCGCATTCCATGACGTCCATCAATGCCGCCAGATATTGGCCCTCGCCAACAGCAACCTCTGCTTCAATTTGCGGGTAGGCCACATTCAGCATACGCGCAGATACGCCAGACCCACCTGAACAGCTCGCTGGCACCAACAACCCCTGGGTTAGCACGGTGGGGGATGAAATCAGGATATTCACAAGGACCGGGCCAATGGGATCAGTGGCATCCGGGAAGATGGCACCACCTAGTCCGCAGTCTGTGTAGATATCCCCGATATCTTTTGACTGGGCCTGTGCCGCACCTGTCATCAGTGTCGCCGCTGCTGCTGCCGCAATGGTTAAAGCAAAGGTTTTTTTCACGTCATATCTCCAAGCTGATAGTCAAAAAAGTGCGCTTTCACCAAGACTTGGGGGCGAATCGCACCTTTACCTTACCCGTTCACGAGGTGTTCACAACCTCGTGCAAACGAATGCTAGATCAGGCTCAGGTAGGTTCAGGAAAACCTGTTACTTTTGGGAAATCCGTAAGGAGGTCGTTTGCCGACCCCGGCCCGCGCTGCTTTCCATTCCGTCATGTCAGGTTCGGTCCGGGTCTTGCCACCGCCCATGGGCCAAGACAGGCCCTCTGCCCAGTTGAACGTTGTCAGATCTGACAAGCCCCCATCCAGCTCAAGCATGCCCTGCCGTCCCGTAGCTTTCTTGTATTTCTGAATACGCACGCCCTTGCCGCGGTTCATTTCGGGCAAGTCGTCCACCGGGAAGACAAGGAATTTGGCGTTCTCGGACACCACAGCGATATGGTCGCCAGCCACCCGGTGGCAGACCTTGGCGATCGTGTCTTTGACGTTAAGCACCTGTTTGCCCGTACGGGTTTGAGCGACGACCTCTTCCTCTGGCACGACAAAGCCGTTGCCTTCGGCGCTGGCCACGATCAGTTTCGCACCCGGTTTGTGGATCAGGAAATCTACGATTTCGACGTCGTTGGGCAGGTCGACCATCAGCCGCAGCGGCTCGCCCATGCCGCGCCCGCCGGGCAGGTTGGCAGCACTCACCGTGTAGAAGCGCCCGTTCGCCCCGAAGACCAGCAGCTTATCAGTGGTTTCGGCATGGAAGATGAAACGCGGGCCGTCGCCGTCTTTGAACTTCAACTCGCGGGTTAGGTCGATATGGCCCGTCATCGCCCGCACCCAACCCATTTTGGAGCAGACAACCGTGATCGGTTCGCGTTCAATCATCGCCTCAAGGGGCACTTCAACGACTTCTTCGGCCTCAGCAAACTGGGTGCGACGTTCGCCACCGTCACTGGCCTTGCCGAAGGCTTTGCGGGTTTCACGCAGTTGTTCAGCGATACGGGCCCATTGCAGGTCTTCGCTTTCAAGCAAATCCTCGATCCCGGCGCGTTCTTCCATCAGCGCGTCGCGCTCGGCGATCAGCTCAAGCTCTTCCAGGCGGCGCAAGGAGCGCAGGCGCATGTTCAGGATCGCTTCGGCCTGGGTTTCGGACAGCGAAACCTCTGGATCGTCATCCACGGGTGAAACATAATCGGCCTCTGAGGTGGCGCGCTTGTGATCCTTGGACCAGTCCTCAACCATCAGTGCCTGCTTGGGGTCATCATCGTAGCGGATGATGTCGATGACCCGGTCCAGATGCAGGAAGGCGATGATAAAGCCTTCCAGAACCTCAAGCCGGTGGTCGATCTTGTCGAGCCGGTATCTGCTGCGCCGGATCAGCACGTCGCGGCGGTGATCCAGGAAGGCGCGCAGCACCTCTTTGAGGCTGCAGACTTTGGGGGTGACCCCAAGCAGGCACTGATGGTTGAGGACTGGGCCAAGGATCACAAGCGCGCCACCTCAGAGGCCGATTAT
>JBCBGX010000261.1:0-2838 GCA_038526325.1 Pseudomonadota bacterium | reverse complement strand
CGCGAGGTTGGCTATGTAGTGCGGTGGAATACAGGCGATGAAGAGCCTGTTTGGTGTGAACGACTGAACTGGTGGCAAAAACGGTTGGCTTGCCAAGCGGCACTACCGGCAGGCTTGGCATTTCAACGCGTATCGTAAATTCTAATCGAGTGGTAAATCAAAGCGCGGCTCAACGAGCCGCGCTTTGTGGGAATGAGTGACACGTGTCCGAAGACAGAATAGAAGATGTCATTTTCATCTGCATAATGATCTTTGCGTTTGTAGTTTTGTGTTTGATGGTTGCGACGCAAACCGGTGCATTGTTTTGGATTAGCTTTAGCGGTGCAGCCTTGTGTCTGGTCAGTTTGGCATCGAGCATTTCATCGCTGCGTGCAGGGCACAAAACCAAGGCCATGAAAAAAGGCCCCGCCGAAGCGGGGCCAGGTAGTATTTCCTCACCACAAGGAAAAGTCTCGCCAACTGGCGAAAAGGATAGAGGTTAAACAGATACCTTTGTCGCGGGAACGTCGCCGCATTGCTACTGGTTATGCGGACATTGTGATCACGTACCACATACCCCATCACATTCGTCCCAAAAGTCGATCTGCTGCCCTGTCGTGCGCGCCTCGAAGTCGACAGCGTCAAGTGGTTGGCAAGAGCGGTGCATATACTCGTGACTGCGCATACCTTTGGTCTTGCCGTGGGCACGCAGGGCACGGTCAACCTGCACTGCATCATCAAAAGACGCTGGATCATCGCGGCGCATATCGCGCCAAAATCGGTCGTTATGGAACGGGCACCCGATACATGACGATTTGGGCGGCGCGGGGTAGCCATTTTTTTCGAGCCATGCGAGGCAATCGCCGCGCGACATACGGGCCTCAATGAGCGGCCAGCGGTGCGTCATCCAGCATTCGCGCGCCTCTTTCATGCGCTGCATCTCGTCGGTGCTGATCCCGATCCATTGCTCCACACGATAACCGGTTGCATGCGCGCCTTTGGGCAAGCCCAGCAAGCGACGGATTTCCTTGCGGATCGGCACGATTTTGGCTTCGTTGGTGCACTGGCGGCGACCCATGCCGCCTGCATCAAGAAAGAATGGGACGCTGATGTACCGTCCATCGGCCTGTGCCGCGCGGTCCACGACCTGTTTCCGAAGGTTCAGGGCTGACACGCGGTGCACGGGGAAGGGCAACACGTTGCCCGACACGAGCCAATCGACATGTTCATAGACAGCTTTGGGTTCCCAATGCGTGTCCGCGAAGATCGCCACATCTGGCATTGGCCCGATTTCGCCATGCGCGGCCATCAGGGCCAAGGTGGTGCTTTGAACACCCGCGCCCAAGGACAAGACGCGCAGGTCTGCGCCTGTGACGGGTTCGCTTACACCGGGCCAAGTGGGATGTTGGAAAGTCATGGTCATCTCCATCAGTGGGACGGCAGGGCGCTTACGCGCCCTGCTCACCTTTCACTCCATGCCTTCCGGCAACCACGCGTCGATCCGCGCGGCCTGTTCGTCAGTGACGCCTTGCGCTGCCCGGTACTCAGCATCACCGAACAGGGCTTCCAGCTTCTCGGCTTTCTCGCTCTTTTTCAGCTTGGCAAAGGTCGTGACTGTCGGGTGATCCTCTGCCAGTTCCAACAGGTCACGCCAGAGTGTGACCATGTAGGGTCCGCCCACACGGCGGAAAAAGTTGGCGGCTGTCGGCGTCCAAACCTCACGAGTGTTGGGCTGGATCACCTTGTCAATCATCTTGCGCAAGGTCGCATCGCCGCCTTTGAATTGCGCTGCCAGAAACCGCACCAACTCGCCGCGCACATGATCCTGACCCTTTTTCCGAAACGCGCGGAATGATGCTCCAAAGTCCTTTGTCTGGTGCATTGCACGCGCAGGGTTTTCCGTCAGACGTTCGTCCAATGCGTAGCCATTGGCTTCGGTTGTCGGCCAATTAGGAACATCTGTAAGGGTGATCCCAAGCGGGTTCCGCCAGTTCAAGTTATGGCTCAGTTGATAGGCCAAAAGGTCAATCAACAAGTCTGGGTCGCGCAAGGCCGCGTGTTGCCGTGCCCCTTGTGAGATGCGGGACAGATCATCTCGCAACGAATTGGAGATAGGCGACTTGGACACATCGCTACAGCTACTGTGTTTGGACTTTTGCAACACACCAGCTTCAATTGCTGCCGCCTTGTCGTCGGGCCGGATCATCGCGCCGCTGAGTTGCGGTTTCCCTCGGTTGTCGATGTAGAAAAAGCGTCCCGCATGGGTGCGCTGATCTGCTGTGAAATCCCCGTCTAGGATCGTTTGCAAGACTTCGAGTTCGGCCTCGCCTGCCGCGTCAATGACTTCGCCCTCGGCCAATTCCGCAAGTTCGTCATAGCGCTCGGCCTGATCTTCCGACAACTCGCCTTCGACCGGGTACACCGTCCCAAACTTATTGTACTCTTGATTCCATTCATAGAAATGCGGGCTTGGGTGCAATTCGATCCATTTCCAACCTTCGGCTTGCAGGCCCTCAACGGCCTCTGCGCAACGTTCGGCAAAGAGGGCGTCCAGCAAAGCCACATCATCAAAGAACACCTTTTCGGCAAAGAGGTCTGTGGTCTTGCGGCCCCCTGCCTCGATGTACGCGGCTTCCGTCACATAGATCGCGCGCCGGTCGGTGTCTGATACGGCATCCGGTTTCAGCATTTGCTTGATTTGATATTCACTCAGATTGCGGTCTTTGACCTGTTCCAACACCTCCAAGGTCAGTTTTTCATCGGTGCTAACGGTGAATGCAGCGGCGGTTGACAGACTGATTTCGTTAGCCTGCAAGCCGTCCAGAACCGGCTCCGGCAGGTTTGCCAATGCAAGGCGGC
>JBCBGX010000260.1:0-2888 GCA_038526325.1 Pseudomonadota bacterium | reverse complement strand
CGGAGGCGTCCGCGTCAAATGCACCATCCACAAACACTATTCGCACGCGATCCACATCTGCGAACAATGCGCCTTCATCATTGTGAAATAGTGCAGCTTCAGGCGCATCCACCGCGGTCAAAGACGCCGGATCGGTGTATTTCCAATACTCATCCCGTTTGGTCGGAAGGCCCATCTGGCGCACCCGAGCCAAAGCATCCGCCCGCGCCGCATTCGCCCAGGCCGCACCTGTCGGTACGGTCGCCCCCGCCAGCCGTGCCTCTGCTGCATCAAGTTTCAGTTGTGCCACCGCCATCTCAGGCCACCTCGCCCAGAATATCGGCGTATCCGTTATTCTCGACCTCTAGGGCCAGCTCTGGTCCACCGGATTTTACGATCTTCCCGTCTGCCATGATATGCACCACGTCCGGCTTGATGTGATCCAGCAGGCGCTGGTAGTGCGTGATCACCAAAAACGACCGACCTTCGGACCGCAACGCGTTCACGCCTTCAGACACCAGCTTCATCGCATCCACATCCAGCCCGGAATCTGTTTCATCCAAGATGCACATTTTGGGTTCCAGCATCGCCATCTGCAGGATTTCGTTGCGCTTTTTCTCGCCGCCGGAAAAGCCGACATTCACCGGCCGCTTCAACATATCGCTGTCGATCTTCAGGCTCTTGGCCTTTTCCCGCACAACTTTCAGGAAATCACCCGCGCTTAGCTCATCTTCGTCGCGCGCTTTGCGCTGCGCGTTCACGGCCGTGCGCAGAAATGTCATGTTGCCAACGCCCGGTATTTCTACAGGATATTGAAAGGCCAAGAACAAACCCGCCGCTGCACGCTCTTCCGGTTCCATCTCCAACAGGTCTTCACCTTCCAACTCGGCAGAGCCACCTGTCACCTCATATCCGTCACGGCCTGACAGCACGTAAGACAGCGTCGACTTTCCAGACCCGTTTGGCCCCATGATCGCATGAACGGTGCCCGGTTCGATCATCAGGTCGACACCTTTCAGGATCTGCTTGTCTTCTTCTTCCAACTGGACCTTCAGGCCTTTGATGTCCAACATCTTTCTCTCCTCGGAAATGAGTGTGATTACGACGCAGCAAAAAACCCCTTGCGAGTGGCATCGCAAAAGGTCAGATCGCTGTTTGTGTTTGCGGAACGCGCTAGAACGCGTAAATATCCGCGCCAATCACCACGGACGGCGCCTGCTTGGTGGTTTCCACGTATTGCGCATATTCCGGTGTGTAGATGATCGCCATCTGCTCGGGCCAACGCCAGAACAGGTTGTGCCCTGCCACCATCATTGCGCAAACGCCGACCACTTGCGAAAACCGTGCGCCCCATGAATTGCGCTTGATCAATGCGGTCAGCACCAGCAGCACCCATACTGTCGCGGCCAGATCCACCACCATTGTAATTGGTGTGGTTTCGATCAGCCCGAAAAACCGAACCCGAAACAGCTGTGCAAGGCCAAGGCAAAACGCACCGATGACCACCGATACGATGAACGGCCCGATCACGTCTTCGTCTTTGGCCTTCTTTGGCTTTTTGATCTTGTCGCGCGACACACGTTTCGGAATATGCATGCCCAAATCGCGGTCGTAATATGACTTGTTGCTTGGGTTTTTGATATTCTTGATACGTCGATTGAAGTCGTTGATATCTTGTTTCGTGTTCGCCATGGCATGCAACCCCGAGATGTCCCCGCAGACCATGTGCCCGCGAAGTACGGCAAGATCGGGGCCGCAGCAGGGCAGTCTCGGGACAATGTGTGCGAAGCATGGTGTGCATCTTCAGCCAACAGACCCTTCGAGCGAAATCGCCACCAGCGCTTGGGCTTCCATCGCAAACTCCATCGGCAGCGCCTGCAGCACTTCTTTACAGAACCCGTTCACGACCAGCGCCACAGCCTCTTCCTCATCCATCCCGCGTGAGCGGCAATAGAACAGCCGATCATCATCAACTTTGGATGTGGTCGCCTCATGCTCCACCCGGGATGAGTTATTCTTCACCTCAATATAAGGCACCGTATGCGCCCCGCATTTGTCGCCAATGAGCAAGCTGTCACATTGGGTATAATTGCGGCTGTCCTTGGCTTTCGGGTGCATCGACACAAGGCCCCGATAGGTATTCTGCGCCTTACCCGCGCTAATCCCCTTCGACACGATGCGCGATTTGGTGTTCTTGCCCAGATGCACCATCTTCGTGCCCGTATCGGCTTGCTGCATATTGTTGGCAATCGCGATCGAGTAAAACTCACCCTGGCTGTCATCGCCCCGCAAAATGCAAGAGGGGTATTTCCAAGTCACAGCCGAGCCTGTCTCCACCTGGGTCCACATCACCTTGGACCGGGCACCGCGACAATCGGCACGTTTTGTCACAAAGTTATAGATGCCGCCATTGCCATCCGCGTCACCCGGATACCAATTCTGGACGGTGGAATACTTCACCTCGGCATCTTCCTCGACGATGATCTCAACCACAGCCGCGTGCAGCTGGGCCGTGTCCCGCTTAGGTGCAGTACAGCCCTCAAGATAAGACACGTAAGATCCCTTATCGGCGATGATCAAAGTGCGCTCAAACTGGCCGGTATTCTCCGCATTGATGCGGAAATAGGTGGACAGCTCCATCGGGCAGCGCACGCCGGGCGGCACATACACAAACGAACCATCAGAAAACACAGCACTGTTCAGCGTCGCATAGAAATTGTCCGACGGGGGGACCACAGTGCCCAGATACTTCTTCACCAGCTCCGGATGCTTCTCAATCGCCTCCGAAATGGAACAAAAGATCACCCCTGCCTTCTCCAGCTCTTTCTGGAAGGTCGTCCCCACAGACACAGAATCAAACACCGCATCCACAGCCACCTTACGACCCTCAGCTGGGGCCTCTTCAGCGC
>JBCBGX010000259.1:0-2897 GCA_038526325.1 Pseudomonadota bacterium | reverse complement strand
GAGATCTTCTTGAATACTTCTTTGGGCGTCGGATCGGCAAAAACTGCATCGCAAATGAGCTGTCACCCAAGACATGGGAAGGTGTCGCCTGCGGTGTCGTCAGTGCGATGCTGATTGGCGGATTGCTAAGCTGGATCACCCCATTTGGTGTGCTGGGGGCAATGGCAATGGCTGGGGTGGCATCGCTAGTTGGAATGTTTGGCAGTCTGGTGGTTTCTGCCATCAAACGTGACCGAGGGGTCAAGGACTGGTCACATCTGATCCCTGGACAGGGCGGTTTTGTCGATCAGTTGGACAGCGTTATTTTCGCGGCTCCGATCTTTTATCACCTGACAAAATACTTCTATACCTAAGGGGGGCGGCCGCCGAATTGCGATAATTTGGAAAAGTTCTTGGCCACCAGTGTTCCTATTCCGCCCACCTTGTGTCGCCGGATTGCACGATAATCCTCGCGGCTTTTGCGGATCATATGGGCAAACGACCGATTGCTCACGCCACCGATCTTCATGCGCACCATGACTTGCGGGATATAGGCGAGCTGCACGTTCCCCGCGGTCAGAAATCGCAGCATGCCGTCGTAGTCGCCAGCGATGCGGTAACTGGTGTCATAAAGCCCTGCCCTTTCAAACACGGTCCGCCGCAAATAGAGCGTTGGATGCGGCGGCATCCAGCCCCGTTTGAGCTTTGCAGGCGCATAATCCCCCGCACGCCAATGACGGATGATGCGGGTTTCATCGTCGCGCGAGACGTATTGCAGATCACCATAAACCCCATCGATTTCCGGTTTCTTCATCACCTCTGCGACCGCCGACAAAACCCGCGAAGACGCAAGATGATCATCCGCGTGCAAAAGCCCGATCACGTCACCGGTCGCACGCTTCAGCCTACATGAGCAGCACTGTCTTTCAGTCCGACGTTTGCCCTGAAAAGCCTTGTCTCTGACGTTCCGCGCGCTCATAGCCGCCTGCTCTTGTTTCTATCTCGCCTTATGCTCTGTTGAACGCCGATGCAGATTTTGCGTCAGGTCGATGTTGTCGACCCGCGCGTGCATTTATTCAGGACGTATTGGCGCCGCCAGTCAGAGTTGTCATGTTGCCTTAGCCGGTCCTGTCGCTTGTGCTCCGCCGGCCGGTCGGAGCGTATAGTGGCTGCACGATTTCGTTCGCAATCGTAAGCGCTCTTCCGTACTAACTGTTGTGAGGTTTGCGATAATCCACTGATTTCATTTACTTTTATTTGATTGGACCTATCGTTTCCGCCTTTTGACATTGCCACCGCGCTGCCCTGGCTTGCCAGCAGTACTGCGACCAGCAGCTTTTTGTGCTTCGCCAACCGCCCGATCTACTGCCTGCTGGCGTGCAAGTGGGTCATCGCTGACGACCAAGTCAACAGTTTCAAGACGCTTTATCTCATCGCGCAAGCGGGCGGCCTCTTCGAATTCTAAATTTTCTGCGGCCTTTCGCATATCGTCCCGCAAGCCCTCCAAAACAGTTTGCAAATTACCGCCAGCCATCGGTTTGTCGACTTTGGCTGTGACACGGTTCATATCTACGTCACCTTTGTAGAGACCGGCCAAGATGTCCTCGACATTCTTTTTGACCGTCTGCGGCGTGATGCCATGCGCTTCATTGTAGGCAAGTTGCTTTGCACGACGTCTGGTCGTTTCTTTGATCGCACGATCCATTGAACCCGTAACGCGATCAGCATACATGATCACGCGACCATCAGCATTTCGTGCTGCTCGGCCGACGGTTTGCACCAATGACGTCTCGGACCGTAAGAAACCTTCCTTGTCGGCGTCCAGTATCGCGACCAGCCCACATTCGGGAATATCGAGCCCCTCACGCAGAAGATTGATTCCGATTAGGACGTCAAAAACACCTAGACGCAAATCTCGCAAAATTTCTATTCGCTCGATTGTATCAATATCAGAATGCATGTAGCGGACCTTGATCCCTTGCTCGTGCATATATTCAGTTAGGTCTTCGGCCATGCGTTTGGTCAGGGTCGTGACCAATGTTCTGTACCCGTCTGTTGCGACCTTGCGCACTTCGTCCAATAGGTCATCGACCTGCATCTCTACCGGTCGAATTTCAATTTTTGGGTCAATCAACCCTGTTGGTCTGATGATCTGCTCTGTAAAGACACCACCGGCTTGCTCTAGCTCCCAGGCGGCGGGGGTCGCGCTGACAAATATGGATTGTGGACGCATTGCGTCCCATTCTTCAAATTTCAATGGCCGGTTGTCCATACAGGACGGCAAGCGGAAACCATGTTCCGCCAGTGTAAATTTGCGCCGGTAGTCGCCCTTATACATGCCACCAATTTGTGGAACCGAAACATGCGACTCATCCGCAAAGACGATGGCATGATCCGGAATGAATTCGAATAAAGTCGGCGGAGGTTCTCCTGGCGCGCGCCCCGTCAAGTAGCGCGAATAGTTTTCGATACCGTTGCAGACCCCCGTCGCTTCCAACATTTCGAGATCAAAATTTGTCCGCTGTTCAAGACGCTGTGCCTCCAGAAGTTTGCCATCATTGACCAACTGATCTAATCGGGTGCGCAACTCCTTCTTGATGCCTTGAATAGCCTGTTGCATTGTTGGACGTGGCGTCACGTAGTGGGAATTCGCATAGATGCGGATTTTCTCGAAGGTATCAGTTTTTTCCCCAGTCAACGGGTCAAATTCCGTGATACATTCCAGGTCGTCTCCAAAAAAAGATAACTTCCAGGCGCGGTCGTCCAAGTGGGCCGGCCAAATTTCTAAGCTATCGCCGCGAACACGAAAGCTCCCACGTTGAAATGCTTGGTCGTTTCGTCGGTATTGTTGGGCGATAAGGTCGGCCATGATTTGCCGCTGATCATAAGTGGAGCCGGCATGCAAATCTTGGGTCATG
>JBCBGX010000258.1:0-2898 GCA_038526325.1 Pseudomonadota bacterium | reverse complement strand
TCAATGATCAGGGGCTGTGCGCCCTGCCTGTCTCGCAGACTTGCTAATTGCCCCTCGGGATCGGATTCCATTGCGGCAAGAATGGCGGCATCGTCGAGCGTGATGAACCGGCCATGCCCAAACAAGTCGCGCACCAGCGTTGTTTTTCCGGCCTGCCTGGGCCCCACCAGATTGACTACGCGGGCAGAGGCGACAGCGTCTTTCAGTTCGCTGATCAGGTGCCTTGGGAGGTAATCTGACTGATCTTGCATCGGGGAAGTAGGACCTTTGCTGGGGCTGATGATCTGCGTATTGGGGTTGGCACGAAATGTCGATTAGGGGGCTCACAAATTGATCATTAGATGTTGCGGGAAATGCACATTAGGGATGCTGAGCCTCCTTCCCCTCGACGATCAAAACCAAAAGTTCACAGCTGTGAACTTTTCCCATCCAAACCGCAGTTCACAACTGTGAACTTCTACGCCGCCTCACGTCGCATCAAGGCCATGACCATTGGTCCGCAGCTAAACGCCCCAGCCCCGGCCTTCATCGTCAGATGCCGCAAGTAGCCACCCGGCGACTTGATCTCATCAAACCGTTCCAACATTGCGGCCAGTACAACTGCCGCCTCTTCTGGTCCCATCGCCCCAACCGCATCATTCCAGGCGGAGGGTGAGATGCCCATCATCGGGCGCACCACATCTGCGGTTTGCACAAACTGGTGCCAATGGCAAATGGGATCGGGCGCATAGTCCTGAAACATAACGCACACCTGCAAAACCAATCCTAGCGGGACGTTCGGGAGCGTTACCTTTTGTTCATCTTCCCCCTCGTCCAGCGCAATCGGGTCAGATGCTTCACCAATCCTGCCCCTTTCCTTTTCTAAGGAAGGTTCAAGACCATAAAGGTCTTCATTTGAATTTTGGTGGTGCTGCTCAGAATGACATGCATTGGTGCTCAGTTTTTCTGCTAAAGGGCCATCAATCGCATCTCTTGCCGTCTCCAGCGCAGCCAAAAGCGCGGTTTCCATCTGCTGAAGATCCTCCATCGTTAACTGCCTGCGCAACGTCATCGAGACGAGGTTCGCGACCTCGCCCAATTCATCCCACAAGGCGACGTCAGGGCGCGCCTCTAGCCCATAGGCCACCAAACCCGCCAGATCCCGCCGCATGAGGCTGACAGTGCGTCTGAGGCGGGCGTAGGCCTCCTCCTCCGCCGTGACCTCTTCAGCCAAGACACAGATCGCAGCAAAGCGCGTCACAAGCGGCGTCAGGTCAAAACCAAACACTTGCGGATCATCCCCATGACGTTTCGCGAACCGCTTACCATTGGGGCTGTCACGTCGCAGGATCAAGCCAGCGACCACGAGCCCTGCAAGATGCCGCCGCATCGTCGAACACGGCATGCCGTTCAGACGCTCACAGATAGCTGTATTTGAGGGAAAGACGGTCAGGTTACTACTGTTGCCACCCAAAATCGTTTCGGGATGGAAGCTGAGCAAGGCTCGCAATACATTTAACGACCGATCCGTCACGCCGAGGCGCTTGCGCGCCGTTGTCAGGGTGCGCAAGACGTCCCACTTGTTGACGCCTTGCGGCGGTTGTTCTGCTGTTGCGTGCACCTGATGCGCGATATGCGCAGCCGTCACCTGTCGCCCAAAAGGCGTGATTGGAACATAGGTCATTTTTGATCACGCGGACAAAACTATCCTGCTTCGCGAATCACTTTGGACTTGCGAATTGATATGCTGACGGCTACCCTGAATGTGCTAGAAAAAGGGTCTCGTAGGGCGTCAGTTCTGCGGGACTTTTTCTTTTGTCGCTGCTGTGCCTCCTGTTGTTACTGCTCTTATTGGCCTTCTTGCCGGCGTTCCCACCGATCGTGAAGCTCAGTTAAAACGTCCTCAGCCTGATCGGCAAGCCAGTCGGCAAAGCCGCCATGAGGAATGTTAATCTGTACGCCTTTTGCGGTCTGCTTAAGCGTGCTGGCCGCGGGCCCACGCAAAGCGACGGTGCGCGCAGTTGATTTCGCCTTGGTCTGTTGCGGGGCAGGGGATGCAGCCGGTTCCAACTTTGCCAACACCGCCTCAAAGGCAACAACCGATGGGTCGCGCAAGGTTTCAAGGTCAGTGTTCACGCTTTCACGAGCCCTTGCCCGCTCTGCCAGCGTGATCAATTCAGGCGGTGTCTTATCGTAGGGGGCGAGCGCCTTTGCCAAAGCCTCCCACCGGGGTCTGCCGATGCCTTCCGCCGGACCGATGGAGCGGATCAAGTCCGGCCCGATATCGCCAACAATGCCCAAGGCCATGGAAATCGCCGATTTCGCTGCCGTCAGCACTTCGGCCACCCGGTTTTGATTGCCGAAGCCCGCTTCGATCAGTTCATGGGCAAAGAGCGCCTTTTCAATATACGTGAGATCCCGGCGCCCCATGTTTTCGGTGATCTGGGCCTCAACCGCTTTGGTCTCGTCCATCTGCGCAATCAGTGCGCGGATCGTGTTGACCTTTAGGGAGTGTCGGATCGCCTCAAGCCGCCGGCGCCCATAGACGAGGAGGTACTTGTCTGCCGCTTTTGGGTGTCTACGCAGCAGAACAGGCACTGTTTGCCCGGATTCCTCGATTGAGGCCCTCAGGTCAGCGATGTCAGTGGTGTCGAGCCGGTCATGAACCCGGTCATCAATGATGTCGTCTGGGTCGATGTCCCACACCTTGTGACTGTCCACAGCATCGCGGGCCGCCCTGAGGGGCCGGTTGTTGGCCATGGACGGCGCTGGGGCCGGGGCCCCGGCATTGGCGAGGCTGTCGAGCATCGACATCCGCTTCTTTTTGCTATCGGTCATGAGCGACCCCAAGTCTGCTGGATCAGGCCCGCGACCTCCTCATTCACCGCGTTCAGGCTTTCCAGCGCGCGGTCATAGGTG
>JBCBGX010000257.1:0-2930 GCA_038526325.1 Pseudomonadota bacterium | reverse complement strand
TGTCAGGGCTTTGGGATGTGGTCGAAGATATTGTTGATGAGGTGTTCGACTGAAGCAATCCTCACCTCCGCTCACGGCTTGGCGAGGTGGGTAGGCAATTTGATCTTCGACCACATCCCAAAGCCCTGACATAACTTTGCGGCCAAAGCTCTTGGATTTACGGTTCTTCTTAGGTCTTTGTACAATTGTGTCATCGCGATAATGACCGCCTGTTGCGGCGTCCTTGTAGCCGTGCTTTGTTACCTTTCCCTTCTTGGTCTGGGCATTTTTCGGTAACATTTTCATGGAGTGAATCGGAGCGCCGCAATTACTGCAGGTCAGTTCATGTCGGTCTTTGCCGCGTAGCACCAACGCGGCGCGTGTCCCGCAATAACAGCATGTTACGATTTTTGTTGCCGCCATATCACTGCTACCTCTTTCTAGCCTTTGACCACATATAAGGCCACTGCGGCCGCATTCGAGACGTTAAGCGATCCAAATCCAGCCGATGCGTCAATCCGGACCAGAGTATCGCAGGTTTCTTTGGTCTTGTCTCGCAATCCTGGCCCTTCAGCTCCCAGGACCAAAGCCACGGGTCGCTCTCGCTTTCCGCTTACCGCAGCCTCGAGGGTCATATCGGCCTCACCGTCGAGCCCCAAGACCAAATACCCCATGTCCTTCAACGTCATCATCGCGTCAGCCAAATTGCGCACCCGCAGATAGGGCTGACGCTCCAACGCCCCGCTGGCTGTTTTTGCAAGCGCCCCCGTCTCTGGCGCGGCATGACGCTGAACAGCGACCACCGCCCGCGCGCCAAAAACCTCGGCTGATCGCAGGATTGCACCAACATTATGCGGATCTGTAACGCGGTCGAGAAGAACAATACGCGGAGGCATCGCCCCCTCTCGCAAGGCCACATCTTCAAGTGACCCCCAATCCAGCGGCTTCACCTCAAGCGCCGCACCTTGATGGACGGATTGTGGGTCAATCGGGGCTGCAAATTTCCTAGGATCAGAAAGTTCCGGTTCCACGCCACCGGCACCCACAGCATCGCCCAATCGGTCGAGCGCGTTACGAGTGACAACCAAGCGCAGTTTTTTTCGTGCTGGGTTCAGCAAAGCATCGCGCACCGCATGCAAACCGAAAAGCCAAACTGTCTCGCTGGCAGCGACCCTTTTGGCCTGTTCTTTGGCGATGACCCATTTGGGCTTCTTCATGATCGGGTCCAACTTGGCCAATAACTGAAGGCGCGATACCTGACAAAGCCGCCCAAGTGAAGACCCGCGACTTTTGCGGTTGACGGAGTTTGGGCCGGCGGTTAATCAGCCCGTCAGTGGGCGACAGGCCGCAAGGTGTGGCAGGGGACTGTAACTCCCTCGCGGAGACGCACGCCTGGTTCGATTCCAGGGTCGCCCACCATTCAACAAAATCCCAAGCACGATCCAAATTCCGTTTGGCTTAAATTCGGTTCGTGCCTTGGCTAGCAATGTGGTGCGAATTTTCGCAGCCATATTGGGCGCTTGTCGTAATGCAAATTGCTCTGGGAGGTCAGCGTGGTACACCTGCGTGATGGATACCAGATCACAGCGCTTCTTTTTTGCCGTCGATGGCGGCGGCTCAGGCTGCAGGGTGCGGATCTGTGATGTGTCAGGCAAGGTCATCGCCAATGCCAATGGGGGCCCCGCGAATGTGTTTCGGACCCGCAAAACGCACTGACCAACATCCACAGCGCTGTCAGAAAAGCTTGCAGCTCGGCAGGGTTGCAATCCTCTGCAATGACTGATGGTTGGGCGCATTTGGGTTTGGCAGGTGTGTTAGATGAGGATCAGGTCGACATGGTGAGTTCGTCAATGCCATTCGCCCGAACCACGGTTTCAGACGACCGACTGACAACATTTGCAGGCGCGTTAGGGTCTATTGATGGGATGGTGGTTTCCATCGGCACCGGCAGCTTCGTCGTGGCCAAGCGCGGGTCAAACCTGCGATATTTTGGCGGTTGGGGCTATCAATTGTCGGATCAGGCATCGGGATATTGGCTGGGCCAAAAGATCCTGCGTCGCTGTCTTCTGGCACTTGATGGCCTGGCACCACCGTCTGATCTGACGCAGGAAATTTTAGCCGACTATAACAATAAAGGGTCGCACCTAATTCACTTTATGAATGGCGCGCAACCCTCTGATGTTGCATCATTAGCGCCAAGAGTTGTTAGGGCCGCGCAGGCGGGAGATAGGCATGCCAGCGCGATCATGCGGGACGGCGCATCTTATATCATCAAATGCCTTCACGCGGCAGATTGGACCAGCGACACGCCCATATGCCTGACCGGCGGGATCGGTCCGCATTACGGCAGCTATCTTGATGAGCCAATGCAGAAATTGCTTTGTCCACCAAAGGGACCCCCGTTAGACGGCGCCATGCACTTGGCCTTGCGACAGGCTACAAAGGGACTGGCCTGACATGAGCAAACGCGCGCTGCTTGCACCGGAAATTTTTGATGGCACACATTTGCATCGGAACGCTGCCCTTTTGCTGGACGGGGCCGTTTTCGAAACCATCACGCCCTTGGATGCAATACCCGAAAGGTATTGCCGACAGCATTTTGATGAGGGCATTATCACGCCGGGTTTTGTCGATTTGCAGGTCAATGGCGGCGGTGGAGTCATGTTCAATGACACCCCATCTGTCGATACGCTAGAAAGAATGGCTGCGTCCCATTACACGACAGGAACGCGCGCATTTCTTCCAACTTTGATCACAGATACCCCCGAATGCACGCAAACTGCGATTGATGCCGTAGATGCTGCAGTTAAGGCGAATGTTCCCGGCATCATCGGCATTCACCTAGAGGGTCCACATCTGTCGCATGCGAAAAAAGGCGCGCATGATCCGGCCCTAATCCGCCCCATGACCCCGCAAGATGAGACAACGGTCCTTGAGGCTGCAAAACGGCT
>JBCBGX010000256.1:0-2950 GCA_038526325.1 Pseudomonadota bacterium | reverse complement strand
ATTGGCGACAGAATGTCAGATACGATTTCCATAACACATGAAACCCTTTTTACCGATGCTTTTCACCTATGCGTTTGCGAGGCCTTCGACAAGTCCGCACTTTCCGCAAGGTTAAAGTTGACGTTTACGTCAATCGACCTCATCTGCGGCTTATACAAGGAATGAGAGACGATGTATCCGATTGTTCGCCTGATCAAAGAAGTTTTGCGCGCCCGTAAGATGCCCGCGCTCGCCCCGCTAGGGACGCACGTGTCTTATCACCGCTGTTGGCCTCACGACATTGACCAGTTTATCGAGATGAACAATGGCCGCATCCTGACCATTCTTGACCTGGGACGCACAGGCCTTGCCCAACGGGTCGGTCTGCTGCGTGCGCTGTCAAAAAACCGCTGGGGCCTTACCATGGCGGGTTGTTCGGTGATGTATCGCAAGCGCATCCGCCCGTTTGTCAAATTCCGGGTGGTCAGCAAATGTGTGGGATGGGACGAACGGTTCATGTACTTGGATCAATCGATCTGACATTCTGTCGCCAATTCTAAGCCTCGCCTACTTTCTGGTGATCGCGCACTTCATCATGAGCTGGCTGATCCGGTTTGAGGTACTGAATATAAGGCAGGAGATCGTCGGTCAGATCTGGTATGGGCTGGAACGTATCTTGCAACCCGTCTATAGCCGTATCCGTCGGTTTTTGCCTGATATGGGTGGCATTGATCTGTCGCCAGTGATCGTGCTGTTGGGCATCATCATACTGCGCAACCTGATCACCTGATAGCAGCGGTTCGGGCCTGTTTGCCCGCGGAACCTTGCAAATAGAGGGTGGCGTAACCACGAACAGTTGCTTTGCATCAAAAATTCCTCAAAGTACTTATTAAGCGACACGAGGCGACAGCTACATCGCCAAGAGAAGAGGACTTTTAACAATGGGCTTAACGAACTTGACGAAAAAGGGCGTCGCCATCGCTTTGTCCGCGCAACTTGTTCTGGCAACGCAAAGTGTGACACTTGCGCAAGCCCAAATGCTCAGCACCGATGCGGCCATTAGCAAATATACCGCATTAGCGGACCGCACTGTCCTGATGGACGAAATGCAGCGCAGCGACGTGCGTGATCAGATCATTGAATTAGGTGTCGACCCGGCTGAGGTCGAAGAGCGGCTGGCGGCTTTATCAGATGAAGAAATCAAGACCATCCTGACCCAGATGGAAGCAGATAGCGCCGGTGCAGACATTATCGGCACATTGTTCACCGTGTTTATCATTCTGCTCGTGACCGATATCCTTTGCTTTACGCGGATCTTTAACTTCACCCGGTGCGTGCGCTAAACGTCCTACGCAAGCTCATCGGCCTAGCGCTGGTAGCCGCGTCAAGTGCTTGCGCGCCCGCTGTCGATTTTGATGAGGCGGTGGGTGTGCCTGTGCCCACGCGGGCACAGGTTGCCGATGTCCCATTGATCCAGCAAGCCGCATTCTTTTGCGGCCCCGCCTCAATCGCGATGGTGATGCAATGGGCCGGGTCCGATATCAGCCAGGATGAGGTCGCAGACCTGGCCTTTAGTCCCGGTGCGGGTGGCACTTATTTGGCGGATATGCTGGGCAGCAGCAGGCGGCTTGGGCAACTGGCAGTGGAGATTGGCAGCTTTGATCAGCTTCTGTCTGAAATCGATGCCGATCATCCCGTCATCGTTTTCCAAAACCTTGGTTTGGGCTTCGCACCTGTTTGGCATTACGGTGTGGTGACCGGCTATGACTTTGTCAAAAATGAGATCTATCTGAATTCCGGCCAACGCGAACAGATGGTCATGCCCATCGCAACGTTCCAACGGACTTGGGATGGCGGAGACAATTGGGGGCTGGCCGTCCTGCCACCCGATGACTTGCCTGTTAGTGTGGATGAGCCCGACATCCTAGCCGCTGGTGCTGCGCTTGAACGGGTGGGACAATTTGCTGCCGCCGAGACGCTTTATCAGACCGGCGCGGAAAACTGGTCCAACACGTGGTTATGGCAATTCGGACTGGCCAATGCACGCTATGCTCAGGGGGATTTGCGGGGGGCAAGGGCAGCGCTCAGACGGGCCAGAGACATTGACGGGACTGTCCCAGAAGTGCAGGCTAATCTGGCGCAAGTGGAGAGAGAACTGCGCGGATAGCCGCAAAACGAAACCGGTGCTGCCCATCGGAAATCCCTCATGGCGCAAAAACGTCGCTGGCAGTCGCGCATGACCTTTCTGTACGGGCGTGAAAATGATCTAGTTTTGGTCAGCAACGGTGGGAGAGCCCTGATGTCAGACCAGATCACATTCACGCTCGACGGTGAAACCGTGACCGCAGAGCCGGGTCAGACCATTTGGGAGGTCGCGCATGGCCGTGGCCTGATCATCCCGCATCTCTGCCATAAACCCAGCCCCGGCTACCGGTCAGACGGCAATTGCCGCGCCTGTATGGTCGCCATTGAAGGGGAGCGAACACTGGCGGCTTCATGCATCCGCGAACCAAGCGAAGGCATGGTGGTGACCACCGATCAGCCGCGCGAACGCCAAGCGCGCAAGATGGTCATGGAACTGCTTGTGGCCGACCAGCCCGCGCAAGATGTGGCCCATGACAAATCCAGCCACCTTTGGGATATGGCCACGAAACAAGATGTCAGCGAAAGCCGCTTTCCCGCGCTGGAGCCGGACCACATCCCGCTTTTGGATGACAGCCATGTGGCGATGTCGGTAAATCTTGACGCGTGTATCCAATGCGGTCTGTGCGTGCGCGCGTGTCGTGAGGTGCAGGTCAATGACGTCATCGGCATGGCCGGGCGCGGGCACAATGCCTTCCCTGTGTTCGATATGGACGATCCGGTGGGGCAGGCCTGCACGCATTCACCGCAGGCCACACAGGATGATGCGCCCATCGGATCGTCCATATCGAACACAGGGAAGGCATTGTGCCCGCGCCCGGCCATGCCG
>JBCBGX010000255.1:0-2956 GCA_038526325.1 Pseudomonadota bacterium | reverse complement strand
TGCCCGCCTTGTCCCCAACGATGGAGGAAGGCACGCTTGCCAAGTGGCTGGTCAAGGAAGGCGACACAGTGTCGTCTGGCGATGTGATGGCCGAAATCGAAACCGACAAAGCGACGATGGAGTTCGAGGCTGTCGATGAAGGTGTGATCGGCAGGATTGTCGTGCCCGAAGGCTCTGAAGGGGTGAAGGTGAACGACGTGATCGCCGTATTGCTGGAAGACGGGGAAAGCGCGGATGACATCGGTGATGTTGCATCGGGCGGTTCATCCGCCGCTGCCGCACCATCTTCACCAGAACCCGCGCCGAGCGCTCCGCCAGCCGCAGAAAAACCCGCCCCTGCGGCACCGTCAAAAACGGACGGCACACGCATATTCGCGACCCCCCTTGCCCGCCGTATCGCTGCAGACAAGGGCCTGGACCTAGGCCAGATTGCAGGGTCGGGTCCGCATGGCCGGATCGTCAAAGCGGATGTGGAAAACGCGACCACGACAGCAAAGCCAGTCGCAGCGCCAGCGAAATCCGAAGCACCTGCAGCAATGGCAACAGGCCCTGCAACCGATGCTGTGCTAAAAACCTATGCGGATCGTCCCCATGAAGAGATCAAGCTTGATGGCATGCGTAAAACCATCGCCGCGCGTCTGACGGAAGCAAAACAATCCGTACCGCATTTTTACCTGCGGCGGGATATCATGTTGGACGATCTGCTCAAATTCCGCGGTCAACTGAACAAACAGCTGGAAGCACGCGGTGTGAAGCTTTCAGTCAATGATTTCATCATCAAGGCCTGTGCCTTGGCGATACAACAGGTCCCTGAAGCCAACGCTGTTTGGGCTGGTGATCGCACGTTGCAATTCGAAAAATCCGATGTCGCTGTTGCTGTCGCCATCGAAGGCGGCCTGTTTACACCCGTTTTGCAAGATGCTGACATGAAGTCGCTTTCTGCGCTGTCAGCAGAAATGAAGGATCTGGCAACACGTGCCCGAGAGCGCAAGCTGGCTCCGCACGAATACCAAGGTGGAAGCTTCGCGATATCCAACCTGGGCATGTTCGGCATCGACAATTTTGACGCAATCATCAATCCACCTCATGCGGCCATTCTTGCGGTTGGTGCCGGCGTGAAAAAACCGATCGTCGGCGCGGATGGAGAGCTTGCCGTGGGGACCGTTATGTCAACAACGTTGTCAGTGGATCACCGCGTAATCGACGGCGCACTGGGCGCAAATTTGTTGCAAGCGATCAAGGACAATCTTGAGAACCCTATGACAATGCTTGCGTGATACAGCTAAGCGACGGCACTTTCACGTGCCGTCGCTTAAAGGTTTTTCTTTGAATGGTCTTTTCTTTTTTGCCAATATCAGGCGCAGCGACGCCCTAGTGTAGAAAGGCAAAAAGCTGTGATCTCAATTCATCCGTTTGACAGTATTGTACTTCCCTCGGACACGTGACTGCAGCGTTCTCTCTCTATCTTGACGCACTTCGCGCCCTTGCGGCGTTTGTCGTTGTACTATCACATTTAGCTTACGTGCGGTTCACTGACGGTCGTTATAGCGCGATCGAAAACCTGCAGCTCGGGCGGGACGCGGTAATCGTATTCTTTGTCGTGTCTGGATATGTCATCGCTTTTAGCGCGGCCCAGAAAGACAAGACGCTGGCAAGTTTTGCGCTTGCCAGGATCACGCGCTTTGCCTCGGTTGTCATCCCTGCGCTTCTGATTGGTTTTGCTTTAGATGTTACCGGCGCAAGACTATACCCAGAGTTTTACAATTCCGCTTTCTATCAACCGATCACCCTGTCAGAGCAGCTACTGCGTGGACTCACCTTTTCCAACGAGTGGTACTGGTTTCCGTTCCGGCTGGGCAGCAACGGACCTTATTGGTCGCTTTCGTACGAAGCTGCATTTTACATAATTTTTGCCATTGCAGCATTTACGAAAGGCTGGAAAAGAACCGTATACCTGATTTGCACCTGTGTACTTTTCGGGCCCAATATACTGTTACTATTGCCCTGTTGGTTAATAGGTGTGTGGCTTTATCATCGTTGCCTAAGCGGTCAAATTCAAACAACCTTGCCACCCGCCGCACTGATCTATGGTCCTGTTTTCATCTACGTACTGGCACAATTAGTAGCATTACCCGATGTCCTCAGGGTGATCACAGCTGGTGCAATCTCGGTCGACGGTTTTGTAGCATTACGTTTTTCTGGTGATTTTCTTTGGCATAACGTTCTTGCTATGTTGTGCACCTTACACCTGCTTGGTGTTTATCTGCACAGTCAGACAAAACCTTTGCAGCTGGACCTTTTGAAGCGACCGATCCGCTTTCTCGCCTCTGCCAGTTTTTCAACATATGTCCTTCATTATCCGGTGATGCAGTTTTTGCGTCCATCGATGCAAGCTGATCTATCGGTATTTGCGCAAGATCTGCTTTTGCTCGGTACGACACTGATGATTTGTCTGGTCTTTGCCGCAATATTTGAACGCAGCATCGACAAACAACGGCTCATTTTCAGGACGTTATTCGGGCAACGTAAGGACCGTATTCAGCCGCCAAGCAGTTGATCCATGGTCATTGAAGGTTGCGAACACCCCGCTTCGCCCACGATTTTCGCAGGGACACCCGCTACTGTTTTCATTGGCGGCACCTCTTCCAAGACAACCGAACCAGCAGCTATCCGACTGCAATGGCCCACTTTAATGTTGCCCAGCACTTTCGCACCAGCACCGATCAAAACCCCATTGCCAATCTTTGGATGTCGATCATCATCTTCTTTTCCCGTCCCACCAAGGGTCACAGAATGAAGCATTGAAACATTGTCTCCAACAACCGCTGTTTCGCCCACTACGATCGAATGGGCATGATCAATCATGATACCCTGTCCAATGCTCGCTGCAGGATGGATATCAACACCAAAGATCTCGCTCACGCGCATCTGATCTGGCATATTTTGTTCAGATGCG
>JBCBGX010000254.1:0-3002 GCA_038526325.1 Pseudomonadota bacterium | reverse complement strand
GGACCTCTCGTGGGGTGGCGGGCAATCTGGATGATCATATGATCATCCAGATTGCCCGCCACCCCACGAGAGGTCCGTTCATCCAGTGCTTTTTCGACCGCAGGCGGGAGGCTGATGTTTTCGATGTAAAGCTCTGGCAGGCTTAGTCCGTATTGCTTTAGCGTCGGATCAATTGCCTCGGCAATCAATTTGCCCACTTCCCCGGTGGCCGCAGCCATGTCCAGTACCGGGATCCCCGATTTGGCAATCGCGCGCGAAAACTCCTGCACTATGATATTGCGGATTTGGAAACTGATCTCATCGCTTGTGAATTCCCCATCCGTCCCCACAATCTCGCGCAGGAAGACCGCTGGGTCTGCCACCTTGACGGTATAGGTGCCAAACGCCCGCAGCCGCGTCGGCCCGAACTCCGGGTCGCGCAACATGATCGGGTTTTTCGTACCCCATTTGAGGTTCGAAAACCGCGTAGTGTTGACGAAATAGATCTCGGATTTGAATGGGCTTTTGAACCCATGATCCCAATGCTGCAAAGTTGTTAGGATGGGCATGTTGTTCGTCTCAAGCATATATAGCCCGGGGCTGAACACATCCGCCAATTGCCCTTCATGGACGAAGACAGCCGCCTGACCTTCGCGCACGGTTAGCTTGGCGCCATATTTGATCTCGTGATCTTCACGCTCAAACCGCCAGACCATCGTGTCACGACTGTCATCGGTCCAATGAATGACGTCAATGAACTCGCCGGTCAGAAAATCAAAAATGCCCATTATATGGCCTCCATTCTGTATCTCATTAGCTCGCGCCAGAACTGACGTAGTCGCGCGCGATCGCGCGTGCGATCGGGGCGGCGGTTGCGGGGTCCATGCCCGTTTCTAGCCTCGGATCGTAAAGCATCCGCAGCAGCAATTCATCATGGTTCGTCAGCAGCGCGAATTCTTCGTCATCGTTAAAGATCGACGGGCGCGCTTGCGGGCTGTCATTGGCAAGCCCCATACCTTGGGCCAATTCTTCATGAATGCAGGCCGTGCGCATCAGGTTGGGATGCTCGGCACGGATCAACGCAATGGCCTTGGTATAACTTGATCGGTCTGGCGCGAACGTCCCGATCACAACGCAAAGCTGTTCGCGCGGTAGGTTGACGAAGGTGCGCACTGTCGCGTCAGAGATATTCGGGATCAGTGCGCGCAGGCGGTCGCCATAGGCCCGCCTGTCGTCTTCCCCGAGAAACAAAACGCGAAAATTCGGGTCTTCGTTGGTCAGGGTGATTGCCACATTGGACAATCGGGACAGGCGTGCCGCATAAGCGCTGACGCTCGCCACATCCTGCGCGCGTTGGTCAAGTGGCACGGTCTGCCCGAACTCTACCGACATGCGGATCGGCTGCGTCCATCGACGCAGCTTTGAAACAGTCGCCTGGGGCCGTGTGAAATCGCTGTCATCGCGGTATTCATTGAACAGCGCGATCCGTACAAAATTCCGCGCTAGCACCGTATCAGTAAAGGGTGTGTCCGGCCCTCCGCCATCTCCTCGCAACAATCCCTGCGTGAGAAGATCATTTTGCAACCGCGTATAGTAGCGGGCCAGATCGCGACTGACTTGACTGGGGGGTACGACAACAGGTTCGGCAGGTGGCGGCGGTTGTTCAACGGGAGGTTCTGGCACGACAACAGGGGGTATAAGCTGGTCACATCCCATGAGCCCTGTCACCAGAACAAGGCCAAGGCCGCGCCGCAAATACCCCCGGGCCATCATTCGTTATTCGGCACCTGCAGCAGTGCCAATCGTGTCGCCGGTGCCGGTTTGGCGGGCTTTGGCTGCAGCAAGCGTTTCTTTCAGTTCGCTTTCCATCTTCTGCAGTTCAGTTTCGGCTTCGGCGCGCTTGCGCTTGCCTTCGTCAGCGATCTCAAGGCTTTCATTGATCGTGGCGATCAGGTTTGCATTGGCTACTTTCACGGCCTCGATGTCAAAGACGCCACGCTCCATTTCCTTGCGGATGGTGCTATTGGCCTGACGCAAGTTTTCAGCGTTGGCTTTCAGCAATTCATTGGTCAGATCGTTGGCATCGCGTACGGCCTCAGCCGCTTCGGCCGACCGCTGGATGGTGACCGCCTGTGCCAACTGCGTTTCCCACAATGGCACCGTATTCACGAGGGTCGAATTGATCTTGGTCACCAGCGATTTGTCATTTTCCTGCACCAAGCGGATTGAAGGCAGCGATTGCATTGTCACCTGGCGCGTCAGTTTCAGGTCATGAACCCGGCGCTCTAGATCATCACGAGCGGCGCGGAGGTCGCGCAATTCCTGGGCTTTCATCACTGCCTGATCTTCGCCTGCTGCTTGGACCTCGGCCTCTTTGGCGGGGATCGTATTTGCATCAAGGTCTGAGATCTTAGCTTCACCCGCGGCAATATACAGCCCCAATTCATCATAGAATTGCAGGGTCTTATCATATAAAATATCGAGGCTTTCGATGTCTTTCAAAAGCACATGTTCATGCTTCAATAGATCATCTGTGATCTTGTCGATCTGCCCCTGTACCTCTTCAAACTTTGCGGCAAATTTTGCCATCGGCGCGGCGCGTCCTAGCAGCTTCTCCCACCAACTCCGCTCGCGCCGGACGTCCAACTCAGAGACTGAAAACCCACGAATTGTCGTGACAATCCCGCGCAGGCTGTCCCCGGCAGGCCCAACATCTTTGTTACGGACACCCGCCAACATGCTTTGCGATATCTCCTGCAATTCTGCCTGAGCCGCAGAGCCAAAGGACACGATCGAATTGGTGTCCGAGATGTCTATCTCTGCCACGCGCTTTTGAATTTCAGCACTTGTCGCCGGATCAGCCGCTTCCAGCGTCACCAATTCCCCTTTGGGTTCTGGCAACACGACGGCCGTGACTTTTTCGACATCAGCAAGGGCCGCCTGGGCCTTCTCTCGGATCGTCTCGGTCATTGGTCATTCCCTTTCGTTTACAGGTTGCAGCGGGAAGGCGTGAGCCTGAAAAC
>JBCBGX010000253.1:0-3058 GCA_038526325.1 Pseudomonadota bacterium | reverse complement strand
GACCGCACTTCCTGTATTCCAAAGAAATCTTGAAAGAGCGGATTTTAGAGCTGCGTTCAAACATGCCGCCTGACCTGCGCTTGAACTACGCCGTCAAATCGAACCCTTTCCAGCCCTTTCTGAGGGCCGTCGACCCTCTGGTTGACGGCTTCGATATCGCCTCCATCGGGGAATTGCGACGGCTCATTGACGCAGGTTGCAATACGGACAACGTCTCTTTTGCGGGTCCTGGCAAATCTCGGGACGAAATTCGGGAGGCCGCGGCTCACGCTGTCAAGATTATCGTGGAAAGCCCGCATCAACTGGCACTTTGCGAGAGTGTCGGACAGGAACTTGGCACACCGGTACGTGCCATGGTTCGGATCAACGATCAAAAGGCACGGCCGGGCGGCGGGCTGAGCATGGCTGGTGCAAAAACGGTCTTCGGATGGGACCTTGAGGATTTCCAGACCAACGGGGCCAAAACCTTTGCATCCTTGGCGCATGTCGAATTTTTTGGCCTGCACCTGTTTTACGGAAGCCAGATCCTGCAATCCACCGCCATTGCCGAAAACATCCGGATATCTGTCGATACAATCACAACACTGCATCTGCCCGCGGAACCAAAGCTGATCAATCTCGGCGGAGGGTTGGGCGTGCCCTATGGTCCAAAGGATGTCCCCCTCGACCTCACGGACCTCACGGCGCCCTGGTCGGAGGCCATGGAACGACTGACGGCCAGGTTTCCGACGACGAACGTCTGCGTCGAACTGGGCCGCTACATCTCGGCGCCGACCGGTGTCTTCCTTGTGCAAGTGCTCGACAGAAAGTCGAACGGCGGCACGGACTTCGTGGTTTGCTCCGGCGGGCTTCAGAATTTTTCTGCGGCAACGGGAAACTTTGGTCAGGTCCTGAAGCGCAACCATCCTTTGCGGGCGGTTCGATCAACGCACACTCTGAGCCCCGTGACGGTAACGGGGCCACTTTGCACACCGATGGACGTTTTCGCACGGGACATCATGCTCGCCGATGTTTCGATTGGCGACTACATTGCAGTCTTTCAGGCAGGTGCGTATGGCGCCACGGCAAGCCCAAGCGCGTTTTTGAGTCACCCTGCGGCGGTCGAAATGGTGATCGATGGCGCACCGCAACGCGCGCAACCCGCCAAAAAATTACCATAACTACAATTACCAGTCGCCAAGGCATGCCTGCGGCAGTTTTGCCAGACGTCTTCCCCGGACCTAGACCGAATAGAAATCCCGATACCATTGAACAAATGCATTCACACCTTCGGTGACGGAGGTTTTGGGGACGTAGCCGATCAGGTTCTTGAGCAGGTCCGCACTGGCCCAGGTGGCGGGAACATCTCCGGGTTGAATCGGCATCAGGTTTCGGTCTGCCTGCAGGCCTGTCGCAGCTTCGATCGCGGCCACGAAATCGGTGAGCTGCACGGCATCATTGTTCCCGATGTTGACCACGCGATGCGGTGCCACGGGGGACAGGCTGTCGCTCGGATCGACCTTACCGTCGTCAGGACGCACTGGCACGACCTCCATCAACCGGCGGATCGCTTCGACCAGGTCGTCGATATAGGTGAAATCGCGCTTCATCCTGCCGTGGTTGTAGACATCAATAGGCTGCCCTTCGAGAATAGCCTTGGTGAATTTGAACAGGGCCATATCGGGTCGCCCCCAAGGGCCGTAGACCGTAAAAAACCGGAACATTGTCATCGGAAGGTCGAACAAATGCGCGTAGGAATGGGCCATGACCTCGGTGGATTTCTTGGTGGCCGCATAAAACGACATCTGGTGATCGGCGCGCATCGTTTCCTGATAGGGCATCTCGGTATTGGCCCCGTAGGCTGATGACGTCGAGGCCAGCAGCATATGCCTGGGCGGGTATGCCCGTGCGGCCTCGAGGATTTCGAAAGTGCCGGTGATATTGCTGTCCAGATAAGAGCGCGGGTTCTCGATCGAATAGCGCACCCCGGCCTGTGCTGCGAGATGGATGACATAGTCGGGATGATGCTTTTCAAACAGCGCCATCATCAGACCCGGTTCCTGTATTTCGCGGTTGACCGCGACAAAGCCGGGGCTTTGCAGCAACATGGCCTGACGCCGTTCTTTCAAGGTCACATCGTAGTAAGCCGACAGGCTGTCGATGCCGATGACGGTGAACCCATCCGTCAAGAGACGCTGGCAGAGGTGATAGCCGATAAAACCTGCGGCCCCTGTGACCAGAACCGTGCCGCTCATGCATCGCTCCCAAACAGATCGCGGGCAAAAACCCTGGCCTCTACAGTGCGGATCTCATCGTGCAGGCGGTTGGCGACAATCAGGTCAGCCCCCGCCTTGAAGACGATGGCCGGGTCTGTCGTCGCATATGGACGCAGCTGCTTGTAGGCCGGAAGATCTGCACGCTCTGCATTGATAATCGGGCACTGGCGGTCGTTGACCTGATCGACGCGGTCCCGAGAGATTTCGTCGGCCGCGACATCGTTGCGTTGGGCTGGAAGAATGGCAGTGGACAGGCCCGCATGGTCCAGTCCGGCAACACCAATTTTCGTCATCGTTCTTTGTCTTTCGCGTGCAAAACCAGTCTGGATATCTGCCCCGGTGCAAGGCCTGCCCAAGATCGTGGCAAGCTATATCGGTTTTCCCGAGGCATTGTTAGGGGATTTCAGGGCAGGCGCTGGCCGTGGCCCTGGATGATGTGGAGCCGTGGCAGGCCATCACGTTCCGCATTGCCAGCAGGCAGTTGTTCACCTCTTGGCAGGGGTCCCCACCCACGCGCAGCGGGCAAGAGTTGCCGCCTGTGCGTAGGCGGCTTGCGCCATGGCAGAACGCTGCACGCGATGACACCGGCGACGGGTCGGACTGCGCAATACGTCTATTGGTCTTTTGTCCGGAAAGCGTTCAGCACGATGCCCAGAACATTGGTATATTCCGCAATTTCACGCTCGCAGGTGTCGAAATGGTCGTATTTGGTATGGTTTGCCCGCGCCACGATCAGCGCGCAGTCAACGTTTCTCAGAAAAGACCGGGTATTGTCGCCTACGAGGATCGAGGGCATGTCGAAT
>JBCBGX010000252.1:0-3071 GCA_038526325.1 Pseudomonadota bacterium | reverse complement strand
GCGGGCACGTTCCGCAGCGGTCTGTTGACCCCAGAACGCACAATCGCCCAGGGCACTGCGCCACACACTGTCGGGATCAAAGTCATCCAACCAGACTCTTCCTGTACGAATTCGGTGCCGTCGACGCCTGTGGTAAACCCGACAGTGTGTGGCGCAGTGCCCTGGGCGATTGTGCTTTCTGGGGTCAACAGACCGCTGCGGAACGTGCCCGCAATGTTATCGTATTGGGCGATCTTGGAAGTATCCATCGCCTGCAGGTTGCCCGCAGCCCAGACTTTTTTACAGATGAAGTATTCGATGTCTGCGATGTCAAAGCTGTTGGGCTGCGTCGCAGCACGCTGGGTCACGCTATCAGTATCCAGCGCGGTCATTTCTAGATTGAAGCCCAAATCCTGTTTGACTTTCAGGGCCACGTCATTCAGGTTCGACACCCCGGTGCCAAATTGGCGCAAGGTGATGTCTTTCGTCTCTTGCCCCCATACCATTGGAGCCGGAAGCGCGGCGGCCGCCACCGCCGCGCCACCCGACTTCAAAAGCGAGCGACGCGAATAGCGTACTTTGGAGATTGTTGTCATGGTTTATCCTCTCTGTTGAACGGTTCGTTATCCAGCCAAGGCATGTGCCGCCTCGGCGTCCCAGTCGAGGCCGATAGCCTCTCCCAACTCCTTCGGACTGCCGAAGAAATCCCTGTCAGACAGCAGGGCAGTGACCTCTTGTTCGCCGGGAACTGTTGCTGTCAGAGCGACATGCGTGCCTTGATATTCGATGTTTGTGATGGTGCCCGGCAGCCTGGCCGAAGCGTCGCTTGTCACTTTCAATGCATCCGACCGGACAGCAACCATGCCTTCGGGCATCGCCACCACATTGTGCGAACCCAAAAACCGGGCGACAAAAGCCGTCTTGGGCGCGTCGAAAACTGATCGCGTCCTGCCCGCCTGCTCAATTTTCGCGTCATTCATCACGACGATTTCGTCAGCAAGCGCCAACGCCTCATCCTGCCCATGTGTGACATGGACAAAGGTGATCCCCAGTTCTCGTTGCAGCCTTTTCAATTCCGCCCGCATTCGAATGCGCAGGAACGGGTCGAGCGCCGAGAGCGGCTCATCCAGCAGCAGGACGTCCGGTTTCGTAATCAATGCCCGCGCCAAGGCCGCACGCTGTTGCTGACCGCCAGACAGTTGGGCAGGCAAGCGGTCGGCCATGGCCGTCATGTCGACAAGTTCCAACAGCTCTCCTGCGCGGGCCAAGCGTGTGGGTTTATCGACACCTTTCATGGTCAGACTGAAGGCCACATTGTCGAGCACGCTGAGATGCGGGAACAATGCATAATTCTGAAACATCATCGCGGTGCCACGCTTGGCAGGTGGCAAAGTCGAGATATCCCGTCCTCCGAGGGTAATCGACCCATCGGATACAGTCTCATGTCCGGCAATCATCCGCAGCGTGGACGACTTTCCGCAACCGGACGGCCCCAAAAGACAGGCATAGGTGCCCGCGCTGAAGTGGTAGCTTATCGCGTCAACCGCGACTGTTGCACCATAGCGCTTCGTTAGACTGATCAGTTCTAGATCGATCTTTTGATTCATTAAACCCCACCGCGTTGCAGCAACGCTGACCCAGGCCGCCTGATGAGGCCAAGATGATTTCGAAAAATGTTGGATAGGGGAGCGACAACTGCGCAAAAAGCGGTATCGACAGAAGAATTTGTACAAGAAACAGGCACAAATTGTATACAATATAAATTGGGAAGAGGGGAGCCGTTGTATTCGATCAGCGCAATTCACAGTTTAAGTGCAGAGGAGCCGATCATGTCGAGTATCACCAAAACAAAGAGCGCATCTGCAGAAGTGATTACCGCACAGCTTACTGAGGCGGTGCACGAGCACCGGCTTAAGCCCGGAGCGAAACTGCGTGAAGATGAAGTCAGCGATGTTTTTGGGGTAAGCCGCACCGTTGTCAGGCAGGCTTTGCGGGCAATGGCCTTCGAAGGCTTGCTGACCATCGAGAAAAACCGGGGGGCCTTCGTCGCCAAACCGACCTTAAAAGAAGCCCATGAGGTTTTTCAGGCCCGCGCACTGTTGGAACCCAGTACCGCAAAGGCCGCAGCCGAACGGACCACACCGGATGATATTGCGCTGCTCGAGAAACACATCAAAGAAGAGCACGAGGCATTGGATCGGGACCAGCCCGGCCTTGCCCTGAAGCTTTCGGGGGACTTTCACCTGGAAATCGCCCGAATAGCAGATCAACAAACGATTGAGCAATTCCTAAAACAGCTGGTGTCCCGTTCCTCGCTGGTCATTGCGCTCTACTGGAAGCGGCGCAATGCCCTATGCGAAAGCAACGCCCACCACGCCCTTGTTGATGCAATGCGCAATCATGACGGTGCCGCCGCTGAAGACCTTATGAAGGGCCACCTACTGGATATCTATTCCCAGCTTGATTTGCGGGAATATGATGAAGGCTATACATCCTTGAAAGAGGCCCTGCGAAAATGACAAATTGTCGAAACGCGGTAAGTTCGTTTCTCTAAACTTGACGGCGCAGCGAATGGCAGGAATGCAGGCTGCAACCGCAGTATCTGGAACCACCGTTGGGTGTCGGCTTTGGGCCTATTTTGTTGAAAAACTCTTCCTTGATTGCCGTGTAACTCGCTGATTCAATCTGTCCTAGATGGAGGGATTAGCGATGATGGGACCGAGGCAAGAAGCGCAGGCCGCGCTGTTCTACGAATTCTCGCTGGAGGCCCATGTCCCTCAAGATCATCTTCTGCGATCGATTGATCGCTTCGTCGATCTGAGCAGTATTCGCGCGCATCTATCGGGCTTCTACAGCCATACCGGGCGTCCATCAGTCGACCCCGAACTGCTAATCCGGATGCTGCTTGTGGGCTATTGCTTTGGTATCCGCTCCGAAAGGCGGTTGTGCGAAGAGGTCCATTTGAACCTCGCATATCGCTGGTTCTGCCGTCTCGATTTGAATGATCGGATTCCAGACCACTCCACATTCTCAAAAAACAGGCATGGTCGTTTCAGGGATAGCGAACTCCTGCGCCATCTGTTCGAGACAAC
>JBCBGX010000251.1:0-3135 GCA_038526325.1 Pseudomonadota bacterium | reverse complement strand
CAAAGGCGCTCACCCTCACCCCGCGCAAAGAGGCCCCAGACACCACCGAAAACCTCACCAAAACCGAACAACACATCGCCCAAATCTGGGAAAAAATCACAAAACAAAAACCAAACAAAACAACAAACTTCTTCAAACAAAATAATAACTCTGTAATGGCGATCCGCCTTGTGGATGCCTTGCGCAAGGCTTTCCCAGACAGGCCCCTATCGGTCGCTGACATGTTCAATGATCCGACGCCAGAGGGGCTTGCGCGCTGTCTTGAACAGGATGACCAAGACAGGTTGTCGGTTGTTCACCTCCACAAAGGCGACAATGGTCATCCGATATTCCTGTTTCCCGGTTTGATGGTGAACACACGTGAATACACACCACTGGCCCGCTATCTAAAAAACAATGGCCAAGGTGATCGACCGATCACCGGGTTCGTTTGTTATTCGTTGAATGCAATGCGACGGGAGAACCTGACGATCAGCAGTCTTGCAGAAGATTATGCCACTTACATCGCAGAACAGGCAAATGACCGGCCTTCCACGTTTTTGGGTTGGTCATGGGGCGGGGTATTGGCCTATGAAACCGCCCGGCTGCTGCCCAATCTGCCACTCGAATTCGTGGGTATGCTGGATGTCTGTGATCTGGACGTGAATTTCGCGGTTGATAACCTGGTTGAGATTAACGCGATGCAGGAAAAGGCGCTGACAAAACTGGTTGAGACGTGGTTGCAGCAGACCAAGCTACGCCCTGCATGGGAAGCGCTGTTTCGCAAGATGGATAGAGGCCTTTACCGGCAGTTTCTGCGATATGTACAGACGACTGCCGGTCAGCTGCCAACAGATGGCCCCGGTATTGGCAGCAAGGAATACGAGCTTTGGACATTTCTGGACAACACGCTTCTCTACCGTGCCCATGATATGAAGCCTGCCTCTGTACCGATCCATGTCTGGCGAGCAGAGGATTCGGTTAAGCGCCAGCTACGACTGGTGGATTGGGCCAGATATTCGCCCGATATTGGGCGCATCGCTACGATCCCGGGCGTGACACATCGCGAAATCGTCGATAGCCCGGTGTTCCACCGAAGTTTTGCCGATAGTTTGACTGGTGCATGGCAGAAGGCCAAAGAACATGCGTGATCAGGCAGTCGATGCAACGCGATCACTTGCACTCTGGGGCATCATCATCGCCAACATGCCGTTTATGGCGATGCCAGCTGGCTATGGATTGTCGTGGTGGCTGATCGATGCCAACATGGCTGATTTTGCGGCCACTTTCTTTATCCGCACATTTGTCGAAGGCAAGTTTATTGGGCTGTTCTCACTGTTGTTTGGCTACGGCATCGCGCAACAAATAGCGCGGTATGATGCAGGGTATGTTTACCGCAGGTTGCTCATTCTGGCGCTCTTCGGCATTGCACACGCCATACTCCTATTTCCCGGAGATGTATTGCTGCCATATGCGATTTGTGGGTTGGTCTTCGTTGCCTTTCGCCACCGGATCGGGACATCGCTGACACCAGTCATTGTCGGTTTGTCTTTGGCGACCATTGGCATGGTCGTTTTGTCGATCATCGCCTTGCAGCTTAAACTTCCGGCGCCGGACACAGCCGCCTTGATCTCGATCGTCACGGAGGGATCAACAGCCGCGTTCTTGACGCTGAACTTTCAGGCGTGGCTTGGGTCATTCAGTGAATTGCCGTTGCAGCTCCTCTTTCAGATTTTTGCTTGTGTTGCGCTGGGGCGCTGGGTCTTCCAGAAGTACGGCAGCTTTCGTCCATTTGTAGATGCCTTAATCCCCTACACCACTCTTTTGTGGTCAGTCGGCATAGGCGGCAACCTCATATACGGTTTTTTCGTCATATACGGACAGGTTCATGACGAAACCGCCATCAGTTACTTGGCCGCAACGCTGCGCCCAGCTTTCGGTTTTGTCCTTATGCTGGCATTCTTGGTCGCAACTTATCGCATGTTTACATCATCTGCGACGGCAAAGCTGACATCGTGGCTTGGTCAGACCGGTCGCGCATCCCTGAGCTTGTACATTGGACAGGCTGTAGCGGGTGTTTTCATCTTTCGTGGATTTGGGCTGTACGGTGAACTTTCTATTGGTCAGGTATTTATTGCATCAATCGCAATCGGCCTGCTCCTGCAATTATTAGCCCTTTTATGGTTGATACGATTTAAATTAGGCCCACTCGAGTATAGTAGTCGTTTTTTGACCTCAACGACAGGTAACCAAGGAGCAAACAGTGTTACGGCCGATCACCAATAGATCATGATTGTGACGCAGTGATCACAAGAAAAGACTTAGATCCGTCAGCCAGTATCCTGAGATGCGGTTTTTGTTAGTGCCAAGAAAACTCACGAAAGCTGCAAGTCCATCGGCCAATTTTTAGGTGGATTGGTCGGCAACGGCGCTTCATTGAGAGCATCTAGCTAGTCAGCGTGCGACAACATAGCGGCATGCAGATCGTCCATTTGACTAACATTACCACCTTCATCCGCTGATGTTTCGAACCGCAGGAACCATACATTCGCTGCATCGATGGGCGAAATCGGCGTTTTCTGTGGCCCGTGAGCCGACCATGACAAACTTGCTGGATGGAGGACGAATGGCTGGTTTCCAAGCCGCGTTGCGGCATCCCCAATGGCGCGTTTGCAGCGATCTTCTCGCCGCGAGCGCAAGCAGCGAGAATTGGAGATGACCGAGTTGGGCTCATAGTACGAATTCGTCGCAGTTTGAACGAAGGGCGGCTTCAAGGAAGGCGATGTGCTTTCACGTAGAGAACCGCCCCAGAGAAAGCGACGCTCTGGGGTCCGATCCCCGGGAAAAGTGGACGCCAAACAGTCCTTGGTCCGTGGCCGGAAGATCGTTGGATACAGAGGCGAATGCGCTCACATGTCTGAATAGTGCGGCGGGCGGCAAAACCGGCGCCAAGATTTACAACATTTTTTACAACATGCCCCGCTAGGCCCCGGCAAAGCCTTCAGAATAATAAAGAAATTTCGGAATGTCCGCTCCATTCATCATAGGGGCCGTGGATAATCTAGCGTGTTGATTTATTTGCATTTTTTGTGTATCTTCAAACTGTTGGCGGCAGATGCTGCTACGCTGGAATACGCCCCAATATCCCCGAATTTG
>JBCBGX010000250.1:0-3140 GCA_038526325.1 Pseudomonadota bacterium | reverse complement strand
GAACGGCCCGGTGCCTATGCGCGTGTCTTTGAAGTTGCCCAGGCGGGCGCGCAAATTCTCTGCCATGGTAATACGGTCGCCTTGATATGGGTTCAGCGTCACTGCCATAGCTTTGGAAATATGACCTTCCTTTAAGACACGCGCATAGGCACCGGGCCGTTCGGCCGCATAGAATTGCTTGATGGCGCGGCCATCGCCGATATGGGCCGCATAAGTGGCGCATGGGATCCGTGGAGAAGTTATCTGAAGAATTGCATCGCCGATTTTGATGATATCGCCGATGGCAAGGCGAGAGGTGTCGAGATCAGCAATCACCAGGTTTTCGCCAAAAAACCCCGGTTGCACGTCACGACCCAACTCTTGCCCCCACCATTCCAGATCCGATGTGCCAAACATGTAAACCGCCTGATCGACGCCCCCATGATTGTCCAGATCACAGATGGTGTCGCCTGCCAGACCCAGCGGGCCGACGGCAACCGGCCCCTCGACAGGTTTTTTGAAATGACCGGTCAGCCCAGTTTTGGCTGGCGTCTTTTCCGGTTTCCCGACTTGAACGGAGAGAAGAGTATGCGTTGTCATTTCGCCAAGTATGACAACCTTTAGGGCACAATCAATGGTCTGTGACACCTTGCCAGAATGGCTGCTTTGCGCTGAGACGCCATCGGACCGCCGCAACACATTAGGCGCGCATCTCTGCCGGTGTCTCGCGATGCAAAGTCTCTCTGGGGCGCCCGCTGAACTGCCTGGCGACCGGATTAATTGGACAGCCTGGAAAAGGGCGCAAGATCAAACCTACGCCTGTCCAAAGGAAGCCATACAACCCTAACCGAGCAGTTGTGCCCAGACAGAGGTGCTCCATGCTTCCGCTATTTCCATTGCATCTGCTGACCGAGCATTGTCGACCGATGGTTTTGCGACTGGTTTCTCTTCAAAGTCGTCCCACTCGACAGAGACGTTGACGCCCATGGCTTCCTGACGATTAAAAGCCGCAAAACAAATTGCGGAGGGCATGATCGGATTGATCTCGGCTTGAACATCGCTAATGCGGTCAGAAATCAACCCAGCAACCCGAACACCTGCTTCATAGGCAAGATGGCCACTTTTCGGCAGTGGCGCGCCGACACTGTCACCAATAACGTAGATACTGTCGTCCATCGCCGATTGAAAGTTCGGCATGGCTACTTTGGCCCAGCGTTCGCCCAAGCCTGCGGTCCGGATAATTCCCGCAGCCTGTTGGGGCGGCACAAGGGCGGCCATGCCGTATGTCAACTTTCCAGTGTTGGTCTCGATCGTTTTGGTCTCAGCATTCACAGATTGGAATTCTACGCCGTTCACGTGCTCGATCCGATCGCCGTAGAGTTCCGCGTAAGCCGAAGTAATCGCCGGGGCGCCAATCGGTACACCCGGATTTTGATCGAGTAATATAAGCTTGCCGGGTTTGTCATGTTTGTCCATCCATTCGGCGAACATGGCGGCCCGTTCATATGGGGCGATCGGGCAACGGAACGGCATTTGGGGGACCGACAGGACGATATTGCCACCGTCGTAAGACTCTAGTGCATTCTTCACGGCTTCCTGCTCAAACGCTCGGAAACCGACAGGTAACTTGTCGCGATGGTCACTAAAACCCGGGATCGCATCTTCCATGTAGTCGATGCCGGGTGACAAAACCAAAAAGTCGTAAGGCAAGCGTTCTGTCTCGGTGACAACAATTTTCGCGTCACGGTCGATAGATTGGGCGATCTCTTTAACATGTCTTACGCCGATATTTGTCAGTGCGGAGTAGTCAAAGGTCAAAGACGCTGAGCTGCGGGAGCCGACTATATAATGCACCGACATGGGGCAAGACATGAACATGCTCTTTGGTTCGACCATGGTTACTTCCGCGGAGGGCAAGGTCTCTTTGAGATTTCGGGCCACACTTATCCCACCCCATCCCCCGCCAATTACGACAATGCGCGCAGATGTTTGGGCGCTCAGTAGATTTGGGGAAAAGCTTGCGGTTGCCAAGGCGGCACCACCAGCCAGAAAGCGTCTTCGCGAAGCTCTGCTATTTGTCATACTTGGTCCTCCCTTATGGTGCACACACCAAAACATTCTAATAGTTAGATATGATAATGCATAATTCGCTTTTTTCGCAACAAATCTGTTGGCCCAGACAGCCAAAGTCGTCGAAATGACGAACACGCAAAAGCTGTGCGCGACTTAGAAAGCTGCTGATTTCGCCTTAAATGAGCCAATGGGCCTAGCTGGCTACCGACCCAACACCCTCATCCCAGCCTCAATCCCTGAAAGAGACATCGGGACCATCCGGTCGGCGCCGAAAATCTCTTGGATCATACGGATCGACTGCGTGTAGGGCCAATAGCGTTCGTCGAGCGGGTTGATCCATAGGTGGTTGGGCCATTGCTCGCGGGCGCGGGTGAGCCAGACCTGGCCTGCTTCTTCGTTCCAATGTTCATTGGCGCCACCAGGATAGGCGATTTCGTAAGGGGACATGCTCGCATCGCCCACAAAGATGCATTTGTAGTCTGGGCCATAGGTACGCAAAACCTCCCATGTTGGGGTCTGGGCGTTCCAGCGGCGGCGATTGTCTTTCCAGACACCTTCGTAAAGGCAGTTGTGAAAATAGAAATGTTCAAAATGTTTGAATTCGGATTTGGCGGCACTGAAAAGCTCTTCGACCACTTTGATATGGGGGTCCATTGAGCCACCGATGTCGAGGAACAGCAGGACCTTGACGGCATTGCGCCGCTCGGGCCGGGTTTGAACGTCGAGGTAACCATGTTCGGCGGTGGCACGGATTGTACCGTTGAGGTCCAGTTCTTCGTTTGCACCGTCGCGGGCCCACATGCGCAGACGTTTGAGAGCGACCTTTATGTTGCGGGTGCCCAACTCCACCGTGTCGTCCAAATTGCGGAACTCTCGTTTGTCCCAAACCTTAACCGCGCGCTGGTGTCGGCTTTCCTTTTGACCAATCCGCACGCCTTCTGGGTTATACCCATAAGCGCCGAATGGAGAGGTACCCGCCGTGCCGACCCACTTGTTGCCCCCCTGATGGCGGCCCTTTTGTTCCTCAAGACGTTTTTTCAGGGTTTCCATCAGCTTATCAAAGCCACCCATGGCTTCGATATCTGCCT
>JBCBGX010000249.1:0-3150 GCA_038526325.1 Pseudomonadota bacterium | reverse complement strand
TTACTAAGTTCAAAATTTAAGATGAGTGGCAGATCAGCGGGGCTGATCGGCCAATGGCGTGTCTGGAAGGCTGACGGTTTGCGCGGATACATGAGACACTCTGCGGATAAGATCCGCGTATCGGGTGATGCAGTTTTCTGCCCCGTAGAGCGCGCGGCTTTTTGCGGCCAGGCGGTCTTTTTCGGATTGCGGAAAGTCGCGCAGCTCTGTCAGTGCCTGTGCAATTGCGGGCACATCGCCGGGTTGTGTGAGAACCCCGAAACCAGTTTGCTGGATGGGTACACGTCCGCCCGCGAGGTCAGACCCGACAACGGGCAGACCGCACATCATCGCCTCGGCCTGAACGATACCAAAGGACTCTGCCACGGATGTCAGCGCAAACGTGTCGATTGACGCGTAAAAGTCGCGCGTTCCGGCCCGGTCTAAAAGGCCAAGGAACTGCACACGCGTGTCACCCCCGATCAATTGGCGCAATTCTGCAATGTTGCTGCCGCCAGCTACGGTGTCATATTCGCCAGCAAGCAACAGGCGGTCCTCCTCTTTTGCGGTTTGAAGGAAGGCTTGGATGAGAAACTCGATGCCCTTGTCTGGTACGATCCGCCCCAGAAAGCCGATATGATGCCCGGGACCATCGCGGAACGCGGGCGCACCGCCGCGCGGATCAAGGCAAGGTGCTGGGATGGCCGACCAGGGGTTTTGCTGGATCGTTGGCCACATGATGGAATGGCGTGCCTGATCTTCGCTGTTAACCACCACATGGGCGCTGTGGCGCATGGCCAACCGGTTGGACAGGTTCACGCTTGTGATCTGAATTCTGTTCATCAGTGTTGGGGCAAGCCACAGGTCGATATGATGTGTTGAGATGATCGGAATATTTCGGACCATCGTGGTGATTGCTGCGGCTTCCAACATCGGCAGATGCAGGTGTAGCGCCTTCGATTGACCGGCAATGCGCCGGACAAGTGGTAGAAAGCCGGGGCTGATGGGACCACGGCCAATCTTGAAAGCAACTGGCGCGCGAAACACATCAACACCGTTTAGAACCTCTTGTTTGGCCAGGTCCTTTTCATGTTGGGTGGTCACGACGGCGACGCGCAAACCCCGTTCGGCCAGTCCTTCGGCAACAATGCGTGCGGTTTCTGTCAGCCCGGAAACATAAGGCGCGTAATAGTTAAGAACGATTGAAACGTCATATGGTTGGGTAGCCATTGTGGAGTCCTTTCTTTCGTGGTGGGAGTTGGATTTTCTGCATGAGAACAGCGCCAATCAGTGTCCCGAGCACATCGCCCGCAACGATCATGGAGCGGCTGAGTAAGGCGAGGACCAGTGCGTCCTGCATTGGCACAGTTGTGGCGAGGATGATGACCAGCGCGCCATCGCGTACACCGAACGCGCCGGGAAGGATGGCAAAGACGATCCCTACGATGGCCGAAAGCGCATAGGCCGAGATGAGGAATGCAAAACTGGCATCTGTGTTGGCCCCCAGAATGGCCAGATGTATCGCGGTCACGCTCCACGCGATGGTCATGATGGTTGTTGTCACAAAGAAGGTGCGGGGGTCAGGGATGCCAAACTGGCTCAAAAGCGGCTCGACCAGAGGCCACCGCCCGTACCAGAGCAGCGCGCTGACAGTTGTGACCGCTACGATGGTGGCACACCCGATCCAAAGCGCGTTTGGGGCGATACCAAGGAGTGCAAACATGGCGGGCAGTCCCAAAAGGCCGGCCGCCAGACAGGCCGCAAGTGCTGTCCCTACAAAAACGCGCACGATGTCACCAAGCGACACCCCTTGTTCGGACAGGTGGCGGTGTTGGATGGCGAAAGCCAACGCCCCGCCAGGGGTATATTTCCCCATGCTCGACCGCAGGTATACACGAATGCCGCGTGCCGTGCCGACGACCGGTATCTTTCTTGCGAGCAGTTGTTGCCAGGCCCAAGCACCCGGGACCAGGCCGATCAAGACGATCGCCATTGCAGCAGCAATCGTTTCGGTACGGAATGCGCTGAGCCCTTCAAAAATAGCAGTGCGGTTGCTGACAAAGTAGGATGCGATCCAGACGAGTGCCGCGATGGTCAGCCCGGTGCGAAGGAGCGTGACGCCTATTTTGACCGATTTGGCCAGGCGCATCGCCGCATGGGGCGAACGCGTTCCAGTGGTGTTGTGGGCAGGCCTGCGCATCACAGGGCCTGCATCATAAGTGTTGCATCAACGCCAAGCGCATCGAGGCAGATGCCAACCAGCAGTACACCACCCCAGACACCCATTACGCGGTGAATGGACCGATCGGTCAGCAACATGCGTGTCGGATTGCTGGTTGAGGTCCCGACAAAGGCGAGCATCAGATACCGTTGCAAGAGGAAGACAACGAAGGGCAAGCTGACAAAGAACAGGACTGTCAGGTCGCGCGCTTCAAAAATGTCCCGCATGGCTGCCAGGCCGAGGACAAGGCACATGAACGCACACACGATCAGATAGGCATCAAGAAGGCCGATTGAGTAATGCGCCAAAACGGGGCGATGCGACGCGGATTTTTCAACGCTTTTCAGCTCTTCCCGACGTTTGCCGATGGTCAATAGAAGACTCCCGGCAAAGACGGTCGCCACGACAAGTTCGTTCGGGAATACGCCGAATGCCAGGTAGCCAGAGGCCGTGCGCAGCGCAAATCCCATGGCGACGATCTGCATCTCAGCAATTGGCACATGTTTGAGCCGCATGCTGTAAGCGATGTTCGATAGCAGATATATGCCGACAAAGACGCTGACGAGAATTGGCAACTGGGTGGACAATATCGCCATGGCAACCAGCAGGACCAAAAGCATCAGCTTCGCAGCAGCAACAGACACCAGTCCAGATGGCAAAGGTCGCAAGCGCTTTGTCGGGTGCAGGCGATCACGCTCTATGTCGGACAAGTCGTTAATGACATAGACTGCAGAGGATGCGAAAACGAACATCGCGATAGTAGCAAGTAGTGAAAGCAACGTCGGGCCTGTCGCCTCATTCAGCAAAAAGACCGCCCCAATAGGGACTGCAATAATCGATTTAAACCAATGCGATGGCCGCAAAAGTGCGATGTGGTGCGCTAATTTGTCGATAGGCCGGATGAGGGCATGATCGTCAGATACAGTTTGGTAAGTCATAGCGATATGTCT
>JBCBGX010000248.1:0-3154 GCA_038526325.1 Pseudomonadota bacterium | reverse complement strand
CCATCGCATTTGTCATGTTGCCAGAAAATCTGCGTTGCAGATTTTACAGACGAAACCCTAACTGTCAGTCTTTTCTTCACAAGGCCGAATTGCGTCGGCACCAAAGCTGGGATGCTGCATAACGTCGCCTATCTCGATCCCCAAGCGGGAGACCATACCGCCATTGACCTCTAACACCATCTGCACGGCGTCCCCACCGGGAATCGGTGTCAAATCGCCTGGGACAGCGCCTTCGTGAATTGACAGGATTTCGCCATCAGGCGCGGTAAAGATCATGTCTAGTGGGATCAAGGTGTTCTTCATCCAGAAACTGACGGGTTGAGGCCGCTCGTATATAAAAAGCATGCCTGACATCGTTGGCATGTCCTCAACAAACATCAGCCCCCGCGCGCGCTCTTGGTGGTCATCAGCGATATCGACTGAAAAGTTCGCCTGACCCCAATCACCATAGATTGTGACCGTTTCATCCGAACAGGTCGCCCATGCGGTATGACCAACAGATAAACTGCAAAGGGCCGCTATGAACGCCTTCACTTGGCCGCCATCTCCCAGCCGACAACTTCGATGGCCATGCGGCCACGCTCGCCTTCTACCAGACGTAGGCCGATTGCCTCACCAGATTGCAGGTCCGACAGGCCAGACCGCCGCAACACCTCTACATGGACGAAAACATCTTCATTGTTGCCAAAGATGTTTGCGAAGCCAAAGCCCTTGGCCTTGTCGAACCACTTCACACGTGCGGGATGGATAGGCTGCTTGGCAATATCACTTGGTGAAAAATCCATCATATCGCGCAGCGGCACGGAACTATCGCTTTGCGGGGGCACGATGGAAAGCACTTCTGTGGCCTGCAACCCTCGCTGAGTATCCTGCACGATGATCTCTATGGCAGAGCCATCAACAACGGAACCCTGGCCAAAGTTCCGCAGCACATTGGCATGCAACAAGATGTCCGGCCCCCCGAGATCGGCGATCACGAAACCAAACCCCTTTGAGGGGTCGAACCACTTCACTTGTCCTTGCACCCGGCGTGTCTCGCTGGTGTCCTGCGTATCCATTCGTATCCCTCTAGAAACACCGCTAACCGGTATTCCTGCTTCTTATTTTAACACATAACGATCTCGAACAGAAAAAAACCGTAACATCAACCACATATATTTCACGAAGCGTGAAATTTATGGGCTTAACCTAAGCACTTTCCAGTCATCTTGCACAGTTGCTCGTGACCATCGAAAGCGATCATGCAATCGAAATGTACCGTCTGACCAAAACTCGATCTCGCTAGGTATGATCCTGAAACCACCCCAAAAAGGTGGGCGCTTCGGATCCGTCCCTTTTTCCATAGTAACCCTTGCAACCTCTGCCATCAATGCCTCACGCGAAGTCAAAGGCTGAGATTGCCGCGAGGCCCATGCCCCCAAACGGCTCTTTAGCGAGCGTGACTTATAATAAGCATCCGCGATTGGGCCATCTTCTTGCGTGACAGAACCCCGGACGCGGATCTGGCGGCCAAGCGATTTCCAATGAAGCACAAAGGCGGCCTTGCCGGCGTGCAGTATCTCTTGGGCCTTACGACTTTCGTAGTTGGTATAAAAGACAAAAGCGTCTGCTTCGATATCCTTGAGAAGCACCATACGCACATTTGGCAGACCATCCGCATCAACCGTCGCCAAAGCTATTGCGTTGGGATCATTTATTTCTTTTTCACTTGCCGCAGCAAGCCAATCCTGCGCAAGGGCGAACGGGTCATCGCCCGCGAATATACCGCACCGATCAGACATAACCGATCCCAAACAATGCCCCCACACTAGACCTAGGGGCATTCTGCACCGCAGGCAACCGCTTTTGGCGCGATGCTCAATCTCTTGCTGATGGCTGGACAATGCCCTAAACCAGCGAAAACCATAGCATACCAGCAAAAGGAACACTGCTGATGACGGGGCAATTGATGCAGGGCAAACGCGGCCTCATCATGGGGTTGGCCAACGACAAATCGATCGCTTGGGGTATTGCCAAGGCTTGTGCCGGTGCAGGCGCACAGCTGGCTTTTTCTTACCAGGGTGAGGCGCTGAAAAAACGGGTCGACCCGCTTGCGGCGTCTGTCGGCTCGGACATAGTTTTGCCATGTGATGTGGGGGACGAAGCATCAATAGACGCGTTATTTGACGCGCTCGCAGCGCGCTGGGAAGGTTTGGACTTCATTGTTCATGCCATCGGGTTTTCTGACAAGAACGAGTTGCGGGGGCGGTATGTAGACACCAGCCGCGACAATTTCCTGACATCGATGGATATCTCGGTCTATTCCTTTACCGCTGTTGTGCAGCGCGCCGAAAAAATGATGAATGAAGGTGGGTCCTGCCTAACGCTGACGTATTATGGGGCAGAAAAGGTGATGCCGCACTACAATGTCATGGGCGTTGCCAAGGCGGCGCTTGAGGCATCGGTGCGCTATCTGGCTGAGGACCTTGGCAAAAAGGGCATCCGTGTCAATGCCATCAGCGCGGGCACTATCAAGACACTTGCGGCATCAGGCATCGGCGATTTTCGCCTGATCATGCGGTGGAATGAATATAATTCGCCTTTGCGGCGCACGGTGACACAGGAAGAGGTCGGCAAATCCTCGCTTTATCTTTTGTCTGATCTTGGTAGTGCGGTGACGGGTGAAGTGCACCATGTTGACGCAGGCTATCACGTTGTGGGCATGAAGGCTGTCGATGCCCCGGACATTACAAAAGAATAGGAACCTGCCATGAGCGACCGCCTGCCCCATGAAAAAGGGTTCCATATCAGTTGGGACCAGATCCACCGTGACAGCCGCGCACTCGCCTGGCGGCTTGACGGCCAAGGCCCGGACGATGGGGCGTGGCGCGCGATTGTGGCGATCACCCGCGGCGGCATGGCGCCTGCAATGATCGCTGCACGCGAATTGGATATCCGCACGATCGATACGATCAGCGTCAAAAGCTACGACCATCAACATCAGTCCAGCGCGCAGGTGCTGAAGGCACCTGATGCCGACCTAATGGGGGACGGCACTGGTATTCTGATAATCGACGATCTTGTCGACAGCGGCAAAACGCTGGAACTGGTACGCGAACGCTACCCAAAGGCGCATTTCGCAACAGTTTACGCCAAACCCAAAGGCAGACCACAG
>JBCBGX010000247.1:0-3158 GCA_038526325.1 Pseudomonadota bacterium | reverse complement strand
TCAATCTGTCTGGCAAAGCTGCCATCGCGGCGCGTTGTGGTGCCGGGATGCTGGTGTTATCCGCATTCGCCTGACGGGGAAAAATGGCTGCATATTGATCCGGGGCCGTGTGTTCCAGCCAATTCAGGTAAGCGTTTTGACGCGAACGATGGAGCGATCCGTGCGCCCAATCGAAATGTGCGTACTCATATGGCCGTGCATGTTCCGTGGTCCAGTTCGACACGCCCGCAAGCTGCCGCCGCCCCACTAGCCATGTGTGATACCCCGAGCTTGAAAAGCGCTGTGGCAATGTGACTTCGTGGTCTGGCAAGGCAACCCCGTCAGTCCAGACGCCATGGGCGGCCATGTCGAGGCCCGTAAACAGGCTCGCCCGCGCTGGTCCGCTTTCCGGTGACGGCGAATATGCATTTGCGAAGGAGAAACTGTCTTCGGAAAGCGCTGTCAGGTTGGATGCGTTGTCAGAAAGACGCGTCAGATCATGGTGGCTCAGGCAGTCGAAGACAAGCAAGAGGACATTCGCGCGCGTCATTCAACGTCCCTAGCTAATGCGCATCCCGGCCTGATCGAACCGGTGCAAATTGGACATGTCCGGTGTGATATGTACCCGGTCACCGTAGTCTAATTTAACTTTGCCGGGTGCGCGAACTGTCATTGTGTCATTGATCCCGTCCACATTAACACGGATGAATGTATCGCTTCCCAAGTGCTCGGACACGCCGACCTTTCCTTCCCAAAGTCCGGCGCCTTCGGAGATCGTGATGTGCTCGGGGCGAACGCCTAGGGTGTGGGCTTCGTGCTTTGCCGCTTGCTCTCCATCGACAATGTTCATCATCGGAGAGCCTATGAACTTGGCCACGAACAGATTTCGCGGGTTGTCATAAAGCTCAAGCGGGCTGCCCACCTGCTCAATCACACCTGCATTCAAGACCACGATCTTATCCGCCATGGTCATCGCTTCGACCTGATCATGGGTGACGTAGATCATCGTGGTTTTCAAACGCTTGTGAAGTTCGCTGATTTCCAAGCGCATTCCGACACGCAAAGCCGCATCGAGGTTCGAGAGTGGCTCGTCGAAGAGGAAAGCTGACGGTTCGCGGACAATGGCCCGCCCGATGGCGACCCGCTGGCGTTGCCCGCCCGAAAGTTGTTTCGGCCTGCGCCCCAGATAATCTGTCAGGTTCAAAACCTTGGCGGCCTCATCAATCCGCCGCGCCTGTTCGTCGCGCGAAATGCCCGCCATCTTCATCGGGAAGGCGATGTTTTGGGCAACCGTCAGATGCGGGTAAAGCGCGTAGGACTGAAACACCATGGCCAGCCCGCGCTTGCCCGGTGATAGGTCGGTAGCGTCGGCGCCATTGATCTCGATTACGCCATCCGTCACGTCTTCCAGTCCTGCGATCAGGCGCAAGAGGGTGGACTTACCACAACCCGACGGGCCGACAAAAACGACGAACTCGCCCTCCTCAATGTCCAGATCGAGCGGCGGGATCACCGTGAGATTACCGAAGTCCTTCTGAACACCCTTTAGTTGGATGCGCCCCATATCAGCGGTTCCCTTCCCGATGTTGGCCTCTGGCCATGTGCAAGGGTGGCGACATCATCGCATGCGCGCCCCGCACGCAGGCGGCCACAAAGCCTTGCGTCTTCAGCGCGCTTTCCGAGCGCCACTTGAGTATCTCGTTGATCATATGCGCCTTGGTTGCGGCGTGTTCAGGATCGTTCCAAAGGTTCACTTCCTCGGTAGGATCGCTGGCCAAATCAAATAACTGACCTTCGTCGCTATCGACGAAGTGCACCAGTTTCATCTTATCATCGAGGAGCATGGTCATAAGGCGCGTACCTGTAAGCAGCGCATCATTTGAATGTTCGGCAAAGACTTTGCTACGGTCAGGAGCCTCGCCCCGGAAATAAGGACACAGACTCTGTGCCTCCATCCAGTCCGGCACATCGATCCCGGCCCATTCCAAAATCGTCGGCCCCAGATCAAACAGCGCAACGTTGTCCGAGATGGTCTTACCTTCGGGCACACTCGGCCCCGCAACAATGGCCGGCACCTTAACGGTGGATTGATACATGTTCCATTTTTGCGAATGCCCATGATCGCCCAAGGCATCGCCGTGGTCAGACGTGAAGACGACAATCGTATTGTCTAGATCGCCGCGCGCCGCGATTGCATCGAGGATGTCGCCAACCTGCGTGTCGATCATCGTCACATTGGCATAGTAATGAGCCCGCTGCCGCCGCAATTGCTCTGCGCTTGGGTCGGAAAGATGCACCACGCCATCGGCATCTTCGTTCAGCATGAAATCGCGCAAGCCTCGCAACGCCTCCGGCTGGGCTGCTGGATCTGGTGGGATCACCTCAGGCAAATCGCGGCCCTCGTACCTATCAAGGTAGTCTTGCGTTGGATCATAGGGCGGGTGAGGCCCAGGTAGTCCGATCTGCAGAAAATACGGACCCACACCGGTGTATCGATCCAGCCACCATTTGGCCATTTGGCCTGTGAAGACATCCGGGTGCAGCTTTTCGTCATGCTCCCACACCCAAGCGCCCAGCTTGTCGCCATAGTCATTCTTGCGGCGTTGTGTGACGCGCGACGGTTTCTCCAAACCGGACAGGAAATATGCCTTGTCCCAGTTGTCCAGATAGAACGGCAGGTTCGGGTGATCGCGGTCCTTGTTTTCGGTCACGTGGCGTTCGTGGAAGCCAAATGCGCCCTCAACCGGCATCGTGTGCATTTTGCCAACATTGCAAGTCCGATAGCCCGCTTCAGCCAGGTCTTTGACCCAGCAATACTGCCAAGGCTCGTCATTACGGAAGACGCCGTTGGTGTGCGGATAGGTTCCTGAAAATAGTGAGGCCCGCGACGGCGCACAGGACGGCGAGGTGATATACATATTCTCAAACGCTGTGCCGCGCGCGGCGAGCCGATCCAGATTGGGCGTAATCATGTGATCGGCGCCGAGCGCTGCGATTGTATCAAAGCGCTGCTGGTCAGTGATTATAAAGACGATATTTGGGCGCTGCGTCATAGTTATCCTTTCACGGCGCCTGACATGGACTGCACGATGTACCTATTGGCAATCGCCATCAGTGGCAGGATCGGCAGTGTGAGCGCGATGGAGGCAACAGCGATCGAAGCCCAGTCAACGCTGTCA
>JBCBGX010000246.1:0-3211 GCA_038526325.1 Pseudomonadota bacterium | reverse complement strand
TTTTCAGAGTTCGCCTGCAACGAAACAAGGATCCGCGGGTTTCTTGCAGGCGAACTCTGAAAAAGACGGCTTCCGGTTTTTGGGGGCTGAGGCGCAAGAATTGCAGTGCCGAACTCTGTTTCGATCAAGCCAAACTAGGTCTTCGGAAGACGCCTGTGGCGCTGTGCGGGCGGAAATGGTCCGGCGCAATGGTGCCGCGGGAAACTCGCCCGGAAATTCATCGAACGGCCAGGCGCCACATTTCGGCAGCTCTTGCGCAATCGCCCGGAAAAAAATCTGCCCTCAGGGTCAACCTTGGACGAATGCAGTTAATCGCGAAAGGCGGCCGATACACCACGATGTTTTGGTTCGATGTAAACCGCCGTTCACTGCCGCTTTCTACAGCCTCGTACGATTTGCGATCATGTTGCCGAAGATACAATACAAAAGGTGTGGAGAGAGCCGCCTTAAGCCTTGGCTTAATGAGGCCGCATGCGGCTTTTGATCCCTTTGCACCGTAACTCGCCGGGGCGTCTTGGGGTGATCTTTGTCTGCGGGATCGTGTGATCCGAACAAAGTATTTGTCCATCATCGTCTGATGAGACGACAGAGGCAATGAAAGCAACCACGTCGAATTCGCTTTGCCGGGCAGCACGGCTTAGGGCCTTTTTCAGGGCGCGGTTTGATAGAGTTTGCGTGAGTTGATCGACCAGGTCACGTCTGGTCGCGGCGTCAGTTGCCGGGACGTAGCCCGATTTTGCAATACTGTCGGGTGTTGAAAAGCCGAACCCTGTTTCTTCAAGAAACAGCCGGACGGCAGGGGGCGATGCAGTCACTGCGTCGGTTGTCTGTTTGTCACGAAAGACTGCCACGATTGCATCGGATCTGCGTTGGCTACCTATCGTGATGCCACGGGCGCTGTTCGACGCGCGCGACAGGTCGGTGTGATAAATATCGAAATCATAACTCAACATGTTGGAATCAATAGCCCATTGATCTTACGAAGAGCTTAGCCCAAAATGAACGGTAAGTGAAAACAATGTGGCAAGGATGAGCTGAAAACGGCCACTTTATGTTGAAAATGTGGCACCCATCATGACCCAACTAGGCTGGTATGGTCGACAACTGGGGGCGAAAGCTTAAAACTGCTGCTCATCACCCTGTTGCCACGGCTTCACAAGGTTCCCGAAACGGGTAAAGCGGCCCTCAAAGCTCAATTCAACCGTGCCAATGGGTCCGTGACGTTGTTTGCCGATGACAACTTCAGCTTTGCCGTGCAACCGGTCCATCTCTTCTTGCCACTGCGCCATTTTTTCCATTTCATGATCGCCCGGTTTTTCGCGCTCTTTGTAATATTCCTCGCGAAAGACGAACATGACCACATCGGCGTCCTGCTCAATTGATCCAGATTCGCGCAGGTCAGACAGTTGCGGCCGCTTGTCTTCGCGGGCTTCAACTTGCCGGGACAGCTGCGACAACGCCACGACAGGGATGTCAAGTTCCTTGGCAATGGCTTTCAGGCCCATCGTAATTTCGGAAATCTCGTTCACGCGGTTTTCTGATCGTCCAGTCCCACGCACAAGCTGCAGGTAGTCGACGATGAGCACATCCAGCCCATGGGTTCGCTTAAGGCGGCGGGCACGGGCGGCAAGCTGTGCGATAGGCAATGCGGGGGTGTCATCGATAAACAACGGACACGCCTCAAGCGATTTGGCCGCATCGACAAAGCGACGAAACTCAGCCTCGGTCATGTCGCCACGGCGGATCTGTTCAGATGGGACCTCGGACGCCTCGGAAAGTATACGCGCCGCAAGTTGTTCAGCGCTCATCTCTAGCGAATAAAAGCCGACAACGCCGCCGTTCACAGCACCTTCGCTGCCATCGGGCAAAACGCCCTTTTCATAGGCTTTGGCAATATTGAAGGCGATGTTGGTCGCAAGCGATGTTTTCCCCATGGATGGACGTCCCGCGAGGATCAAAAGATCAGATTTGTGCAGACCCCCCAGCTTTTTGTCCATATCAATCAGGCCGGTCGAAATACCGGCAAGACCGCCATCTCGCTGATAAGCAGCATTTGCCACATTGACCGCATCTGTGACCGCGCGCAGGAACGATTGAAACCCTTGTTCCGATGTCCCTTGCTCTGCCAGTGCGTACAAGGCCTGTTCCGCCTCCACAATCTGTTCACGCGGTTCGCTTTCGACATCGATCTTGGCCGCTTTGTCCGAGATATTACGACCGACCTGGATGAGCTCGCGGCGCACGGCAAGGTCATAGATCATCTGTGCGTAGTCGCGTGCCGCAAAAGCCGAAATTGCCGCCCCAGCAAGACGGGCAAGATAGGCCGGACCGCCAAGTTCCTGCAAGCCTTCGTCATCTTCAAGGAATGTCTTCAGTGTGACAGGACTTGCTAGTGCATTTTTAGCGATGCGCGTCGCAGCCGTTTCAAAAATGCGCGCATGGACTGGATCGTAAAAGTGTTTAGGGCCGATGATAGAGGCGACGCGGTCGAATACGTCATTGTTTGTCAGGATTGCCCCAAGAAGCTGTTGTTCCGCCTCAACGGAATGCGGCATCAGGTCGGTGCCAGCCTCCTCAACTCCGGTTGCATTAAATGTCGCAAATTCGTTCATCACCCTGCCTCCCATCACCCGCCTGCGTCTTAGCAGGCGATCTGCAGACAGGGCCATCTGGAAATGATGGGGGATAGGCTGCGGGATAAACCTGTGGACACTTTTCTCTGTTGTCTTCTTTTACCACAGTTTGTGGGTCCGGCCAACACAGCCACGACATCGCGTAGCGTGGATGATTCTGCTACGGCATTTGTGCACAGAGCTCTGGATAAGTTTTTTCGCTGGTTGGTTAAGCGGCTTGCCAACCTGCGGGATCGTTCAGATAGGCTTCCACTGCGGCAAGTGTTGCCACGTCGTAGGCGTTGCGGGCTTTCGCCTCGGCCAGAACGTCCCACCAAGTGCAAAGATAAATCAGTTGCACCCCATGATCGCTAAGTGTTTTTTCGACGCCGTCAAAAATATCATAATAGAAGATCAACGCCGTTGCGCTACAGCTTGCCCCGGTGTCCCGAATTGCATCCACAAAAGACAGTTTCGATCCCCCATCAGTGGTTAGATCTTCCACGAGCAGAACGCGCTGGTCGCTGGTCATGACACCTTCAATTCGGGACACCGGGGCAAGCTGTAGCGCAACGGCGTTGATCTTCTATTATGATATT
>JBCBGX010000245.1:0-3230 GCA_038526325.1 Pseudomonadota bacterium | reverse complement strand
CATGATAGGTGTATTCGCCGCCACGGCGTGCGTCGAAAACAGGAAAACGGTCCGGATCAATGAGATCGGCTGTTTTGGCCGATGTCCCCGCAGTATAAAGAGGGGGGTGCTCCAGCAGCCAGATACATTCATCGGCACTGCCATCAATAATCGCCGCCACGCGGGTCTCCATAAAGGTCAAAGCCTTTTCATAGTCGGTCAAGCCGTCTGAGATGATCCAGTCCACCATGGCTGCGCAGCTATGTTTTTCCTATTAGTGCCGCTTCGATATGGCGGCGATCGACGGGATTGTCACCCCCAGCTGCTGTGGCCTCACTGGTTCGTCGCAATGAAGCTCTTACGTTGCGGGGGCTTCGCCTCATTCTTTCAACTATGCCACCTAATGGCTGTTCGCGCTGCAACCGCGCCTTTTTTACCCTTGAGAAGGGTCAATCACTTCGTTAGAGGACGGCTACCAAGCCTAAGGCAAAGCGGTCGTGGCGGAATTGGTAGACGCGCAGCGTTGAGGTCGCTGTGAGGTAACACTCGTGGGGGTTCGAGTCCCCCCGACCGCACCACAAACGTTTCGATAGAAACGTTCACCCTTCGAAAAAATGCAATGGGCGGCAATCGTTTCATAGACGTGATGAGAGCTTGAAAGGGTCTCGCTTCTTGCACTGGGCTGCACCACGCAAGTTGATGTGTCAGGCGTCAGATTTCAAATGTTGCCAATTTCTCCAACGCGGACTTTAGCGCGTCGCTCCACGCGGTGGTTGTGGTTTGATAGGCGCTGTCGCCCTCTTCGATGCGTCGTTGTCGGTCGATGGTGAAGCTGTCGTTTTCATAGATATGCAGGTCAAGTGGCAGGCCGACGGAAAGGTTCGATTTGATGGTAGAGTCAAACGACACCATCAACAGCCGGACAGCCTCTGCAAAGCCCATTTGGGGGTCATATGCCCGTACGAGGATCGGCTTGCCGTATTTCGTTTCGCCAATTTGAAAGAATGGTGAGTCTTCGGTGATCTCGATGAAATTTCCCGCCGGATAGACAAGGAAGATCGTGGGTTGGCCGCCCTTGATCTGGCCGCCAACAATAACCGACGCGCTGAAACGATCATCTGCCGTTTGTCCGCCAGGGTTGCTATAGGAAATCACCTCTTTCAACGTTGTGCCGACCAGACGCGCAACCTGAAACATTGATGATTGTCGCAAAATGCTGGGGTCGCGTTCTTCTACTGCTTTCGACCGTTCATCAAGTAATGCAACGACGGCCTGCGTTGTGGCCAGATTGCCTGCCGTCATCAGTGTGATGGCCCGCTCACCTGGCACAGACCAGGTGAACATCTTTCGCGCGGACGAAAAGTTATCGACACCCGCATTCGTCCGCGTGTCAGACATGAAGACAAGACCAGAGTTCAGGCGCATGCCAACGCAATATGTCATCGCGGTTCCTTGTGTGATGTACCGGTACGCAGGTCTACTGCTGGATTTGTAAAGATACAATCATCGCTTCAGATCCGGTGCCCATCCGAAGTCCCGATATAGGGGCGGCATCCTGCGCGTCGCGCCCGATTGCAAGCCGAAGATACTTGTCATCGGGGCTGACCCCATTTGAGACATCGAACCCAACCCAGCCCAGATTATCGATATGCACTTCTGCCCAAGCATGGCTGGCATCCTGATCGACCCGATCCGGCATAAAAAGATAGCCGCTGACATAGCGGGCAGGGATGCCCGCCTTGCGGGCAGCCGCGATAAAGATATTGGCGTGATCTTGGCAAACGCCGTGGCCAATCGCGATCGCCTGTTCTGCGGTGGTTGTCGTGTTGGTCTGGCCGGTTTGGTAGGGCACACGTTCCAGAATTGCCGCTGACAATGCGTGCAATCCATCAAGTGGTTTTTCGTAGTTTGTCAAAACCTGTGCGAGGGGGGCGATACTGTCTCCTGCTGCAGTTGATGGCGTGGGCTGCATAAAGTGCCAATTTGGCGCGCGGCTAAGACAGCGCCCCAAAACCCCAGCGGCATCGCGCGTCTGTGCGGTGCCTGTCGCCGTCAGCGTGAGCGCTGTTGTACCGGGATGTGCGCTGACCAGATCAACGTGGTTCCCGTAGTGGTCGGCATATGTCGCCTCAATCTGGCCGCCTTCGATGTTGAGCTCCCAATATTCGATTTCCTGCAGCGTATTGGGGAGCGGGCGCAAACGCACCTTTTGAAGGGCATACATGACCGGTTCGTCATAGTCGTACCGGGTTCTATGATTGATCTGAAGGAGCATTTACGCGTTGAACCTGTAGTCGTGCTCAATTTGCAGTCCAATTTGCGCTGTGTCGTTGATGACCGCATTCAAAAATTCGTGCAGCCCCTCCTCGAAAATCATGTCGATGTCGCGACCACGCAGACGTTTTTGCAGCGCCTGAGACAGGGCGAGACTTTGTGTTTCATGATCATATTGCTTGGCCAGATAGGTCAGGTTTTCTTCAATCAGGCCCGCGCAAAAAGCCAATGATCGCGGCATGCGGCGGTCAAGGATCAGGAATTGCGCGATATTGGGGGCATTGTAACCCTCATCACTGGCCCAGCGGAATGCGCGATGGGCCGAGACCGAACGCAAGATCGTTTCCCATTGGACATTGTCCATCCGGCTGCCCACCAAAGAGGGCGATGGCAGGAGGGCATAGTATTTGACATCAATGATGCGGGCGGTGCTGTCCATCCGTTCAATAAACGTGCCCAAGCGACAAAAGTCGTAGATATCATTTCGCAGCATGGTGCCATGCAACGCGCCGCGCACGAGTGCCGATTGTTGCCGTATTGCGGCAAGGACCTCTGGCAGGTCGGTTTCTGGCACAGGATGGCGCAGCCGGTCGGCCAGCAGCATCCAGGTTTCATTTACGGCTGACCATACTTCGGTTGTCAGCGCGGTCCGCACAAGCCGGGCATTGTCGCGCGCAGATTTGATCACCGATTGGACAGAACTGCCATTATCAGGGTCGCGCAGCAGGAAATCGATGACACGTGCACTGTCGTAGCTGTCATGTTTTGCTTCATAGGCTGCCTGCGCGGCAGAGGTGACAATGACCGACTTCCATTCTGATTTGGGATCATTTGATCTGGTCAGCGCGATGCGAAACCCGGCCTCGATCAAACGCGCCGTATTTTCAGCGCGCTCGAGATACCGGAACATCCAGAAAAGCCCACCGGCTGTTTTTCCCAGCATCTTAGTCTTCCAATACCCAAGTGTCTTTCGTGCC
>JBCBGX010000244.1:0-3232 GCA_038526325.1 Pseudomonadota bacterium | reverse complement strand
CTGCATCCCCTTCAAACCCCAGAGGTGCAGAAAGCCAGACGAATTCAACGCCCTCCTCCTCGGCATTCTGCACCTCGCGCTGCGACCCGGGCATGTTGGCCCGGTCACGGCGGTACAAACATTTCACACTCGTCGCCCCCTGACGCACGGCAGTCCGTACGCAGTCCATCGCCGTGTCACCGCCGCCGATCACGACAATGCGTTTGCCTTCGGCGTTCAATTCACCGCTGTCGAATTCCGGCACATCATCGCCAAAGCTCTTGCGGTTGCTGACGGTCAGATAGTCAATCGCGTTCACGATCCCATCCGCATTCGCATCAGGCAGATCGCGTGTCTTATAGACGCCAGTAGCAATCAGAACTGCATCATGCTTGCCGCGGATTGCGTCAAATGACAGATCCTCGCCCACATTGCAGTTCATGACAAACTGCACGCCGCCGTCTTCCAACTGTGCCATGCGCTGCATGACAATGTCTTTCTCCAGTTTGAAACCGGGAATACCATAGGTTAGCAAACCGCCACCCCGGTCGTAGCGATCATACACGGTAACCTGCACACCCTGACGGCGCAGCATGTCGGCCGCAGCAAGCCCACCGGGCCCGGCGCCAATGATCCCAACGCTCTCCGGGCGTTCCGCATGCGGGCGGATCGGCTTCACCCAGCCTTCTTCAAAGGCGGTATCAGTGATATACTTCTCAACTGATCCGATGGTCACCGTTCCATGGCCCGATTGTTCGATCACGCAATTGCCTTCGCAAAGCCGGTCCTGCGGGCAGATACGTCCACAAATTTCGGGGAAGGTGTTCGTCGCCTGTGACACTTCATAAGCCTCTTCCAACCGACCTTCTGCTGTCAGACGCAACCAATCAGGGATGTTGTTGTGCAATGGGCAATGGGTCTGGCAATAAGGCACACCGCATTGACTGCACCGGCTGGCCTGTTCAGCTGCCTTTTCCCGGGCGTACTCTGCGTAGATCTCACCAAAATCCTCTTTGCGGAGGTTGGGAGGCCGCTTTTCCGGCATCTCGCGTCCGACGGCCGTAAACTTGAGCATTTTCTGGCCAGCCATATGCCACCCTCCCGAATTTCAAAGCGAACTGCCTTTTAAGTCCTGTTCCAGCAGATGAAAAGACAGTATTACTGACTTATATGGCAGAAAAGTCTAGAGAAGGACAAGTCAATCGCCAAAATACCGTAGCATTTAGGTCCGGATAGGTACCTATATCTGCTCTTCCCCCTGAAATCTAACGGTTTAGGTTGCTGGAAACGAATCAATCAAACGGCACGCATGACCACTTTTAATCTACTTCTGATCGCATTGATCCAGGGCGTGACCGAATTTCTGCCAGTTTCTTCCTCCGGCCATCTGATCCTACTGCCAAACCTGTCCGGTTTAGAGGATCAGGGCCAAATTATTGATGTTGCTGCCCATGTCGGAACACTGGTCGCGGTGATCCTGTATTTCTGGGCCGACGTCAGATTGGCGCTTGGCGGCCTGATGCGCCTGATCCGGGGCAAGATTGACAGCCAGGGCGCCTTCCTCGCGCTGTGCCTGATCATCGCAACGATCCCCGTCATATTATTCGGTCTGTTCTTAAAGCTCACCGGGCTCAGCGACCAGATGCGCGGCATCGCCTTGATCGGTTGGACCATGATCATTTTCGGAGTGATCCTGTATTGGGCGGATCAATCAGGACCCTCTGTGAAGACCACCGAAAAATGGACCCTGAAAGACGCGCTGCACATGGGTGTCTGGCAAGCCATCGCGCTCATTCCCGGCACATCGCGGTCTGGCATCACCATTACTGCAGGACGCATGCTGGGTTATACCCGCACGGATGCCGCGCGTCTGTCGATGCTGATGTCCATCCCGACAATCATTGCCTCGGGCACGCTGATCGGGATCGATGTTGCAGGGACTGCCGACGCCAGCGCATTGCGCGACATCGGCATCGTGATCATTATGTCATTTGCCGCCGCCTTACTGGCGCTGACACTGATGATGCGGCTTCTGAAAACGGTCAGCTTCACGCCCTACGTCATCTACCGGATCATCTTGGGCGTGATCCTTCTGTGGATCGCCTACACCTAAGCCTTCAGGTTTTTCGCCGATTCCTTGATCGCGTCATACTGGCCCGACGGACGGAAGCGCCACAGATAATCCGGCAAGATCGCCTCCATCGCCATAGGTGTGATGCCAAGTGCCTCAAAGCTTTTGGCGTCAGCGGAAACGATATTATCGACCGCAAGGTTCAGCACCTGATCTTTTGTGATAGGTCCTTTGATTAAGCCAAGCGACAATTTGCGCGCCACGCCAAATCCAAAGGCCATCACCCGCGCCATCCAGAACGGCATATTCATGATCAAACGCCGACGGCGGATGATCTCTAACATCTGCTGCATCAGCTCGCGGAACGTGTGCGCGTCCGGTCCACCCAGTTCATAAACACCACCCTCGGCTTGCCCCAAAACACCTTGAACAGCGGCAGCGGCCACATCATCAACAAAGACCGGCTGAAACTTTGTATCAGCTCCGACGATTGGCAGGATCGGACCCAGTCGGCTGAGCCCTGCAAAGCGGTTAAAGAACTGGTCTTCCGGCCCAAAAATGATAGACGGACGCAAAATTATGGCCGCTGGCATGTGCTGGAGCACACCGGCTTCGCCGGCGGCTTTGGTCTGCGCATATTCACTACGTGCCGCCGCATCTGCCCCAATAGCCGAGATATGCACCATCCGTGCAATGCCCATAGATGCCGCTATCCGCGCGATACGTTCTGCCCCTTCGGCCTGCACTGCAGAAAACGTATTCTTACCGATTTCGTCCAGCACACCGACGCAATTCACGACAGCATCCGCACCATCGGCCACCGTCGCAACGCTGGCATCATCGCGAATGTTGCAAAATACCGGCTCAACCTGTCCGACCACGCCATAAGGGCGCACAAACATCGCCTCGTTTACATTGCGGACCGCAACACGCACCCGCCAGCCTTCCTTGGCCATTCGGCGGGCAATGTACCGCCCCACAAAACCGGACCCGCCGAAGATGGTAACAAGCTGTGACATAGGTCGCCTCACTGGATTTCTGCGTTGGGTTTATAGCTGTGCCCAACGCCAGACAAGGCGCAAAACTCCAGAATCCCGAGGGTGTTCTGATTTGACGCGGAAATCGGATTGACAGGGCCCACAACCCCGCTTAAAGCCAGCGCTAACGTGACCTGCCCAGGTG
>JBCBGX010000243.1:0-3279 GCA_038526325.1 Pseudomonadota bacterium | reverse complement strand
TCTTCGAGCTGACCGCCCAGGATCGGGGCCAGCACGAAGAAGTCGAACAGCTCAGGCTTGCTCTCGCCTATTATCAGAAAACCGACACTGAGATACCAAACCATGCGCTGCGCTCTGTTGCAGGTCGGCTGGTTGATGTTGAAGAACCCGATACACATACCCACAGGGATGGTGGCTTAACGCACTAGGTCTAGTTGATTGCACCATCTAGCCAAGCGCTTGGCTGGCAAGGGCAAAGACGTTTGATGGGGCGAAATCACCACGCTGCATCGAAACGCCTTCGTCGACCTTCAAGAGGCCCCGTTTTACAAGCCATGGCGCGAGCGCACTATCGGAGGGTGTATCGCACCGCATGAAATGCCCCTGATACCGATCGATGAACGCGGACAGCAGCGCCTTTGCTGTTGCGTCATCGACCGAGACAACAGGGCCAATGACGCGCCCGTGACCAAAGCGGCGACATAAGGCATATCCCACAACACTTCCATCTGCACCTGTGACTACGGCCACGTCGCTTGCGGTGACAAGCACCCGCAACACCTCGTCGCGTGACAAACCGGTCATGTCCCGATCGAACGCTTGCAACTGCGGCAAGACATAGGAGCCGGCAAAATGTACCCTACTTGCTGGTGCGTCGACGGCCTGCGCAATCCCTTGGTATTGACAGATCAGACCCGCCTTTTGAAACCCCTTCTTTTGATACAAAGACAATCCAGCCTCAGTTCCAATAAGCCGCACTGTTGTGCCATCTTGCGTTGAAAGAACCCGATCTATCAATTGACGGCCAATCCCCTGCCCTTGTGACGTTTTTGAAACAATCACCATGCCAAGCGTTGTGATACCGACGCCCAGCGACCACCACATGGCGGTGCCCAACAGCTGCCCATCCTTTTCGTGTTTCACCCCCTGCCCCATACGCAACATAAGTGCCCAGTCTTCGGACCGATGGGGCCAGTCAAATGACCTTGAAAGTGCAACAGCTGCTGGGATGTCTTCCAACGTAAGCGACGCCAGATCTGGCGCAAAGGAAAGACCCGTCATAGAGCCGGTTCAACCTCTTCGTCCACAACATCGAACAAAGCAGGCACCGCCGGGCAAGGTGCTAGACCGTTGCCGATCACATCCGATAACCGCGCTTGATGCAGATACACATAGACATGCGCGCTCAACCCTTCCCACAGCCGATTTGCCACGGATTGCGCTTGCGTCCCAGATGCACCGCCTTTGGCGCCCGCACCGGTTTTCAGGGCAGACACATCCTCATCAACGGCTTCCAAGACGTCTACCACCCGGATCTCCGACGGTGGACGCGCAAGGCGATACCCCCCCGATGGACCCCGCATTGACGCCACGATCCCAGCGCGCCGCAGCTTTGAGAAAAGCTGCTCAAGATATGTCACCGAAATATCCTGGCGTTCCGAAAGGTCGCTCAAGTTGATGGGTGTATCGCTTCCTTTCAGCGCGAGGTCGGTCAAAGCAACCATCGCGTAGCGCCCTTTTGTCGTCAGTTTCATCTGGCCCTCACAATTCGATAGTGCCCTGGCTCGACAACTGACTGAGGCAACACGAAATTAACGGAACCAATAGAATTGTCAATTTCATAACGCCGTCAGAGCGCACCTTGACCGCGCAGTCTGGCGATCACGCCCTCAAGCGGCACCGCACGTAAACCCTCCTTTATCGGGACCTCTTGACTACCCGCATAAACAAGGAACTGACGTGTCGCACCCAAATCGTCAGCAGCGATATGAAAACCACGTGTGACTTTTGGTTTCGTCGTGCGTTTGACTTCAATCGCCCAAAGGTTTCCATCTGGAAGTCGCAACACTAAATCAATTTCCGCCCCGGCTGAAGACCGATAGAAGCTAGCCTCGGTCCCTCTTGGGGCCGCTGTGATCAGCGTTTCGATACAAAACCCTTCCCAGGAACCGCCAACAACAGGATGACCCAGCAAAGCCTCTGTCGTGCCAAGGCCCAATAAAGCATGGGTCAGGCCTGGATCGCGAATGTAAACCTTTGGCGATTTGACAAGGCGCTTGCCGGCATTTGCGTGCCAAGGTGGCAAACGACGGACCAACATGAGGTCCACCAACAGATCAAGATAGCGCGCAACGCTTTGGCCCGACACGCCTAGGCCTGTCGCCAACTTTGCGGCATTCAGCAAACCACCTTGTTCATGCGCCAACATGGTCCAAAACCGGCGTAGCGTTTCAGCAGGGATACGTAATCCGAAGCTGGGAATGTCCCGCTCCAGATACGTTCGGATAAAGTCTTCGCGCCAAGACAGGCTGTCGCGGTCTGTCGCCGCAAGGAAGCTGTCGGGAAATCCGCCGCGCAGCCACAGGTGTGTCAGACTATCTTCGCCAACTTCATCCAATTGGAATGGCGTCAACTCATGATAGCTGACGCGACCTGCGAGGGATTCTGCACTTTGTTGCAACAGCGTGTTCGCCGCAGATCCTAGAAGTAGAAACTGCCCGGTTCGGTGCCCGGCCCGACGACGACGATCAATCTGCCCACGCAATGCGCCAAACAAGTCTGGCAACAGTTGCACTTCGTCAATGATCACAAGCCGTCCGACCTGCTCATCAAGGTAGAGGTCCAGGTATTCCAGGATTTGCCGGTCACTGGCCCGTTCAAGATCAAGATAGACCGCATCGGTGGATTCCGCGATATCAAGCGCCAGCGTTGTCTTTCCGACCTGACGCGGCCCAAGCAGGACAACACCTGCCTGTGTCGCGAGGGCACTTTGCAGGCGCGAAAGATGGCTTCGGGCGATCATACCTTGCATTTACTCCATAAGATGGAAGTTTTGCAAGGTTAAATGTCAGCGGTATCTTGAACAGGACCGGATATTCACACAGTCCAAACCCGAAAGATAACCTACCCCGGCACGCGGTCATATGCACAACCGTGCCGTTGTCGGTCAGATAGCACCCGGCAGCAATAACCGCCGGGCACTTGAATTCTAAAATGCGTAGGTCACGCGCACACCGATGGACCGGCCCGGTTCAAACAGTGGTGTCACCTCATCAAACTCTTGACCATAAGTCGCGCGCTCAGCGTATTGCTCATCGAAGATGTTGTTCACCTCACCCCGCACGGTCAGGCCCGCAAAGTCCTCAGGCTTGTACTCAAAGTATGCGTTGGCGACGGTATAACCTTCCAACTCTCCCAGCTCATCGCCCAGATAGGTGCCGTCTTGATCCACGGTAATCTGCGCATCGGCACCAACAACGATATCATAAGCGTCAAAGGCTTGTTCGACTTCCAAGATCA
>JBCBGX010000242.1:0-3288 GCA_038526325.1 Pseudomonadota bacterium | reverse complement strand
TGAGTTCACGGATGAGCAATTGGCCCAGGCCGATGGCGGGCGTGACCTTTGGACACGTTTCATCATACCCGCGGGGACTTACCCAGGACAGGACGCGGATCTGAACACGATCGCCCAGCCGAACTTCCTGGCCACACATGCCGATCTGCCGGAAGAAAATGTGTATCAGATCACCAAGACGATCTACGAAAACCTGCCATTTCTGCAGGCCATCCATCCTGCCACAAAAGCTATGGCTCTTGAACAGGCCATTGCCGGTCTGCCTGTGCCGCTTCACCCCGGTGCAGCGCGGTACTATCAAGAACAGGGAATTGAGATCCCTGCGCGCTTGATCGCCGAGTAAGACGACAAAGCGGCCTGCATGCTGGTCATGCGGGCCGCAACAAATTCGCCAAGGGGAAAGCCATGTCTGACGAGACCCCAGTCGAAGCCGCGGTGACACGCGCCTTCGATGGATGGACCAATAGTCTCTTAACCGCCCTTTGTTTCCTCATCGCCGTTGGCCATATCTACGTGGCCTTCGACCCCATTATTTCGGAATTTCAGCGCAACGCTTATCACTTTGCGGGCTTCGCCTTCCTGGCTGCCGTGCTTTACCCAATGGTCAAGGGGCAAACCCGCAGCAAACCGATGTTGGCGTTTGATCTGACCTTGGGTGTTTTGGTTGCGATATCGGCTGTGTATCTGCCCTATGCCGAACAAGGCATTTACGACCGTGGCGTCAAATTTTCGAGCTTGGACTGGGTGGCATCCATCATCTGTGTGATCGGTGCAATTGAATTGACCCGGCGCCTGACGGGCTGGGTTATCCCGTCTCTGATCGTGATCGCGCTCACATATGTCGGCTGGTGGGGGCAATTGATTGGCGGCGTGTTCTCATTCCCAGGGCTGACATGGGAAAGCATCGCGTTCAGGTCAGTCTTTGGCGATGACGCCATGTTCGGCACGATCGCCCGGATTTCTTCTACCTTCGTATTCCTCTTCATTATCTTCGGGGCCTTCCTTTTGCGCTCCGGAGCGGGAGATTTTGTGATCAATATCGCCCGGGCTATTGCGGGACGGCTGGTGGGCGGGCCCGGCATCGTCGCGGTCATCGCCTCTGGCCTCACAGGCACGATTTCAGGGTCTGCTGTGGCAAACACCGCGTCGACCGGTGTAATCACAATTCCACTAATGAAAAAGGCCGGCTTCCCTTCCAAATTCGCAGGCGGGGTCGAGGCAGCATCGTCAACAGGTGGTCAGCTTATGCCGCCAATCATGGGGGCCGGTGCCTTTGTGATGGCGAGCTTTACGCAGATTTCCTATGAGACCATTGTCGCTGTCGCCGCCCTGCCCGCCCTCCTCTATTTTCTGTCGGTCACCTTCTTTGTTCGGATTGAGGCCCGCCGCTTGGGGCTGCAACCAATGGAAAACGATGGAGAAACCATCGGTTCGGCCTTCAAAAAAGGTGGGGCCAGCTTCGTTATTCCAATCGGCGGACTGATCGGGATGCTGGTGTCCGGCTTCACCCCTGCTTATGCCGCCGTTTTTGGCATCCTGGCGGTCATAGGATCCAGTTGGTTGACACAGAACCCGATGGGCCCCCGCGCCGTTTTTGAGGCCTTGGTGATGGGCACAAAGGGCATGATCATGACAGCTGTCCTTTTGTGTTCGGTCGGTTTGGTTGTGAACGTGATTGCGACAGCGGGCGTTGGAAACACCTTTAGCCTGATGATTGCAGATTGGGCGAATGGCAATCTGCTGATTGCAATGGTGATGGTTGCTATCGCAAGCTTGGTCCTTGGCATGGGGTTGCCAGTGACGGCAGCGTACATCGTATTGGCCACATTGTCAGCCCCCGCCCTTGCTGGGATGATCCAGGACCGTTTCGTGATCGACGCGCTTGCTGCAGGAACGCTGAACGATGCTGCAAACGCAATCCTGATGTTTGGTGTCCCGGATCCAACCGTTCTGGCAGCCTCACTTACGTTGGAAGAGGCGGGCGCGATCATTAAGGCACTTCCGCTCGAAGTGGCTGCCCCCCTCAGAGACTTGGTCGTGCCATCCGACGTCGCTGTGGCCGCCCTGCTGTCAGCCCATATGATCATTTTTTGGCTAAGCCAGGATAGCAACGTGACACCACCCGTCGCGCTTGCCGCCTTTACCGCCGCCGCCATTGCCAAGTCACCAGCGATGGCCACGGGTGTTGCAAGCTGGAAACTGGCAAAGGGTTTGTACATCGTCCCACTACTGATGGCGTATACCCCTTTTCTATCTGGTGACTGGGGGGCGATGATCGTAATCTTTGCTTTTGGCGTTGTCGGCATCTACGGCCTGGCTGGCGCGTTGCAGGGATGTATGGAACAACCGATCGCTTTGCCCACCCGTATCCTGTTGGCTATTGCGGGTGGTGCCTGCATCTGGCCCGCACCATTGGTTGTACATTTGGCGGGCACCGCAGGCGTTGTCGGGCTTCTGATCTGGAATGTCCGGACGATGCCTCAAAAAGCAGTACAGACCTGACAGCTTGTCCCGGAAAGGCTCCAACGGGGACTTGGGCATCGGCGCGAGCTAAGACCGAGAGGCACGTAGAAGAATTAAAGGGCGCCCCGATCACCGGGACGCCCTTTCTTTTAGTGCCGTGTACTAAAAGAATTATTCTTCCAGCACCAGCGCGACAAAACGTGGGTCACCGCCCCGTCTTACAAGCAACAGGATCGATTTGCGTCCAGCTTCTGCTGCGGCCTCTATCTGGGTTTCCAGATCACTGATTGTGCCAATAGCTTGCTGTCCAGCCTCGGTGATGACATCGCCTTCCAGTAACCCTTTGGACGCGCCCTCGGACTCAGGGTCAATGGCGGTGATGACAAGCCCATCATCGACATTCAGCGAATACTGATCTGTCAACTCTGGTGTAATCTCAGAAAGGGTCAGACCCAGAATTTCGGATTGACCGGTGTCCTCTTCAGGCTCGGTTGATGCCGGGAACGCGACAGCCTCTGATGTTTCACGCCGCCCCAGCACCACAGTCAGCTGCTCCATATCACCTTCGCGCAGGACCTCTACTGGCACTTCTTTGCCAACAGGAGAGTTCCCGACGATGCGGACAAGTTCACGCGTGTCTTCAATCTCCACACCGTCAAAAATCAGGATTACGTCACCCGAAAGCATGCCCGCATCTTCGGCGGGGCCCGCGGGGACATCCGTCACCAACGCTCCTCGGGCCAGATCAAGCCCGTCGATGGCATCGACCATATCTGGGGTTACGTCTTGGATACGGACACCCAACCACCCACGGCGTGTTTCGCC
>JBCBGX010000241.1:0-3259 GCA_038526325.1 Pseudomonadota bacterium | reverse complement strand
GATCAGAAGGCGACTTTTTTTCAAAAGCGGATTGGTCAAACTCAATCTCAGGCACGCTGACACAGATTGAGACAGGCGGGCAATTTACTGGCGACGGCTATTACGGTGCCTGGATCCAGGAAGCGTTCTGGCGGGCAGCAGTAAACACGCTGATCGTCTGCGTTTGCGTCGTCACGATTTCGCTGACCTGTGGGACGCTGGCAGGATACGCTCTGTCCCGGTCGCCCTATCGCTATGCGTTCTGGCTGCTTCTTTTCGCGCTGATCTTTCGAGCGATGCCGCCCATTACCTTGGTTTCCGGCTATTTGCTGCCATTCTTCGAATGGAACCTGTGGGGGCATTTGTCGACGACAATCATTGTGCTGGTGGCGATCAATCAGCCGTTCACCCTGTGGATGCTGCATTCCTTCTTCAAAAACATCCCCCAGGATTTGGATGAAAGTGCGATGGTTGACGGCTGCACGCGGTTTCAGGCGTTCCGGCATGTGATTATTCCCGTCATGTGGCCGGGCGTGATCACCACGGGGCTGTTCAGCTTTCTTCTGGCCTATAACGACTTTGCCGTCACTTCGATGCTGCTGACCAAGGAAAACCAGACAATGGTGCCCAAGATCGCAAGCTTCCTGGGGACGACGCAAACCAAGGGCAATGTGATGTTTGCGGTCGCGGCGGTTGTGTCTGTCACGGCACCCCTTTTCGTCATGATCCTATTCTTCCAGCGCCAGATCGTGTCCGGGCTGACAGCAGGGGCAGTAAAGGGCTAAGATGAGCTTTCAAGACGAAAAGGCCGTGGTGCGCGCGCATTATGCAGCACTGGCCCGTGCGACACCGGGCAATGTGGCGACGGCATTGTCGGAGCATACAAGCCTTGACTGGCATTGGCGGGGCATGCATCCGTTTTATGAACAAACCGGGGCGCAGGCTGTCGCTGATAGCTTCTGGGCCCCGTTTCTGGCAGCGATGGCGCCCGTACAGCGACGCCAGGATATGTTCATTGCCGGGCGCAATGAGATTGATGGCTTTCAATCGGTTTGGGTTATCTCAATGGGTCATCTCATGGGATTGTTTGACGCGCCTTTCCTTGGGATCAAGCCGAACCGGCGCATCGCAATGCTGCGCTATGCCGAGTTCAACAAGGTCGCGGATGGCAAGATCGTTGAAACAGCTCTGTTCTGCGATTTGCTTCACCTGATGCGTCAGGCGGGGCAGTACCCTCTCCCCCCGCAGACCGGCATGCATTTGATCCAACCCGGACCAGCCACACATGACGGATTGTTGTTCGAAGACGCGACCCCTACCGAAGGTGAAAAGACACTCGCCCTTGTCAATCGTATGATCGGTGACATCAACACCCATCAGAAATACGACACGCCACAGCAAGAATTGTCCCAAACGTGGCATGATAATTTCATCTGGTGGGGCCCCGAAGGGATTGGGGCCACCTACACGATCGACCGCTATGTTGAGCAGCATCAGCGCCCCTTCCGCACTCAGATCAAGGATCGGGTTTACAACGGCCATATCTGCCGACTGGCCGAGGGGAATTTTGGTGGGTTTTTTGGCTGGGCGAACCTGACGGTGACCAATGCCGGCGGTTATCTGGGGATGCCGGCAGGGGACCCTGCTGAGATGCGGGTTGTAGACCTCTATCGTAGAGATGGAGAGAAACTGGCCGAGAATTGGATCTTCATCGACATTTTGCATTTTCTGGCAATGCAGGGGAACGATGTTCTTGGCCGTATGAAGGGGCTGTAAGGCAGATTTTTTGAACTAAAAATCTGCCTAAGGGAAAAGTCTTCGTGAAGAAAACTTTTTAGCCGGCATCCGTTCTGCCGCGCCGATCATGGCGTAAATTGGCGTAAAGCACATGATTGCGCCAGCGACCATTGATCTGCAAATAGCTTTGCGCAACGCCTTCGTATTTGTATCCGCATTGTTCCAGTAGCCGCCGCGACGCGGTATTTTCCGGCAAACATCCGGCTTCAATCCGGCTGAGATCCATGACAGTGAATGCGTGATGCACCAAGGCATGGATCGCCTCGCGCATATAGCCTTGGCGGGCAAATGGCTCGCCTACCCAGTATCCAGTTATCCCTGATTGGGCTGGCCCTCGTTTGATGTGGTCTAGCGTGATGGCACCCACCAAGGCGTCGTCATCACGCCGAAACATGAACAGCGGCAATGCCGTCCCATTCGCAATTGATCGTTGCGCCCAATAGACACGGTTTGTGAACGCCTTACGCGTCAGGTGATCAGGGGCCCAAACGGGCTCCCACGGTGTCAGGAACTCACGGCTCTCATTTCTTAAGGCCGTCCATGCCCGGAAATCGCCGTGCATCGGCGGACGAAGGGTCAGGCGTTCAGCCTCGATCCTAACTTTCCGTTTCACACCTAGCATCAGGCCGCCAATCTGGCCCGCAACGTGTCCAATGTGGGGGCCGTCTCAGCAGGACCATAAAGCGCCATGGCCGTACCGACCTGCCCAGCCATCTGTCCGGCAAAATCTTTGACGTCACCGGTGGTCACTGCATCAATCCGTTCAATAGTTTCATCTATGGTGGGGATCCGGTCCCAGATCGACAAAAGACGCGCCAACCGTTCCGCACGATTTGAGGGACTTTCCAGCCCCATCAACAATCCCGCTTTCATCTGGGCGCGTGCACGCGCCACCTCTGCCGCTGTCATATCAGATGCTGCACGCTTCATCTCATCCATGGTGATATGGGCAAGCTCAGCTATCTGCGCCGCACTCGTACCTGCGTAAATGGTTGTCAGACCCGTGTCTTCATAGGCCCCCGTCTGGGCAAAAATCGTGTAACAGAGACCCCGGTTTTCGCGAATTTCCTGGAACAGGCGCGAGGACATGCCGCCCCCCATCGCCGTGCCATAGATCTGTGAAGTATAGATCGCGGGATCACGATAAGTCGGTCCTTCAATTGCCAAAGCAAAGTGGACCTGTTCGAGCGCTTTATTTTCGCGCCGTTCCCCGCCACCAAACCGCGCTGGCTGAAGTATTTCTGGTGCCCGCGAGATCGGTGGCAGATGACCAAACAGCGCCTCGGCCTGCCGAACGATCGCATCATGATCGACCGCACCAGCGGCGGCCAGGATCATCTGATTGGGCCCATAATGTTCACTCACAAAGGCCTGCAAGTCGTCACGGTCAAAAGTGCTTACACGGTCCGAGGGGCCCAATATCGTGCGGCCAAGCGCTTGATCCGGGTATGCGGCCTCTTGGAGCCAGTCAAAAATGATGTCG
>JBCBGX010000240.1:0-3299 GCA_038526325.1 Pseudomonadota bacterium | reverse complement strand
CGTTCAGTTGTCACCAACCCTGCTGGCTTGTGATAGAGCCACAAACGTGGCGGATCAGGCTCCCCCACTGAACGAGATGAAAAAGACAGGCCGACGGTTTTCGCCTCCTTACCTGACGGACTGCCCCGTATGATGTCGGTCGGGCGACTGGATCTGAACTCTGAAGGGTTGTTGCTTTTGACCAATGACGGGGCGGTGAAGCGGCGCCTGGAACTGCCAAGTACCGGATGGTTGCGACGGTACAGGGTGCGTATCAATGGAACGGCGAGCGAGGCGAAGTTGGATGAATTGCGGGCCGGGATCACCGTCGAGGGCGTGAAGTACCAGCCGATGGATGTGACGTTTGACCGCCAGCAGGGGGCGAATGCTTGGCTGACCATAGCTTTGCGCGAGGGCAAGAACCGCGAAATCCGCCGGGCTATGGACGCTCTGGGTGTGACGGTGAACCGGTTGATCCGAGTAAGCTACGGGCCTTTTCAGTTGGGCGGTCTGAAAGCGGGTGAGGTCGAAGAGGTCAAGCAGCGTGTGGTGCGCGACCAACTGGGACTATCCGGTAAGCCAAAGCCGAACCGAACACGAAAGGGACCAGGCAAAATACAGCGGTAAGTATAGGTATTTACCGGTGCTTCGTTTTGCGACAAAGCCGTCCCCTCACTTCCTTACCGGATGGTCTGACTTGTGAATGCTCAAGGCGTCACGGCTTGAGAAAGCGACAGCGTATTGCCATTGGGATCGCTGAACCACGCAACTTTGTGGCCATCTGGGGTGGTCCATATGCCGTGCTCATCTTGGGGGAGCTGATCGAACATCTGAAAAACCACACCGGCGGCGACCACGTTTTCTATCTCTTCTGCGATGTTTGCGACGGACCAGCCGTGAACCGTGTAAGAGACAGGTTCAAGCTTTGGCACGATCTGTATGCGCAGGGTTTGATCACCGTCCAAAAAAAACAATGCAAATGGCGTAACCTCGAGCAGTTCAAGCCCAAGCACATCACCATAGAAAGCTTGAGCCTCGGCTGGATTGTCTGTGGCGATAAATGAAATGGGTTGTCGCTTAGCCATCATGGTTACATGGTAGCAGAGATGGGCGAGAAAAGCACCATTTGGTGCAAAAGGCTAACGCCGTCGCCCCACCTCCACACCCGTAGGCGTTTTCAAGAGGCCGTGCGGCTATTTTTCTGCGCGACACCGTTGGGCTTTGATTTGTTCAGAAAACACCCCCAAGACCGAATTGCTTTGCTAAAAGGGGGAAAAACCAAACAACTCACACCTTGTTCTGTCTTTACGGGTGTGCATGGTAGGGGCAAAAGAAAATACTCCGGGGGACAAATTTTGGCTGAATTGCTGACGCTGGAAAACGCGACCAACCTGATAATGCTGTGCTTTTTGCAGGCCGTATTGGGCTTTGATAACTTGCTTTACATCTCGATTGAGAGCCAACGCGCGCCTGTGGCACAGCAAAAGGCCGTTCGTACCTGGGGCATTATCATCGCTGTTGCACTACGTGTTGTACTGCTCTTCACAATGATCCAGTTGATCGACGCGCTGGCCGAACCATTTTACATCTTCGATTGGGAGGGTGTGATCGAGGGCGGAGTGAACTTTGCCACAGTGGTCTTCGTTTTTGGCGGCATTTTCATCATGTATACGGCTGTCAAGGAAATCGGCCATATGCTGTCGATTGACCATTTGGGTCATGATGTGGAAGGCAAATCCGGCAAATCGGCCACGCAGGTTGTCTTGCTCATTGTGCTGATGAACCTGATTTTCTCTTTCGATTCAGTGCTTTCCGCTATTGCAATCACGGATGTATTTCCGATTTTGGCCTTTGCGATCATTCTGTCAGGCCTCGCGATGCTGCTATTGGCCGACGGTGTCACCCGGTTTTTGGAAAAAAACCGGATGTATGAAGTGCTGGGGTTATTCATCCTGTTGATTGTCGGTGTTGTGCTCTTGGGCGAGGCGGGACCGGCGGCCGCGCACGCGATGCATGATGATAGCCTTAAAATCTTCCTGTTTGGCTATGAGCTGATCCCGATGTCGAAGACGACATTCTATTTCTCGGTTGTCGTGCTGGTGGCCGTGGAAATCATCCAATCGGGCTATCGGAAAAAGCTGGATGCCGAACGGGCGGCTTTGCAGAAACACTCGTAAAATCAATGCCCCATGCCTATCTGAGGCTGGGGCAGATCTGGTGGAGTGACAAAAAATGGTGCGTTTGATCCTGATTGTGGCGTTTGTTGCGGTGCTGGCAATTGCATTCATCGCACTGCTGGGCACACTATTTACAGCAAGCCGCGTGGTCGGTGGAGGTGGGAAAGGCGAAGATACGATGCCTGATACGTTCAGACGGATTTCTTATGTTGTGTTGGTGGTACTGCTTTTAGGTCTTGCCTCTGGTTGGTTGGGGGCCGCCTGATGGCAAAACGCTTTGGCGGAAAATACAGCCCCACTGGGCAAAGTTCCGGTGCGCGCGAAGAGGTGATTGATCCACGCCAGATCAAGGCTGCTGGGTCGCCTGCGCGGCTGCTCTATTTGCCTGCGGTTGTACTTGTTTTCTTTTCCCTTGGCGATGGCCCGGCGAATTTGGTCACGGCGCTGGCTGGTGCCGCTGTGCTGACGCTGGCGGCCTGGATGCTTCAGGAGGGACTGAAGGCCGAAGCCGAATTCAACGCCCGAAAGGTAGCCCGCCGTCCAGCCATTCCCCGCAAAATGATGGCCTCCGCACTGACCGGGATTGGGGCGGCGATTGCTGCCTATACAGGCGACAGCGGCATCGTTGGTTCGATCCTTTACGGCATTGCTGCGCTAGGCTTACACATAGCCGCGTTTGGTATAGACCCGTTGGCCGACAAGCGCATGGAAGGTGTGGACACGTTTCAGCAGGATCGGGTGGCCCGAGTGGTGGACGAAGCTGAGGCGCATCTGGATGTAATGATAAGCCAGGTCGAAGGCCTTTCAGATCGTCGCCTGACCGAGCGGGTTCAGGATTTTCAGACGGTTGCGCGCCGTATGATCCGCACAGTCGAGGAAGATCCGCGTGACCTGACCGGCGCGCGCAAATTCCTGGGCGTCTACCTGATGGGCGCGCGCGATGCGACGATCAAGTTTGCTGACCTTTACGCGCGCAACAAGGACGCCGACGCACGGGCGAATTACGAGGCTTTGCTGGACGACCTTGAGCAGAATTTTGCAGCGCGAACAGAAAAAATGATGCTCGATGACCGATCAGACATGGATATCGAGATTAATGTGCTGCGCGACAGGTTGCAGCGGGAAGGCGTGAGCCTGAAAACG
>JBCBGX010000239.1:0-3302 GCA_038526325.1 Pseudomonadota bacterium | reverse complement strand
TAGTTGCGGTAGCGGACTGACACTAATTGTTGGCGAGAACGGTACTGGCAAAACAACTGTTCTTGATGCCGTTGACATTGGGTTGGGCGGCAAATATCGAGCCGAGTCCCGGGCAAGAATTGATGACTTTTCCAATTTTGAGAAGCAGATCGAGATTGAATGTTTGACAGACCGTTACAAAGTCAACGGCATCAAGAACAGTTGTTTTGCCAGTACCGTTCTCGCCAACAATTAGTGTCAGTCCGCTACCGCAACTACCGTCAGGCTCTGCAAACTCAATCTCTTCGTCAGAAAAGCAACGAAAATTGCGTATTGATATAGACTTTAGGGCTGCGATTGTATCACCCAATCACCTCTTCAAACTCCCGCCATTCCCCCTTGCTCATGCCGGAGGTCTCTTGCGTCACCTCTTCACCTTTGAGCATACGCCGCAGACAGTCAATCGCCTTTGACGAGAGTGTGGCGCCGCCCATGCGGTAGTCCTCGAACGCGCTGTAGGCCGCAGGCACCCAGTCGGCGACCACCTTGCAGATCTCCTCGGCATAGACCCGGATTTCGTATTGCGCGTGGGCATCGGCCCGTAGCCGCAGGAAGTGGAAGAGGTTGTGCAGATCGACCTTCCAATACCATTGGGTGTAGATATTGGCGGGCAGGTTCATGCGGGCGAGTTCGCGGGCGAGGCCTTGCTGTTCCTCCTGCCCGATCATTTCCTCGTAGTGGTCATAGCAGCGGGCGGCGTCACCTTTGAGGTATTCCAGCACGCGGGCGGCTTCTTCGCCTGACAGCGCCTCGCCCCGCCCTTGATTGTTGATCACCGATTGCGCGGCGAGCTTGTCGGGTTCGGGGATGTAGAACTCCCGATCCAGGATCGAATAGCGGGCGGAATATTCGTTCACATTGGCCGTCCGGTGCCGGATCCATTGCCGGGCGACAAAGACGGGCAGTTTCACATGCAGCTTGATCTCGCACATCTCAAACGGGGTGGAGTGCCAGTGGCGCATCAGGTAGCGGATGAGCCCCGCATCGTTGGAGACCGATTTCGTCCCCTTGCCGTAGGACACCCGGGCCGCCTGACAGATCGCCGCATCATCGCCCATGTAATCAATGACCCGAATGAACCCGTGGTCGAGCACGTCATGCACCTGATACAGATGCTGCTCCATCCCCGGGGCGACGGCGCGCAAGGTCGGTTGTGGATTGGCGCGCAGTTCATCAATTTCGGCCTGCTGATCTGGGGTGATGGGCATGACTTTCTCCAATGCTCGGTCTGAGTCGGTTTAGTACAGAAAAAGTAATTGTGTTACAAAGTCCTCCATCACGCTCAAACCTGACTAAATCAGAGGTTGCCGATTGCAATCAGAACGCCGCCCAACTATTGCTGCGATCGGGTGGTGAACCAGAGGAACACGATAATGAGAAAGATCTTTTGCATTGCTGTTTTACCGGCCTATGCAGCGGGATGCGAACGCAGCGACGACGGTAGCAGCGCGGACGATGGCAGCACCGATGCGGGTGGCGGCGTTTCGACACCCGTTTCTGGAAACAGCGTCGCCGTGGGCGATGTCGACGGGGTAAGTTATGATGCAACTGCAGACACGCTGACTGTCACCATCGCACTCGACGCTGACACCGACACAGCAACCTACACAGCTGCCGGCCAGGTCGGCACCTATGACCGCTTCACCCAGCAGGATGAACCAACCGACCGCATCTTCACAGCCTTCGCAAAAACCTCGACCGATGGTAGCATCACGGGCGTTGCTGTATCCGACGGTGGCCAGTTTAACCGCTTCTTCGGTGGTGCACAGGTTGTTCAAAACGATTACACCGCACCAACCTCCGGTCTGGTCAGCTATGCGGGCGACTATGTTGGCTTGCTAAACTTTGGTCCAGATGGCCCTGCAGTGCCAGACCCTGTCCAACCGGTCCAATCCGAGGAAGTCACGGGGACCGTTTTCCTAAACGCGGACTTCAATTCGTCGGGCCAAGTGAATGGCGCAATATATGACCGCAGCGGAGCAACCATTGGAAACCTTCCTGACATCGTTCTTACGGCCACTGACATTGATACAGACGGCACATTCTCCGGCGCTGCTGAACTGGACGACTTGACCGGCGTGGGCAGTTACAGCGGTGTCTTTGGCGGCGCTAATGCCACGTCCGTCGGTGGCGCCATCGATCTGGAACCGGGTTTTCTTGGCGAAGACCTAGGCTCTGGCACCGAAAACGAATACGGCATCTTTGTTCTTGACCAATGTCCGGGTGCAGGACCCGAGTGTTTGGGTTCAGAATGACCGAATGATCCCTAAAACTGCCTTTGCGCTGGCGGCCCTGCTGTTTGCCTTGCCCGGCAGCGCGCAAACAACGGTCGATCTGAGTTTGGATGACGCGCGACTGTTGGCACGACAGGCTGTGGCGGCGGGTGAATTTGAACTTGCCCGCGACTTGGCCACCAAACTGATAGAGGTAAACCCGGATGACCGCGCGGCGTTGCTGATCCTTGCTTTGGCAGAGCCACAAATAGGCGATCCTGACGCTGGTTGGGCAGCCGGTGCGCGCGCCTGGCGATTGTCAGAGACCCAAGCAACACGATATGAGGCTGCCCGGCTCACTGCATTAGCGGCAGCAAACGGAGAGCGGTTCACCCTGTCCAGCATCTGGTTGCGAATTGCCCTGACCGACGCCCCAGATGAGGCCGCGCGCACCCAGACGCTAGAGGATGCGCGCACCGTCACCCGGCGCAACCCATGGTCAACCAACCTCACCTTTTCATTGGTGCCTTCTAACAACGTCAATAGCGGCACGGATGAGGAAGAAGATGAATTCGGCGGGACATTTTCCGAGGATGCCCAGGCGCTGGCCGGTGTGCGGGGCACAATCGGCCTAAGCACACGGTATCGTTTGAATGAAACAGCAGAAAGCCGCACCACGATAGGACTTAACCTGCAATCCTCTCGGGTGGCGCTGGAAGATGATGGTGAGGTCAATACAACAAGAACCCAAAACGTAATCGACCCCGATACAAATGATGTCATCTTCATCCTTGATACATGCGAAGATCCCGACAACCCGACAGTCTTTACATGTGACGTCGTCACAGAACAGGTGCCGACCAGCTTTATCCAGAACGAAGATTTTGCGACCGATTATCGCGAACTTTCTTTTGGCCATGTGCAGGTATTGGGCGAAGGGACCCTAAGCCTTAACCTCGCCACTGGCAGTTTCGATTTTGGATAAAGCTGGTAGGCACCTGTTCTGTGACGACGTCACATGTAAAGACTGTCGGGTTGTCGGGATCTTCG
>JBCBGX010000238.1:0-3308 GCA_038526325.1 Pseudomonadota bacterium | reverse complement strand
GCAGCAGGAACGCATGTGACGCCTGGTGGCCGGAGGCCGCGCGGGACGCAACACCGCCCATGCCGGGCTCAAGCTCTGGTATCTGGCAGGCAAGCTCTAGGAAGCTTTCATAATCCGTCGGCACCTCAAGCCCGTGCTTTTCGAAAATGTCTGCCCGGTAAAACAAAACCGAGGTTTCCGACCCGAAAGGCAACCCGTAAAGTGAGCCGGTTGGCCCCGGCAGATAGCCTTTTTCGCCACCAGCGACACCGATATTCTGGACGTAACCATCAATCAGATCGGTCGCATCATAGCTTGGATCGGCCAACTTTGGGTTCATGAAATACTTGGCTAGGTTTTCCAACTGGTCGGCATAAACATAATCCGCCTTGGAAAACACGACGTAGGAAATAAGGTCATACGCGCCTTCGTCCAACGCCAGTTCAAGCGTCTGCCGCTCGCGCATATCGAGGTAGGGCAGCATGTCCACCTCGACCTCGATCCCGGTCTGTGCCGTAAATTCTGGCAGCACTTCCATCACCGCGTTGTAATGCGGATGCGCCGGGAAGTTCACGATCAGGGTCGTGCCTTCATACGGGGCATAAGGGTTCCCGGCATGGGCATCGGCAAAGGCCGTTCCGGCCATGGCGATCCCGCCCAAAACTGTTGTGGTCTTCAATAAGTCCAGCATCTTTTCCTCCCAGTTGCTGATGGACGCTTCAGATGGCGTCCTCGGTCTTATGATCAAACAGGTGTAACCCTTCGGGCCGCACCGAGAAGCGCAGGGTCTCGCCCAGCGCAATTGGCGTTTCAGATTTGATTTCCACGGTCACGCGCGCCCCGCCGCAATCGCAGATCAGGACGGATTGCGCGCCAACATATTCGGACACAACCACATTCAGGTCGACCGAGGTCGCATCTGGACCTTCGGCATCATATTCCAGGTCAGAGGGACGAATGCCCAAGATGCCCGCGGTTACGCCCTGATTGCGAGCCCTGCCCGCCAAATCCACTGGCAAGGCCAGTTTGAACCCTTGTCCAGCGGCCAAGAGCGTTCCACCCTCTTCCACCAGGTCTGCGGCAAGAAAGTTCATCGGCGGAGAGCCCAGGAACCCTGCGACAAATTTGTTGGCCGGGTTTTTGAACAGTTCAGCTGGTGTACCCTGCTGCTGAATGTAACCGCCATGCATCACCACGATCCGGTCGGCGAGTGTCATCGCCTCGATCTGGTCATGGGTGACGTAGATCATGTTTTTCTGGACCTGCTGGCGCATCACGGCCAGCTCCGCGCGCATTTGGCCACGCAGCTTGGCATCAAGGTTCGACAGCGGTTCATCAAACAAAAACGTGCCCGCATCCCGGCACAGCGCCCGGCCCATCGCAACCCGCTGCCGCTGACCGCCAGACAATTCGCCCGGCTTGCGGTCCAGAAAGGCCGACAGGCCCAACATCTCGGCCACGTCTTTGACTTTTTTGTCGATGGTCGCCTTGGGCGTTTTTTTCAGCCGCAGTGAAAACGACATGTTTCGCGCGACATTCATATGCGGGTAAAGCGCGTAATCCTGAAAAACCATTGCGATATCGCGATCTTTAGGATCAAGGTTCTTGACCGAATTGTCCCCCATCAGAATATCGCCGTCTGACACATCTTCCAGTCCAGCAACCATGCGGAGTGTCGTAGATTTCCCGCAGCCGGATGGCCCAACCAGAACGGTAAATTCGTTCTCCGCCATCTGCAGATCGATGCCATGCAGCACCTCGACCGCGCCATAGCGTTTCACCAATTGCTGCAAGCGAATTTCCGGCATCGAATCCCTCTTCCCCGTTTGGTTGAGAATTGTGTATACAAAAATAAAAGTAAATATCCAAAATTGCTATTTTTGAATTTTTGTGTATCAATATAAGCAGAAGATAACGAAAGCTGGCAGTTTGCACATGAAAGATCAGCCCGAAAAAAGCGCGCGGGGGTCAACAGCCCAATGGATCGAAGCAGAACTGATGGACGACATCGCCACAGGTGCGCTTCGACCGGGGGAACGATTAGATGAGGTCAAACTGACTGAACGATTTGGCGTGTCCCGCACCCCGATCCGCGAGGCACTGACCCGGCTGACAGCCCAAACCATTCTTGTTCCAGGCGAAAAGCGCGGTGTGCGTGTGGCCGAATATAGCCGCGAAGAATTGGCCCAAATCTTTGAAGCGATGCACGAAATTGAGGCAACTTGCGCCAGAATTGCTGCGCAACGCCTATCTTTGCTGTCTCGCTCTGAAATCGAAAGCGCCCAGGCGGCCTGTATGGCGGCAGCGGAGTCAGGCGACATGCCCGCCTATCTGCGCGCCAACGAGGCCTTCCATTTGACCATCTATCGCGCGACAGGCAACCCCTACATCGCCGAGATCGCGTCGGATTTCCGGCGCCGCACCGGACCGTTCCGCGCTAAGAAATTCGCCACCAAAGAAGATTTGATCGCGTCTGCCAAATCTCATGAGGGCCTGATCGCCAGCATTTTCTCAGAGGATTCGAAAGCCGCATCCGACGGCATGCGCGCCCACATGACGGAAAGTTTTTTGCGAACGCTTGAAGTGAACTAGCATTTAGACCTTGCATCTGCATCCGTGATCTTGTTTTTGTATACAAAATTGATTCACGGAAATGGAGGGCCAGATGGGCGTGAACGAGACAAAGATTTATCCGATCAATACCGGCTGGCTCGAAGCGGATCTTGGCACCTACACATTCTGGAAAGGTCCGGCAGGCAAAAAGTTCTGGAACCCAGTATACTGCCATTATGTAGACACCGGCGAACACAAGATCCTGATCGACACCGGCCTGTGCGACGAAGAGCGCGCGACCAAATACCACCATAAGTGCCAGAAGCGCGGCTGTCTTCAGGTGCACGAACATCTGGAACAAAAACTGGGCGTGCACCCAGACGAGATTGACGCGATTGTCTTCACCCATCTGCACTGGGACCACGTGCAGAATATGAAGAAATTCAAGAATGCCCGCTACATTGCACCCAAGGCCGAAATTGAAATGGCCTATAACCCCCTACCTCTCTACTACCGCACTTACGAATCCGGCTATCTAGGGATCGAACCTGCCTATGCTGGCTGTGTGTTCGAAGCAGTCGAAGATGAATGCGAAGTTCTGCCAGGGATCACTATGTTCCACACACCCGGGCATTCCGTGGGTCATATGGCGGTGACGGTGGCCACCTCTGCAGGCGATATCGTCGTCGCCGGTGACGCGATCTTTCAGGAACGCAATCTGGAACCCTGTGCCGCCGAAGGCTGGCGCTATTGGGTGCCTGCACGTTTTGTGAATT
>JBCBGX010000237.1:0-3320 GCA_038526325.1 Pseudomonadota bacterium | reverse complement strand
GCGGCTTTGGTCCACGTGATCCGGGGGCCACGGTTGAGCTGGATCAGTTCTTTGGCAAACATGCGCAAAAGGCACTGCCTGTCGGCACAAAGATGGCTGAGACGCTGTTTGAACTGCCCGACAATATCGTAGGCTCCGGCCTGATGTGGGGCGAACATGAGATCCCCGTTGAACAGGCCAAAAAGCTGGGCCTGCGCAATATCTTGCGCGACCGGACCGCGATGCAAATCCCGTCAGGCCAGCAAATGGCGCGCAAACTGGGGCTGCATGTGCTTGATACGCCGAAAGAGCTTAAGGAGCGTCACATCGACAAGACGCCATTATGGTTCTACCTTCTGCAGGAAGCACAGGAAAAGGGCAAAGAGCGCCTGACCGGCGTGGGCGGCAAGATTGTTGCGTCCGTCTTTGTGCGGCTGTTGCGCGAAGACCCCGAAAGCGTGCTGAACATGCACGGCTTCCAGCCCTGGTCCGGGTTCGGCGAGCATTGCACAATGGCAAACGTGATGGCCTTCGTCGAAAAGCACCGCGACCACGTGAAGAACCGCGAAGACCTCTATTGCGGTCCGGAAAAGCACTGAAATCTAGGGCGCGCACGGCAATCGTGCGCGCTCTACGACATTGCCAACTGGCGAAACCCGCTAAAAGCCGTGATATTTGGTGTTTGGGTTCGGGGGGTGAGTTGCGGGACAGAGCGTTCGAAATAGCAGAAGATGCGAACGGCCGGTTGCGATGATCAGCAACTTGATTAACGGTGACGACATCACCATCTAGTCTACGAAGAAGGTATCACAATTAAACCAATCTATGAAAGTAGTCTTTTGGGTCTTTTGCACTATCGGTCTGTTTTTCGCAGCCTTCTACGCACTCGCGACCTTAATGCCGACGACATTCCTAAGACTTTATAGTGAACTAGGTATCGGACCGTTCTCTCTGCCATGGGTTATCGACATGGCAAGGCAGGACTTAGAGATGGCACCCCAACTTATTTGCAAGAAGCCATACTTACTTGCATGGAATGGCAGTTTTGGACCATTTCAATTGATAGCTGAAGGAAAGGTGCTGCCCGCAAACATTCAATACAAAGAGGTAGTATTGGGTCATACTGACCGCGTTTCTAGCCATGTGAGAGCTACGTTAGATGCGATGCTAGATTTCAATACAAGGCTAATAGCATTGTGTTCTTAGCGACTTCGAAGCGAACTTGAGGTGCATAAGCTCATATCGACAGATAGGGCTCAAACCAGACCCCCCTCACCTACCCAAACAAATCGTGGCACAGCTCCAGCGCGTCGACCAGCACATCCACCTCATCGGTTGTGTTGTACATCCCGAACGACGCACGGCAGGTGGCGCCAACGCCCATATGCTCCATCAACGGCATCGCGCAATGGGTGCCCGCGCGGACCGCGACACCCTTTTTGTCCAACACGGTTGAGATGTCGTGTGCATGGGCTGCACCGTCGATGGTGAAGGAAAAGATCGCACCCTTGGTTGCTGATATTCCCTGCACGCTCAACCAGTTGAGCCCATCCAGCCGGTCACGCGTATAGTCACGCAACGCGTTTTCATGGGTCGCGATATTCTGCATACCCAGGCCCATCATATAATCGATGGCAACCCCCATCCCGATGATCTGCACGATCCCAGGGGTTCCGGCCTCAAACATCATCGGTGGGTCGTTCCAAGTGACCGTATCGCGGGTCACATCGCGGATCATGTCGCCACCGCCCATGAAGGGGCGCATCTCGGCCATCCTCTCTTTTGCGACATAAATCGCGCCAGAGCCTGACGGACCATAAAGCTTGTGCCCCGTGATCGCGTAGAAATCACAGCCCAGATCCTGAAGGTCGACCGGCATATGCACGGCCGCTTGTGAGCCATCAACCAGCACCGGCACGCCCTTGGCATGGGCGCCAGCGGTGATCGCCTTGATATCGACAACTGTGCCCAGAACATTGGACATGTGCATGACACCTACCAGCTTGGTGCGCGGGCCAATCGCATCAATGACCTTTTGCGGGTCCAGATCGCCATTGGCGTCCACATCGACCCATTTGATCACGACCCCTTGCCGTTCGCGCAGGAAATGCCAGGGTACGATGTTCGCGTGATGCTCCATGATGGACAGCACAATCTCATCCCCTGCTTCCATCCGGGGCATGGCCCAGCCATAGGCGACCATATTGATGCCTTCGGTCGTGCCGGAATTGTAGATGATGCAGTCTTCGGACGGGGCGTTCAGGAACTTGGCAATGACCCCGCGCACGCTTTCATATTTATCCGTGGCCAGGTTGCTGAGGTAATGCAGCCCGCGATGCACATTGGCATATTCCTCTGCATAGGCCCTGCTGACGGCATCAATCACCACCTGCGGCTTTTGCGCAGAGGCACCACTGTCCAGATAGACCAGCGGTTTGCCATTCACTTCGCGCGACAGGATCGGAAAGTCCGCGCGGACTTTTGTGACATCAAAGCTCATAACCCAGTCCCCGGCGGTGCAATGCCCAACATACCCATGACCAGTCCGGTTCCCAGAACGGTGCCGATCAGCGCCATGACAATCACAACGATAGCCTTACCCAGATTGGCAAAGCCATGCAGCACATTGACCAGATTGACAAAGACCCAGACGATCGCCCCAACTGACACAAGCCCGAACATGGCCGCAATTGCGGGGCTGAACAGGACCAGAATGATCTGGATCGCCTCTAGCGTCAGGCTGACGGCCTGAAACCAGACTATCAGGGTCAGCGTGCCTTCAACCGTTCCCTCACCTCCCATCATGCGGCCCGCATGCACCAACATGAACACCATGAATGTCAGAAACGATCCGATGATCGCCAGATAGGCAAAGGGTGACAGCGTCACCACCTGGTCTTGCGCTGCTATTTGCGCCGGTGACGCCACCTGCAAAAGCCCCAAAAGAAGCACGTTCAAAACGGCGACAAGGGCCAAGGCGGTCCATAACGCGTCCCGCGCAATGCGCATGTTCAACACTTGCGCTGCCATTTCCGCCGGTTGGGTCACACTGTCCCACACTGTCCGCATCCAGGTCTGAAAACTGAGTGTCATGATCTGCTTTCCGCCTCGCGCAAACACTGGATCCAAATGATCAGGAAGGCTGCAATCCATATGCCACCCACCAGCCGGGTTTCAACCCCTGGCCCCATGAACCCCGCTGTGAGGCCATAAAGCAGCAAGAGCGGCGTCGTTGCCAGCATTGTCCAAAACAATGCCAGACGGGCGCCATACCAGTCCCCCTGCCCGCCAAAGACGCGCGCAATTAAGTGCGTAAGCCCTGCGAAAAAGTACAATAACAG
>JBCBGX010000236.1:0-3379 GCA_038526325.1 Pseudomonadota bacterium | reverse complement strand
CGGTTGGGAATAACCCACAACTAAATACCCAGCCCAGGGCGCAGCTTAGGCTGCGCCCGTCCCGGATGTCAGTGGTCTTGACGTCCAATCTTACGACATAGCAGGATGACAGGGATCAGTCCGATTGCTGCAATGACAAGGCTTGGAACGGCGGCCCCGCTGAGCCGTTCATCGGATGCCAACCGATGCGCCTGGACCGCCAACGTGTCAAAGTTGAACGGGCGCATGATCAATGTTGCAGGCAGTTCCTTCATGACATCGACAAAGACGATAAGACCTGCAGTCAGCAAGCTGGTCTTCAACATTGGCATATGCACTCGGCGCACCATACCGGGCATGTCTTCGCCAAGTGTCCGCGCCGCTGCGTCCATATTTGGACCAACCGCAGCGATCCCCCCGTCATATGCGCCAATGGCCGCGGCGAGAAACCGGATCATGTATGCACTGATTAACAACCAGATAGATCCAGTAAATAATAGCCCGGTCGATACATCAAATGTCGCCCGCATCCACGCATCCAACGTATTGTCGAATAAAGCAAATGGAACCATTAGTCCGACTGCGATGACCCCACCGGGCACGGCGTATCCTATCCGCCCCATGTAAAGCGTAAACGCTGTCAATCGGGTCGTTCGGACCCGGTGCAAAGTGCCTAACAAAACTGCGGCCAATACAGTCAAAACCGCCGCAATTCCGGCCAAAGTGACGGAGTTTTGCATAAACCCAATGTAGCGCGGGCTCAGCAAGTTCTGCTCTGATCCCAGCGCCATGGTTCCAAGCGTAATCACAGGAACCAAGACGCCCAATGCCACGGGCAGTAGACAGAATAAGAATGCTCCTATCTGTCCCTTGGCACCTAGCAAAATCCGTTGCATCGGCGCGCGTCTTCGCCCGTCTGTATAGGCGGCATTCCCGCGACTTGTCCGTTCCAGAAATGCCAGAAGCAATGCAAAGGCCAGCAGGCCAAGCGCCAGCTGTGCGGCCGCTGCCCGGTCCGCCATAGTGAACCAGCTTGTGTAAATCCCAACTGCAAAGGTTTGCACGCCAAAATAGGCGACAGTGCCGAAATCAGCGATGGTTTCCATGGCCACAAGCATCACACCTGATGCAATTGCCGGTCGCGCCATTGGCAGGGAAACGGTCACAAAGGCCCGAAACGGGGATTTTCCCAAAACTCGAGCCGCCAGAAAAGCTGTTGATCCATGCGCTGCAAAAGCCGCCCGCGCCAAAAGATAAACATAAGGATATAGCACCAGTGTCAGCATGGCAGCCGCCCCGCCTAACGACCGGATTTCAGGAAACCAATAGTCGCGCGGTCCCCATCCCGTAATGTCGCGCAACGTGGATTGCACGATGCCGGGGTGGTCCAGCACGTGAGTATAGCCATAAGCCAGCACGTATGCAGGAAAGGCCAACGGAATGGCCAAGGCAATTTCCAGCCACCGCCGCCCTCGAAATTCGGTCATCGTGACAAGCCAGGCAGCCCCGGTGCCAAGGATGGCAGCACCCGTCATTACGCTGATCAACAGGATAATCGTCGTCAACGTATAGCGCAGTAGTACCGTGTCAGCGAGGCCACGCAACGTTTCGATTGATCCACCAAATGCGGCGGCCACTACTCCTAGATACGGAAGCACGCATAATGCGGTGACCAACCCGACCACCACATAGATTAATGGTGTCGCAAGACTGCGCCGCGCGGGCCTTTGAACCAGCTGAATGCTCATTGTCTTCGATTAGCCCGTTTTGCTGTCAGACAGCAATCTGATTATTTCTGTCGGGAACCAGGCGGTTCTGCTTTTCTAAGGTAGGCCGCCATCGCCGGTGCATAGGCTGCCAATTCAGCCCGGACGGCTGGATAGGTGTTGAGCTGCTGATCATAGGTCACCACAGCATCAGGCCAAGTGATGGGCAGGCACAGCGCGGTTTCGAACGCCTTGATCCAGGCAAAACAAACCACGAACCCACAATCACCTAGCCAAAGCTGGCCTGTCGGCAAATCATCCTGCGATAAAAGCAGATCCAGCGATGCGAGCGCCTTATCAATCGCGGTAACAGCGGCCCGAACGGCTTTGTCGTCACGGTTATCATAAGCGACATGAGGGTAAAGCAGCCGCACCGCCGGTTCCAAACGCGTGTCATGCAACCGGCCCATTTCACGCACTTTCGCCCGCGCCTTGATTGTGTCTGGCAGCATCGGCGTTTCGGGAAAGGTCTCTTCCAGATATTCGGCAATCGCTTCTGAATCGGCCAGCATGAACCCGTCATGCACCATTGCGGGCAGGTTGCCCGAGGGAACAATGGCTCGGTATTCGTCTGAACCATAACCACCCGGTGGGGGTAAATCGTTCCAGTGAAGAGTCTTATGGCGCATCAGGACGCGCAGTTTTGCGCAATATAGCGAAACAGGTTCAGAATAGATCGTCAGCATGGATGCATCCCCGAAAGAAAAGACCGGCCAGTAAATGGCCGGTCCACCAAATCTAAAGTGGGTGCCTATTCAGCAATCAACTGCCATTTGGTGCCCAGGTCTTCAAAGAACCCTTGTTCCTGCTTCAGAGTGATCCAGGTATTCACGTAGTTGATCCAAACCTGATCATCCTGCGGCAAGAGCATCGCAATCGGTGTGGGGGCACGGCCTTCGGCGACAGGAACGATCATCAATTGATCATATTGCGCGACCAGTTTGTTCGCTTCGACATTGGACGTGATATTGGCATCGGCCCGACCGGCCAGCACCTCTTGAAAATCGCGCGCAGGGGCTTCAACGATCCGGTGTTCGGCATCGGGGAAGAACTGTTTGACCTGGGTTTCCTGTGTCGTGCCCAGCGTAGCCGCGACCGACACATCGGCGCTGTTCAGATCTTCCCAAGATGTAAACCGGCCTTCGTTCTCGCGCAGTGTCAGCGGGACAGTGACAAGAGAAAAGTAGCTGTCTGAATAGCCAGCCGCCTTAGCTCGGCTGGGCGAGACAGAGGCAGAGCCAGTGATGTGGTACTGGCCCGACGTGACGCCTGCGACCAGTGTTTTCCAGTCGGTTGGTACAAATTCAACCTCAACCCCAAGATCAGCGGCCAGCGCTGTCATGACGTCAATGTCGTAGCCTGTATAGCTGTTGGTCGCCACGTCGCGCATCGTCATGGGGTTCCAGTCACCGGTGGTGCCGACCTTCAGCACACCCTCCGAAAGGATTTCGTTTAGCGCGGACTGGGCACTGACTTGCAACGCGCTGACAGCCAGCAAAGCGGATGTCGCGACAATCGTAAAGAATTTCATGGGTTTCCCTTTTTGTCTGAACGTTGATAGCTAGTGTGCCTGACCTGTTGGGAAATGCAAAGAACTCCTCAAAGGTGCATTTGGCCTTTTGGTCAACGATTGC
>JBCBGX010000235.1:0-3413 GCA_038526325.1 Pseudomonadota bacterium | reverse complement strand
ATTTGGATGCGGTCCCAGAAATGAAACTGGGTTTCAGCATATTTGGTATGCCCCCATCGCTTCGCGTCACCTCGTATGCTGCAACCCAGTTTCATTTCTGGGACCGCATCCAAATCCTCGTGCATCGCGATCCACTGTGTAGGGGGCTGGTCCGGGTTAGCGAAGACACAATATTCAATGCTTGCGATTTTGCTGGCCATAAGCTGCCCTTCGACAGGACGCCCGAACCGCAAGGCAATGTCAGCCTCACCATAGGCAAGCGACAGGCGCCGGTCTGATCCGATCAACCGCAGCGCCACATCGGGATATCCAGGGATCGGACGTTTCATGAAAGGCGCGATATAATGCGCGAGCAAAAATTCGAGCGATGTAACCGTGATGGTCTGATCGGGATCAAGCCCCGACGCATTTGACTGCAAAGAGTCGAGCCTGTTCTTAAACATCTCCGCCAAAGCAACGAGCTCATCACCGGTAGACGTCAGTCTCCATTGACCCGATTTTTCCAATTCGAAAATGTTCTGATCGAACTTTTGCGAAAGTGCCTTGATATGCCGAGAAACAGTCGTCGGGTCGGTTCTCAGCAGCGCCGCCGCCTGCTTCATCGTTCTCCCGTCACGAAGCGCTAAAACGTATTGGAGATCGTTCCAATCTAGCAAATTGGATAATCCTTCTCACTTAGATCGGCAGCGTCTGATCCACCGTTTGGAAGATTTGGTTAACAAATGGTTAAGGCAAACCCGTTCAGGCTGATACATGACAAGAAGTATACTGTCTTACGCAAAGGTATCGCCCTGTATCCATTGGTATATATCATGCTTTGCGAAATTGAGACCAAAAGTGACTGCAGATATGCAGACCCCGCCCTGTACATCTGTCTCTCGCTAAGGATCGCAGTCTGACGTAGCGTCATTGCAGGGGCTATCTGTAACTGAAACAGATTTGAGAAGACAGGCATGCAAGATATGAATTCCCCCCGCAATCCCCGCTATTTGTCGATCCCAACTCTATTGGCGGCCCTGGTATCAGCGCACGTGGTACAGGGGCTTACAGCACCTCTAGAGTTGGGACCTATTTTGTCGACAATCGTTTATCTTGTCGCGCTGGCCACGCCAATTATCCTCAAGCGCGCCATCACCGTCGATCCCACTTCGGACTATCGCAAAGAAGACGACATGTTTGTACCCCGTTTGCCGACAAGCCGTTTTCCCCAGGTACCAAATTCAGTATCGCGCTACCCTGGGTTGCCACTCACACACATCGCACGCTAGTCACACCAGCCGCGACAGCGGGAGCAAGGGAAGGCCCTTGTTCCCGTCAATTTTTTGGAAACGGTAAAGGTGGGGAGGTCAGACGCCGGCAGCCAAAACCGCCACGCCAATATAGCTTGCCAACATTAGCAGTGAGAAAAGTCGCATTTGTCTGTCCCGCTCGTCTTTTGTGGGTCGGTAACATGCCTGTGAAGGTTTGCGCGAGGGGGAAAAACGCAATTGCCTCCCCCACCTTGCACCTGTGGCCCTGACGCTACAAAATGTAGTCTGAAAGGACCCTGCCATGACCGACACACCCCAAGATGATGACAGCCGCCACGCCGCCAAGATGGCCAAGAAAAAGGCCGCGCGGGATAAGATCATGGCCACCAAGACCGACAAAAAAGGGTTGGTGATCGTGCATACCGGCAAGGGCAAAGGCAAATCTTCTGCCGCCTTTGGCATGATCTTCCGCTGCATCGCCCATGACATGCAATGCGCCGTTGTTCAGTTTATCAAAGGCGGAATGAGTACAGGGGAACGGGACCTGATCCTGTCCAAGTTCACTGATATTTGCGCGTTTCACACGATGGGTGAAGGCTTCACCTGGGAAACCCAGGACAAAAGCCGGGATACGGAGATGGCCCAGGCCGCCTGGGCCAAGGCCAAAGAGCTGATCCTGGATGAGGCGAACCACATGGTTCTCCTCGATGAGATCAACATCGCGATCCGCTACGATTATGTCAGCGCGGCAGAGGTCTTGGCCTTCCTGCGTGACCACAAGCCACCGATGACCCACGTGGTGCTGACGGGCCGAAACGCCAACGAGGATCTGATTGAACTGGCCGATCTGGTGACCGAAATGGAACTGGTGAAACACCCGTTCCGGTCGGGCATTAAGGCGCAGATTGGGGTGGAGTTTTAGTGTTCGTCGGCCACCTTCCCGGTGGATATCTTGCAGCCCGTGCTCTTTGGGGGCGCAATCAACGGACCTTGATCATCGCGACGATGGTCGGTTCTGTCTTGCCTGACATCGATATGCTTTGGTTCCACTTGGTTGATCATGGCACTGTCCATCATCACACCTACCTCACCCACAGACCTGCTCTTTGGGCCGGCATCGCATTACTGGGCCTGGTGCTTCGGAAACACGTCATCCTAGCACTTGGCCTTGGCGGGCTTGTTCACATGGTCCTCGACTCGGTCGTCGGTGCCATTGCGTGGGGCTGGCCGGTCTCAGATGCCGCCCGCCCGCTTGTGACGGTTCCAGCCACACACGCGAACTGGATATTCTCGTTCTTGACGCACTGGACGTTTCTGGTGGAGATCGGGTTGACGTTGATCGCGATTGGACTTGCGGTCATGACCTATCGATCAACGAAGAAAGGTGGGACTTAATCATGCCCAAACACCGCGTCCTCACCGAATTCGGCATGGGCACCTCGCTCCGCCGTCAGGACTATACCGAAGCCGCCACGCGGGCGCTCAAAGATGCCCTTTGGCACAACTCCATCAACATGGCAGAACTCTTTGGCTTCCCGAAAGAGGCCATGATTATCGACGTCGAAATCGCAGTTCAGCAGCCTAACCGGGTCGATACCGAAGCCCTGCTTCGCGTCTTCCCTTACGGCCAGCCCAGCGTCACCGTGACCCATGGGGGCCTTGACGTACCGCGGCCGGACGGCAACCCAACCGTCATCGCCAATGCGGCGATCAACGTCTCTTTCATGATGGAGCGGACATGACCGATCAGCGCTTTATCATCGAAATGGGCATGGGCAATTCGCTGCATGGGATGGACTACCAAAAAGCGGCTGAGCGGGCGATTAACGACGCGCTGCGCCATTCCACCCTGACACTGTTCTCAAGCACCAATCTGTCGACCGACCAAATGCGCGTTCAGGTCACCATCGGCGTGCAAGAGCCCGACAAGCTCGACACCACCGCGCTCGCCGAACTGCTTCCCCGCGGCAACGCGACGGTCACAGCGACCAAAGGTGGACAAAACGTCGCCAACCCGCACGCTGATGAAACCCATGTGATCGCCACAGCAGCGATTGAGGCTTTCCTCCCCAGCCAAGCTGGACATTGGCGGGCGGCAGAGGCATAGCCCACAGCGTCTTCTGGACAAAAATACCGCCGCTGGAGGCACAAGCTTGCGCCCGG
>JBCBGX010000234.1:0-3440 GCA_038526325.1 Pseudomonadota bacterium | reverse complement strand
TATGCCAACATGTTGCGCAAGTGCGGGCAGGTCACTCGCCAATTGATCTTCACGCAGTATGAAGTCAGGCAGCATGAAGTCCGCAAACCCTTGTAGCAACGTGAATTGTCCTGCCCAGGACGGATCTACCCGAACCCCAGTTTGGCCCGACAAATTGTTGCGTAGAAATTTCAGAAACGCGACGAAGGCAGCGCGATGCGCGGCAACATCATAGCCAGCTGGTTTTTCTAAATCTGGCGCGACCTCTGGAATGGGTAATCGGTGCACCTTTCGCAGCGTTGCGCGAAGCTGACCAAAACTGCCCGGCCCATCCAGCAAAATACGATCACAAAAGGCGGCATGCGCCCGTGCCAACGGATGGCGCAAGACAGAGAACGCCCGGTGCGGGATGTGGTCAGTCTGCCAACGCTTGAGGGTTTTCTGTGTGAACCCAGTTTTCAGGTCAGCTATCCCGACGCCGTCAACATCCGCCAGCCATTGTGCGATAGACTTATCTGGGCCTGACCGCAGTGGCATGTAGATCAAGCCGGTTTGTGCCGCCGCTATATATGTCGGAATCGCAGGGCCGCGCCGTGGTTCAAAATGAGGCGTACGGCCAAGATCAAATTTATCGAAGCTGTGCAACGTATCACGCATCTCTTCGAAATTCTTCACGCGGGTTTCCAGCGGTTCCGGGTTTTGTTTTTTGAGCTTCTTGTTGATATGCGCCAACCGTCCTTGGGCGCCCAGATATGCAGCTAGGCCGTTTAGAACGTCGATATCACGCAAATCGTCATAGCTAAGATAAAACGCGCCTTGGCCAGTGCGTTGCAACGTGTTCAGGACCCTGACCTGAAAAGACTGTAGTTTTTCCAGATGCGTTTCAAACGCAGCAGGATCAAAGGTGATCGGTGTTGATTTGGCATGGGTTGCGTTGGTCAACTTCCATTGGCCGGTCGACTGGGCGGCCTTCCAACTTATAAAACTGTCCACCGGATTTCGCGTCAGGATGACCTTGGCGCATCGGGGGTCATCCAGACAGGTACTTAGAACGCGGGGGTCGTGATCATGAAAGTAGCGAAAGCCACATAAGCCATCATGTGCCTTGACTTTAGCAATTAATTCAAAAGGATCACGCTCGCGCTCTTCCAAGGTAAAGCCAAGGGGGGTTCCAGTTTTTGGATAGCCGACAAAGGCTGGGTTGAACAATTCGCCGAAGCACTGCACATCTCCCAGATCATTCAGGTTCGCTTCAAGAAAATTGGAGCCTGTGCGCATTTCTGCCAGCACAATGAAATAGTCAAAGCTGCTCATTTCCCGCCAACAACATAGGGTTTGGGCATGCCGGCGCGACGGTCGGGCAGGGCCGGTTTATCGCTTAGCTCTCCGGTCAGGAAAGGGTGCATGCCTTGGTTTTTCAGGTCTTGCAGGAATGCCCCAAGCCCCGTCAGGTTGGTCATCTGCGGTAACTCTGTCACCGCACTGCCGCGGTGACCCGCAATCTCATCAATGATGGCTTGTAGCGTTTCCGTCGGGGCCTCAACAAATTCACCCAAAGTCGTGATCTGAATACGAGCGCGGGCATGCGGTGATCGCAACACTTTCAAAAACTTATGCTCGATCCTTTGCAGGCGCGCGGCCTCTGCCCGCACATCGCTTGCCGACCGACCAGATAAGAACAATGGGACGGCCCATGCACCAGAAATCACCCAGACGCGTGCCTGCGTGTCCTTGGCCAGCATCCAGCGGATATCTTGAGTATCTGCCGGACCAAATTGGAAGCATTGATGGGTTTCCCGCCCGTTCCAGACAAGGTTTGTCAGAAACATGCGACCGTTATAGTCGCGCAAGCGCGCACTGTCGGACAGCCCACCGCGATGAACCGCCTCACCGCTGGCAAAATGAACGCGATCTTTCGCAAATAGATGACCATGCACTTGCGCCCCGGTCCGCTTGGTCAACCAATTCTGAAAATCAGGGAACAAATCATCAAAACCTTGCAAGACGGAATAAGGGGCCGCAGTCAAACCATTTTCATGATCCCGGTTTGGAAACCGACTTTGCATAAAAAGCCCGTGCCGCCCGCGTAATCGTCTATCAACAGCCGCCGCAAATATCCGGTCGATTGTGGCGGTGTTAGGTTCCTGATCAGCCGCGACGGTCGACGATGGTCGGGGAAAATTGGCAAAAAGCCCGTCAGCATGTGGCCATGCCTTGCGCGCCACGAAACAGCCCGAACGCATCAGCAAAGCGGCGTGATCATCATAGAAAATATGAGGTTTTCCTTGGAAATCGAATTTTGACAGCGTCAGCGACCGGCTTTCGATTTTGCTCGCATGGATGCGCACTAGCGTTTGGTAATAACTTTCGTCAGGAATCCACACATGACGAAAGAAGCGATCATACACACGGCGCTTTGGGTCATCGAGGATGGCACGCAGAGTTTGGCGGGTCATACACCACCATTGAGACCCCATATGAGGCACCAAACCGTCAGGCATTTTCCGTTTGAAACGGACAAGTTGTTGCAGTTGAACAAAGCGATCAAAAAGCCAGCGGTGTTTTTTCCAAGAAAATGGAAAAACGAGAGTAAATCGCTCACGATCCAGACCGCCCACTGGCCATGGGACATCCGCCGTAGTCGCGCTTTCGATAAAGTCGGTATCGGGCTGGGTATCTAGATAGTCACGCAATTCAGCAACCGGGCGAAGCGGAAGGCACGCCCCCGACGCAAGGAAAACATGCCGAACATCCGGAAAGCTGTCCAACAGCAAGGTTGCTGCACTTTGGCTGGCAGCGACCAAACCCCAACCGCCCCATTCGCACCGATGACGTTTGCAAAACAGCACACCCTCTAAATCATCAAGGGCTTTCGCAAATTGAGCATAGGTCTGTTGGTCGACCTTTGCGTCCACATGCACAACAACCGGACAGCCACCAACGGTCCAATGCCGGATCATCTGTTCGGCCCGGTCAAAGGCAGTGTGCACCAGCATGACGACGCCCAATGTCATGCCCAGTTCCCTTTCGACATCAGGCCAAGTGCTTCGAGCTGGCGCCAGTTGATATATTGCTCGCTCCACTGCGACCAAAGTGTGGGGTCAGAACCATGTCTTTCGATATAGGATTGGTATTCCTGCCCGCGTTGGTAGTGCTGCGCGCGGGACGCTTCTTGCGAAGCCAGTTCGCTGAACGTGTTCAGAAATTTTGCATGTAGCAGAATGCCCGATGTCTTTTCCCCGCCTGCTTGGTCGTAGACAAGGTTCAGGCCGCGCGGAAGCATCATATGTGTGGAACTGATATAGGCATACGGTTTGCGCCATTTCACAAAGGGGATTTTGTTAAGCGCCGGCGCTTTCTTGGGTTTTTCTGCAAAGAACATCCGCGCGCGCGGGCCGCCCTGGATCCACAAATTGCGCAGTAGTTTGTTGCGGCTCATCACGTAGTTTCCGGGATCGAAC
>JBCBGX010000233.1:0-3457 GCA_038526325.1 Pseudomonadota bacterium | reverse complement strand
ATGAACATCGGGATCGCAACCAAAAGCCAATTTGACAGAACGTTGGAATAGACCCGGCTGAGCAGCAGTTTGAAAAAAGACAAAGGCGTGTCGGTGAACAAAATGAACAACGCTGCCGCCCCTGCCAAGACCAGCGCAACGCGGTAGCCCAGGACGATGCCCGTCAGTGTGACGGCGGCCATGGCGATGGCAAGGCTGTGCTCAATCATCGCCGCGCCTCCAATTACACAGGTTGCGCCATGTCTCAAAAAGGATTGCGAACAAGAGCAGAGCAAATCCAACGGGAATTGCGGCGCGTGGCAAGTACCGGTCGGTCAAGCCACCATTTGGCGACGCCTCGCCACGGGTAAACGCCTTAGCGGCAAGTTCCCACGCATCGGGGATGATGAACGCCAAAAAGGGCAGCGCAAAGATAAGGTGGCCGAGGACGTCGATTACCGTTTTTCCACGTTGTCCCAGATTGCTGTAAAGAAAATCGACCCGCACATGTCCGTTGCGCAAGAGAATGACGCCTGCCGGAAGCAAAGCCACCAACGCCAAAAGATACCATTGCAGGTCGCTCAGGGAATTCAACGAGATGGCGTCCCCAAAGACGGGCCATGGCCTGGGCGTTTCCACAACCGTGGTGATGCCCATTCGGCTGGCTGCAACCTGCACAAGTATGGCGATCATCATGATCACCACGGAAAGTCCTGCAATTTTCAGGAGCACTCGGCCCAGTAAAGTCGCGATGCGATCGATGGTTTCAAACATCTGAGCCCTCCGGTGCCGGGATCAGACTATCCAACAGTAGGCTCGACAAAGTTTTTCCGTGACGGTCAACATACAGAGACTGGTTCACGCCGCCATCCAGAACATCTTCGATGACAAAGTTCATGGCGGAGAGATGGGGCAGCACATAACGTGTCACTCGTCCCAGACCCCGATCTTGAAAAACGTCTGCGCAATGCGCCTCGGTGACGTGCTTTTGCAAGTGATCGAAATCCGCAGGCCGATGCGCGATGATCGATACGTTGAGGGTATTGCCTTTGTCACCAGCACGGCCATGGGCAAGGTTTCGCAAAGGGATCATCCGATGATCTCCACCTGAGGCGGCGGAAGGTCTGAACGCGGAACGAATGAGGCTTCGGTTGTGATTTGTGAGGCCAGTGACTTCCGCACCCCCCCGCCACCTGCGGGGCCGTTAAGATACAGCGCTTCGATCTCGTTAATCGCACGTTCAGCCTCTTCCCTGTCAGGCGTGCGCGCCGCGAGGCGCAAACGCGCGCAAGGGGCTCCGTTTGTTGTACCGGCGAATAGGTCAATCCGCATGTCCGTGCCATGAAGTCGATGTTTGAGAATATCCTCAGCCAGCCTGACGCGGTCTTCGGCGGTGGCCCCCAAATAGGAAATCTCACCTTCCGCCAACCATCCGGATTTACGACAGGCGAGCATTTTCAGCGATGCGGGCGCTGGATGCCCCCTGGCACCGGTGACAAGCACCCTGTCCGCGCCCAGGTCTTGCAACTGTACATCGGTCAAATCGAGACAAACGTCCGGTGTAAGATATTTCGCGGGGTCCCCGATTTCGTACAGCAACTGTTCGGTCACGGTTGCCCGGTTCAACACACCACCGCCGACCGGCTTGGACAAAGTGACCTTATCTTGCGCAATAGTGGCCACCGGCGGCCCCAAGCTGGCAAAATCCGGCACCGGCTTATCAAGATCGGCAAAATACCCTCCCGTTACTTGTGTTCCGCATTCGATCAAATGTCCTGCAAGCGTTGCATTGGCCAAAGCGTTCCAATTATCATCCGCCAGTTGATGTTCGTGAATAACTGCACCGACAACCAAAGACGGGTCAGCGACCCGCCCCGTCACCACAATCTCAGCGCCTTTTGAGAGCGCTTCTGCAATGCCTGAGGCGCCAAGATAAACGTTCTTTGAAATCGTGCTTACGTCTTCATCCGGCCCGATAGGGATAGCATCGCCGCTTACAGCCGCCACGCAGGCTTTCCCATCCAAAGCGTCGTTCAATCCTCTGGCGACCGCTTTGGGGTCAATACCCCCGAAATTGCTGATAATTCGAATGCCATGCCGCCGGCACAAATCCCAACAGGGCAAGACATAGGATGTGGCAAGCGCGATTTGGGCGGATAGGTCATTCGCCTGCACTTGTTTTGCCAAGGTGCGTTCCGCGAGACACTCAAATATCAGGTATCGAGGTCCGTCAAACATCGCCAATGCCTTGGCGGCCATACCCCCAAGATCGCGGCGGTCATTTTCGAAACCGGCCCCCACGCTTACATGAATGTCGTGCATTCAATCCTCCCATTGCGACTTGATCAATTTGGAAGTTGACATGAAAGGAATAAATCAATTTCTTTTTTGAATGGATATATCGGTGAAGAAACTCGACGCGATTGAGGCCTTAGCGCGGCATCGTCACTTTGGCCGCGCAGCGGAACATCTTGGCGTGTCGCAACCCACGCTAAGCCGTCACGTCCAGGAGCTTGAGGCGCAAATCAACGAGCGTTTGATTGACCGCCATACGCGGGATGTTTCTTTGACCCCGATGGGGCAGGAGATTCTCAGTTACGGCAAACAATTCAAGGCCTTCCAAACCCGTGCGAAAACCAGGTTTGAAGCGCGTCGCGAAGGCAAATCTGGGCACGTTGTCATAGCCGCGCTTCCCAGCCTGACCGGTCAGATCATTGCGCCGCTCTTGCGCGATCTCAACCTGACGCATCCCGACCTTGCGATCGACATCATGGATCTGCCCAGCAAAAATATCCGCGAAACCGTTTTGCTAGACCAAGCCGACATCGGTCTGGACAGCCCAGCAGATGACAATTTTGAAGGCCTGTTGGCGCAAAGACTGACGACTGATGCACTTTGCGTTGTCGCCAACCATGACCACCCGCTCGCGAAGCGTGACACTATAGAAATCAGTGAACTGATGTCGTTCGATTTGATTGGTTCCAGCCCCGGAACAAGCTTGCGTCACTTGACCGATCAAAGCTTTGCCCGTTACCACCTTACATTTCAGCCCTGGTTTGAATTGAATCAGGTTGTCTCGGTTTTGGGGCTTGTGACGTTTGGTCTTGGCGTAGCAGTCCTGCCGGTCTCAGCCGGATATGCGCTGCCAGAATCCTGTAAGCGTATCTCATTGGTCGGAGCGGCAAAGCGTGTCACTTGGATGTTCCGCAGAGAGCATACACCGCTTGATCCAGCGGTCGCGCATGTGATGGCAAAGTTGAAAGCAGAGCACGCATTGTAAACAACCTTAAACTGAGCGATGGGATTAGTTGAACCATCTGAGCGCTCAGGCAAACTTCGGGCACCACGCGACAATGGCTACGAAGAAAGCCAGAACACAGCCGCGGCGCTTTTCGATCCAATCGACGTTGTTACGGTTTTTGAAAAAGCCGGTCACGTAGCGGCTAACGCAAAGCACAGAATTTGGCGACCATGAATC
>JBCBGX010000232.1:0-3511 GCA_038526325.1 Pseudomonadota bacterium | reverse complement strand
ATCCTGTTGCAATTGCCCACCGACAAGGCCTGTGCCACCACCATAGGGAACAATGCCAATCCGAGCTGCGGCGCAAGCCTTTACAAGCTCTGCCACCTCTTGAGTCGATCCAGGTGCCACGACCAGCCCCTGTCCTGCCCAGCGCCCGCGCGGCTCGGAAAGATAGGGGCTTGCATCTTCTTTGAACACCGCCTGAGGCAGCAGATCGCGCAGTTTGGATGCGAAATTGTCGGTGACGGGATTGAGCATTATGATGTCCTTTCAACCCTTTACATGGGCCAAAAGCACAATCAATCCAAGCCAGTTTTAGGCTGCTTTTGCCGCACCTGCGGCCAAGGCACCCAACTTGGCATAGGCGATTTCTGGATCTACGGCGCCAAAGCCTGCGAAGGTTCCAAACCCGCAATCAGACCCAGCAACCACACGCTCAGCACCTACAATTTCGACAAATTTTTCAATGCGTTGCGTGACCAACTCTGGATGTTCCACAAAATTTGTCGTCGTATCCACAACGCCCGGAACAAGAACCTTGTCGTCCGGTATGTCACCGGCGCGGTCTCGGAAAACGGTCCATTCATGGCCATGACGGGGGTTTGATGTCTCGAACAGCACATAGCGTGACTTGGTAGACATTAGGGTATCAAACATCTTAGCCATCGGAATATCGCAGATATGCGGCCCCTCATAATTTCCCCAGCAGATATGTACGCGTACTTTGTCCTGCGGCACGTCCGCCAGCGCATGGTTTAGCGCTTCAACGTGAGATGCCGCGATCTTCAGGAATTCGTCATCAGACAAATCGTTGAACAACATGTGACGCGACAATGCGAGGTCGGGGCAATCAAGCTGCAGATCAAGTCCCGATGCGACAATCGTCTCATATTCTTCCTTCATCGCATCCGCCAAAGCGGCGAGATATGCATCGCGCGTCTTGTAATAGTCATTCTGCAAAAACAATGAAATAACGCCGGGCGAAGCTGCATTCATAAAGCCGCGCTCAGCGCCGTGTTCCACCATCGCCGCCTTAAGATTAGCGATGTCTTTTTCCAGCTCGCCTTGCCCTTTGGATTTCACCTCGTCCACGCACATTGGTCGCGCATATTGTGGGGTGCCGCCACCCTCGGCCAAGCGTTTGAGAAAGCTGGGGAATTTCTTCAAATCAGCAGGCGCGTTGCGCGGGCTGTCGCCATCAAAGCCGGTATAGCGATCTTTAACGTATGTCGCGTATGAAATCTTGGAGGTCTCGCCGTCACTGACGATATCAATGCCCGCATCCACTTGTTTTTTTACGGTTTCTGAGACTGCAGAGGTCATGGCCGTTTCAAACGCGGTTTGATCATACGCCTCGCCATTCTCGCGGGCAAAGATGAAATCCACCACTTCTTGCGTGCGCGGCAAAGAGCCTGTGTGGGTTGTTAAGACTTTGGCCATGTTACAGTTCCTTGCCTTGTGCGTTTTGCGTACTGATCCTGTCCATATCCTTTAAGGACGCACGTATTTCTGGCGGCGTTAACCAATCCAAGTAGGTCCTGCCACATCGCCCGTGCCAACCACATGATAAAGGCTTGCCTCCCCCGTCATCGATGGCACGGCGTTATGCATCAGCCCGGCTGGGACCGACATCGTATCCCCAGGGGCGAGCGTCGCGCTGCCGCCATCCCAGGTGACCCGCCAATGGCCACGCATCGGCATCAGGACCGAGGGGTCATCATGCGCGTGCATTGTATCAGAGGCCGAATTGCGGTTGATCAGACCGACCTCAAACCCCGGCTTATCGCGCAGCACCCCGTTTTCACCGATCACGGTAACCGGTGATGTATCCGCCATCGCCATCAGGTCCCAATACCGGGCAACATAGCTCGGGACCACATCATGCGCTTTGGGTTCAGGGAAGGCTTTGAGTTCCTCCTCCGTCAGCAACGGCATGGGCTTGACACCGTCAGGCAGGCTTTGTCCTTGTTTGGTATCGTAGAGCTTGCCGTTCTCGCCAAGAACCAGGCCATGATCGGTCGCGTCTTCGATCACTTGCGGCGCCCAGATCACGCCGCCGCCAGCATCGTCCCCCCCAAGGATCGCCATGATCATTCCATAGTCGGTACCGATATTTTCAAACCCGCGGAAAATCCCGGTTGGGATGTTGAAGATGTCACCTTCCTCCAGAACCACCTCACCCGCAGTACCATGCCGTCCCCAGAAAAATCGCCAGCGGCCCTTTAGGACAAAAAACACTTCCGCCGTGCGGTGACTGTGCAAAGAGTTCCGGCATTTAGGAGGCTGTCCAGCCGCGCCGATATTGAAGCCATGAGGGATGGCGATGTGAACATGTTGATCGGGACTTTCGGAGACACCGCCACCGATGATGGTAAAGTTTTCCTTTTGGTCAGAGCCTGGTGTATGAGCATCGATAAAAGCAGTCTTACAAGGTCGCAGATCGCCATATCTGACGATCCGGGCTTCCATGTCTTGCGGTGTCATCTTCTTTTCCTTTTCCGCGTAAACCAAATTTCTAGAAATTTGGTGAGTCTGATCAAAATTCTAGAATTTTGATTGCAGCAAAATCTGTTTCCAAATGGCAATTTCGTCATAGAGGGCGAATTCCCGACGCAGCCCTACACCGTCAGGTCCATAGGGGCCAAACTCGGCATGGGACATGCCCATGACGTGAATATTTGCGCCGGTCGGTTCGCCAAAACTGCCCCAGCCGTCATGTGTGCCATCCAGTGACCAGCGGATCGCAGCACGGGGCGGTATCATGTTGCCCTCCATTCCGATCTGGTGGTGGATCCTGAATTCCGCATGCGGAAAAGACGACCGCAACCCGACCCAAAACTGCAGCACATCATCCCAGCCCACCGCGCGTTTCGCCCCGGCATATGCGCCGATCACAGCCCGATCATAGCTGTCTCGGATACGGGTGAAATCGTGGTTCATGATGCGCGTCAGCGTGTCGGCATAGCGCTGGCCCCATTCATTGTCGTTGCCTTTGCCGTGATAGCCGCCATCGACATCCATCGCTGGGGTGAAAGGATGTGAAGCCGTTTCTGCCCCGCCTTCGCGGGCGATCAGATCGGCCGCGTAAGCGCGTGGATCCATGCCCAATTGCCGGACGATCCCGCCATAGTCGCGCACCAGCCATTCATCATAGATTGTATCTTCCTTGGCCGCACAATCGGCAATGACATACGCTTGCCACTGTTTGCCGGTGGCCGGGCCGAACTGCCCGTTACGCGTATGTGTGCCCTTGGTAAGTAGACGATGCGACGACAAGTATCCCGTTTCATCATCACCCGACCAGATGACGTCTTCTCCCAGCAATTCCCGGTCCGGGAATTCGTTGATTGTCGCCATAGTCGACGCTATCACCGCCTGATTGCCGCGACTGATCCCCATAGGGGTCCGAACGGGTATGTCGTCGCTGTAATAGTGGTTGAGCGTGCCAACGCCCCGGTCTTCCCAAATCTCTTTGGTGATCCCAATGATGTAGTCGGGGAAGTCTTTCCAGCGAGATCCG
>JBCBGX010000231.1:0-3565 GCA_038526325.1 Pseudomonadota bacterium | reverse complement strand
TCTGGCAGCATTTGAAGCGGCGCAGGGGGCGGCCCGCAATGCAGCGGCGGCTGATCTGGATGCCAGATCAAACCGGGGAAAGCTCATGTTAGCACCTCGCGCCAGGAATGTTTGGGCGCAAACCCCACCATCCTCTTGGCCTTGCGATTGGTATAGAATGTCTCGTCCGGCTGCATCGTCCGCATGACCTCTACACCTTGGTAGAACTGGGCGATTACGTCAGCGCTGCTGATCCCAACCGAAAGATCATCATTGGCCACATTGAACACCTCATACCCCAGACCGTCGGTTTTCAAACAGCAATCCACCATATGCCCCAGATCACGCGCGTCGATATAGGCAAAGATATTGCGGCGGCGCAAAGAGGGATCGGCCATGAAGGCCGGAAAATTCTCAGCATATTCATGTGGTTCAATGACGTTGTTGATGCGTAACCCGTAGATATCCGCGCCCGTACGCGCCTGAAACGACCGCGCTGTCGCCTCGTTGCAGACCTTGGACATCGCATAGCTGTCATGAGGCACGGTCGGATGCGCCTCATCAACCGGCACATAATTTGGCTTTTTCTCACCTTGCGCAAAACAGATGCCATAGGTCGTCTCGGACGACGCAAAGATCACCTTTGTGATGCCCAATTTCACCGCAGCCTCGATCACATTATAGGTGGTCAGGGTGTTCTGGCGAAAACACTCCCCATCGGTGCCCAGCAGGATCCGGGGCACAGCGGCAAAATGCACCACCGCGTCGTAATGGGGAACGCCGGTTTCAAGATCCGGCCAATCGGCCATCTGCGACATCGCCCCAATCACCTGGCCCGCATCACAAAGATCAATCAGCAATTCCGGCACATCCAGACCCGATGGCACGCGGTCCACATTTGTCACCTGATGCCCCTGCTCCAGCAAATGCCGGATCGCCCATTTGCCCGCCTTGCCACTGCCGCCTGTAAAGAAAACACGCATCACTCACCCCCTGTTTCTTGCAACCCTAACCTGCACATGTTGCAGCCCACCGCCAGAATTTTTTTGGTGAATAAATCACAAGTGTCAGACGTAAACGCACGACATGATCAATCAAACCGACCAATGACAGGGACCCCAAGGATGAAAGCGCGCCTCACCAAAGCACTGCTGATCAGCACAGTCACCCTATCTGCCGCCTGCTCCTCTGGCGGCAGTGGCGACGGCGCCGGAGACCCCGGCCTCTTTTTCGGCAGCACCGACCCGCTGCAATCGGCAAATGGCCTCGCCTTTGCTAGCGACGGTGATGATCTTGAAAACATCGTCGGCCAAGACGTCAAAATCCGCCTGCTCAAGAACGCGACGCGTCCGGCATCCGGCGGCGAGGGGCTGATCCTCTCGGATGAAGTGGTGAACGTAATCGACTTTCAGAACTTTACGATCACCATAGATGGCGAAGATATCGAGTTCGTCAATGGGGCGGCGACAGGTCCCGATGGCGAAGACCTAAGAGTATTTTCCAGCGCGCAGTCTTTTGTGCAGCGGCTGACCATTTCTGAGAATGCTAATGGCCTTTTAGGCGACACCTACCACACAATTGTTGGGTTAGAGACCAACCCGGCCACGATTGACGCCATGCCAGGCTCAGTAACCTATAACGGATCATTATTCTTCACTGGGTCTACCACGACAAATCAAGCTGACCCGGAAGCGGCATTTTTGCGAGGAACGCTTTCACTGACCGCAGATTTTGCCGGCGACAGTGTCCACGGCAATGGCAATGCCCAGATCTTCCCCACCTCGGGGGTCTTTTCGGGTGCTCAATTGGCACAACCGGCCTTAGCCGATGTGGCATTCGACATCGCGCCTACGGCGATTACGGGCAATGGATTTGTTGCTGATCTAAATCTGACCTCTTGCGGCGACGGGGCGACATGCGCCTCAAATTCCGAAATTGGCGGCGTCTTTTTTGGCCCCGAAGCTAATGAAGTGGCAGGCCTGGCCACGATTGATGTGACGATTACGCAAGATAACGAAGACAGCATCCGATTTGAGGGTGGCGGAAGCTTCGCTGCGGATCAGCCATGCAATTGCGACTAACGGCGCGGCGTTGCGTCCAAGCACAAGCTTGGATGCAGGTCCCCTGGCCTTGAAAATTCACACAATTTCCGTATCTTTTTTGCTTTGCTATGAAAGTGCGTCTACCCATTTGCCCAACACCCGTCTAGGGTGCGCGCAAATCACGACCCATGGGAGGACGCGATGCGCACCATCGCCCAAACACTTGGCATTCTGGCCGCCACCGCCGGCCATGCCGAAAACCGCATCGACATCGTCCGCCCCGATGCGCCCGAACTTGCCGCCTTTGGCGACCACAAGATCGGAGTCACGACGGTGACATTCACCAATCCGGGTCAGATTGATGTCGTCAATACCGGTGAAACCGATGAACCGCCGCTCTACGACCGTCAATTGACAGTCGAAATCTGGTATCCGGCAGTCGATGATACCGTACCTGGTGGCACCTACACTGCTACCCTGCGCGACGGCGAGACAACGGCAGAGCTTGTCGGCCAAGCCGCCCGAAATGCCGCCCCCAACACAGATGCGACCTATCCGCTCATCATCATTTCGCACGGTTATCCCGGCAATCGGTTCCTGCTGTCCCCATTGGCCGAAAATTTGGCGTCTAAAGGGTATGTCGTCGCCTCGATCGACCATCCAGACAGTACCTATTCAGATCAAGGGGCGTTTGGCTCTACCCTCGTGAACCGACCATGGGACCAGCGCTTTGTCATTGATAGCGTGACAGCGCTTGACGGCGATCTTGGGATGATTGTTGAGGACGACAACATTGCCATCATCGGGTATTCTATGGGCGGCTATGGCGCGCTGATTTATGGCGGCGCCGGGGTCACGTTGATCAGCACCACCTATGAATGGGGCGCCCCACAGGGATTGCTGGAGCGCAACATGATGGGCACCGAGACCCATGCAGCGCTTGCCGATGACCGGGTCAAGGCCATCATCGCTTTTGGACCTTGGGGCAACAATACCGGCTTTTGGGATGCCGAAGGCTGGGCCGGATTGACCAAACCTTTGATGCTGGTTGCAGGCAGCATCGACGACGTGTCGCAATATGATGCGATCCGCGGCATCTTTGACGATACAATCAACACAACCCGGCATCTGCTGACATTTGATAATGCTAACCACAACGCTGGCGCGCCAATGCCCGCCCCGGCTGAAAGCTATGCCGTCTCTGAAACGCTGGGCTATGCCCCCTTTGATCACTATTCCGACCCGGTCTGGGACACTGTGCGCATGAACAATGTCAGCCAGCATTTCCTGACAGGATTTCTGGATCTGCACCTCAAGCAGGATGAAGTGAAGGCAAACTTTTTTGATCTCACCCCTTTGGCGTCTGACGGTGTCTGGTCGGTTGACGAAGATGGGGAAGAAACTGAGGAACATTCTTATTGGACAGGATTTCCTAACCGGACGGCTGCTGGTTTGCGGTTTGAAACCAAGCTCGCTGGCGAATAGCGAGGTAGCGGGCAAGTCAGAACGCCTGTCTGATAGGGCCCGCGCTGCCCCCATTTACG
>JBCBGX010000230.1:0-3572 GCA_038526325.1 Pseudomonadota bacterium | reverse complement strand
CGCGCGCGGAGCAAAAATTGCAGCCTTCAGACCCAATTCTTGCCAATCGGCATCTGCCCAAAGAATGGCCGCCCGGGCCTGCCCGGCAGCGAGCGCATCGCGGTAAGCGGGTGTCATCGCCAAGGCAAGATCGTCCGGAGAAGCGGTCGCTGGCTCCGAAGCGCCCGACACCAAAAGATCAACCGCACCTACAGCCTTTGCGCCTAGTGCGGTCGCGATGTCTTTTATTGCGTAGGTCATATACCCCCCGGTTCAGCGCCCGGGTGCAGAATTACCCGCCAACAGCGCGAACCGCCACCCCTTCGCGTGCCAAAGCGTTCCAAATTCGGGCATCGCGGCCATAGACATCGCGCCGATACTGCATGGGTCCTTCGGCGTGGGTAAAGGCAGTGCGATAGACCAGATGGACCGGGACAGGTTCAACCAAATCAACACGACGCTCTCGTCCGGTGCGCAACTGAGACTGGAAAAATTCCTCCGGATCCGCGGTTTGGGGTGCCAGCAAAGCATAGGCAAAATCAAACGGGTCAGCGAGACGAATGCATCCATGACTATACGCCCGCGTTTCACGGCCGAATAGGCTTTTCGCCGGTGTGTCATGCAGGTAAATGTTGTGCCGGTTTGGGAACATGAACTTGACCAGTCCCAACGCGTTGCCACGGCTTGGCGGCTGCCGCATCGAGTACGGGAAATTGGTCCGGGTGTAACGCGAAAAATCAACAGCATTGCGATCAACCACCCGCCCGCGCGAGTCGGTGATGATCAGCTGCCGGACAGCATTAGGGTTGCGCTGCAACTGAGGCAAATATTCCTTTGTGATAATCGAGCGAGGGACATACCAGCTGGGATTGATCACCATAAATTCCATGACATCTGAAAACTCGGGGCTTTCACGGTCATCATCCCGCGCGCCAATAACTGACCTGGTAGCAAAAGTGACCGTATCGTTGTCAATGACCTGGGCAGTGAAGTCCGTGAGATTGACCCATATGTGGCGTTCGCCTTTGGGACGGTTTATCCAGCGCTCCCGCTCCATCGCCACGATCACGGATTGCAGTCGTTCCGCAACCGTTCGATTGATTTCGCGCAAGGTACCAGGGCCAGCTGTGCCATCCATGGCAAGTCCATGAGCTCGTTGAAATCGCTGTACGGCGGCAAAGACGGTGTCATCGTAGGTTTGCGTATTCGTCCGTTCCAGAAAACCCATCGTGATCAGCCGATTGCGCAAAGCTAGAACACCTGCCCCGGTATCACCACGCTCTAGCTTGGTGCCCGGAACGGTCGGCCCCCATCCACCTTGCGCCAAGAGCCGTTCCATCTGCATTTTTTGGCGCATCAAGCGCGTATATTCAGGCGAGGCAGGCGCCAGGGAGCGCAAGAATGCCGACGGGTTTGACTGAACAAAGGCCGCGATAGTCTGCTGGCGAGGGCGATATGGCACCTGACGGTGGATCTCGCTAACAACCCGCGAGGGAACAAGAATGCCAGTTTGCAGATCTCGCGCGTACTGCAAAAACAGTCGGCTCAGCTCGACTTCCAGCTTACCCTGTTCTGTCGGAGTGCGGGCTGCCTGGAGCCGCGCCATCAACGCCTCCACATCGTACCGGTCCGCGGGCAGGCCATGATCTGCCGCAGCCGAAAATGCTGTCATCAGCGCATTTCGACGCTGCCGGTCGCCACGACCGCTCCAAATGCCTTGGAATTCACGAGCGCGGTAAAAGGCCACCAGATCTTCATCCTGAGCAGCAGCTTGCGCGACCGCCTGCTGAAATTCTGAAACCTGTGCTTTTGCTGGTGCTGCGATTCCGTGAGCGGCAAATATAACGAGGTACGCCGCTATGAAACGGATTGAAATAAGTGAACCTAAAACGGAACTTGGACTCATGACGACAGCCTCTAACGCGAAATCTGTAACAAAGTCTAATGCAGGAGCAGACCCTTGCTGAGTATGAATATCCATACCTTGCTTCTGTCTATTCATATTCCCCGCCATAAGGACCAAACGGCCAAGAATGTTGCGAAGTTGTCGCCAAATCACACTATGAGGTCAGAAAACCTTACCAATTTTGCGCAAAATCTTGCCGATTTGCCTCACGTTAACCGTTAAATTGGTAAACAGCACTTGGTCACCGAATCAAAACGTGTCATATACAGGATACATCTGGGGGGCTTACGGCAGAAATCCGCTTAAAAGCGGGTAAAGATGGGCGACGGGACAGGCGCAACAGACATGACGAGAAAGACGGTCGCGGGGATATCCCGGCGTGGACTACTGGGTGCATTTGCAGCTTCGGCTATCGTTGCTGCACCGACTTATTCAAAAGCAGCAGGGTTCCTGCGCGGGGCGGGCGACATCCGACGCATTGCCATGCATTCCGGACGCACGGGTGAACATCTAGATACAATTTACTGGATCGAGGGTGAGTATATCGCCGAAGCCGTGCGCGAGATTAATCTGCATATGCGAGATTGGCGCACTGGCGATGCCGTGCAGATGGATTTGCGAACGATAGATATCATGTCTGCGACGCTGAATCTGCTGGAGACGGATGAGCCCTATTTGTTGCTGTCTGGGTATCGGTCCCCCCAAACGAACAATATGTTGCGGTCCCGGTCATCCGGTGTGGCACGCAATTCGCTTCACATGCGGGGCCAGGCGGCAGATCTGCGCCTGACAAGCAGGACACCAACGCAAATGGCAAATGCTGCTATCGCATGCCGCGCGGGCGGTGTTGGCAGATATAACGGATCCAACTTCGTGCACATGGATTGCGGTCCGATACGCAGTTGGCGGGGCTAAGGCCGGGAAATTCGGGTAGCAAACACACTATTCGAGGATGATCGGGGAGGGACCGCTTTGCAGATGCTGGCGTGCGGCGTTAACGATCGCATCCCTCAACAATTCAAACATGGTCGCACGGGACGCGCTACGCCAAACCAGTCCAATTGAACGCATCATGCCTTTACGTTGAAACGGAATAAGGGTCACATTGCTGGCACGGCCTTCTATTTCCGACTTTGCATAGAGCCTTGGTAAGCAGGCGACGCCCATCCCCATACCGACCATTTGACGCAATGCATCCAGACTTGTCCCTTCATAATCCCTGGCAAGGACAGCCCCGTGTTGTTGGCACATAGCTGCAATCTGGGCATGCATCGCGTAGTCCGGACCCAACGACAAAACAGTTTCGCCTGATAACGTCTGATCTCCGATCTGCTCGACACTGGCAAGCGGATCGTCCGATGCAACAGCCAGTAGAAAGGGCTCGCGAAACAACCGCCGCGCGGTCAGGTCTGCACCGGGCTCTGGCAATTGGGTCAAGATCACGTCCAAGCCACCTTCCAAAAGTTCACTACGCAAAATGCGGGGTGGACATTCCCGGATGTAAAGCCGGAGGTCAGGATATTGCGAATGCAAACGCTCTACGACGAAGGGCAGCAGATAAGGTCCGATGGTGGGTGTTGTTCCAAGCCGGATCGTGCCAGCCAGACCCGATTTAAGCCCGGCACTGATATCCATCATTCCGCGCACTTCGTCGACCGCGCGCCGCGAAGTGGTAAACTGTGCGCGG
>JBCBGX010000229.1:0-3575 GCA_038526325.1 Pseudomonadota bacterium | reverse complement strand
GGTCGTTGGCCTTTGCGACTTTCGCCGAAATCTCAATCAAGTAGGACCGAAGCGGGCCATCATCCCAGGTGGCAAAGATGTCACCAATTGCCACGGCATTCATGCGCAGGCCGTCGCGCATCATGCCATACACCTCGGCGATCATCTGCATGTCGGCATATTCAATGCCGTTATGCACGGCCTTGACAAAATGCCCGGCTCCATCGTCGCCCATCCATGTTGCACAGGGTGTGCTGTCGTGTTTGGCTGCGATGGCCGACAGTATATGCGCCACACGGTCCCAATGTTCGCGTTTACCGCCGCCCATGATCGATGGTCCAAAACGGGCGCCGTCTTCGCCGCCTGACACGCCAATGCCGAGAAAGGGCAGTTGGCCCGCCTCGGCCATTCGCCTGTTTGTGTCATGAAAATTCGCGTTGCCCGCATCTATGATCAGATCATCGTCATCCAAAAGCGGACGCAAGGCAGCAATCTGGTCATCTACCGCAACGCCAGCCGGAACCATAAGGATGATAGCCCGTGGCTTTGCGATCGCTGCAACCAAAGCCTCGAGCGTTTTTGTCGGGTTTATGCGGGCTGCCAGATCGCCGGCATCGTTATGAAACTGGCTTGTTTTAGAAGCTGTCCGATTCCAGACCGCAATATCGAACCCTTTATCTGCGATATTCAGTGCCAGGGCCGCGCCCATTGTCCCAAGGCCAATTAGGCCAATTTCCGCATTGCTCATGGTTGGGAAGGATCCTTGTCTTACGCTCGTCTCAACCCTGGGTATATGACCTGTGTCTGCAGATGCAAACAGCTAGGCCTGACTGGGCCGGCTGCCTAAGCGGCCATTTTGGGCCCCAGATATTGTGCGGCCACAAACGCGATGTATAGCCCGACCATAACGTATCCTGTGACCTTGGTGATCCTCCCAACCGTCAACATCCAAACGACAAAGCCAAGCGTCACGGCAACGGTTGCCCACATCTGTATCCCGGCCAAAACAGGATCAACATCAAGCGGTTTGATGATCGCCGTTAGACCAATAATGGACAGGATGTTGAACGTATTGGATCCGATAATGTTCCCAAGGATCAGCCCAACAGAGCGTTTTCGCGCCGCAGCGATACATGTCGATAGCTCTGGAAGGGATGTGCCGAAAGCCACAACTGTCAATCCGATGATGGCTTCGGGTACGCCAATGATGGTTCCAGTCACCACCGCGCCTTTTACCAACATTTCCGATCCGATTGCCAATGCGGCCAAGCCGCCAAGCAGGAGCAAAACAGCGCTCCCCATCGTTTCGATCGAAGCGGTTTGATCATCGTCGTCATCTTCCTCGAGCGTCAAGGTGTTGGTCGCATATTGGTAGACAACGAAAGCTACAAGTATGCCGAACATGATCAAGCCAAGCAGGACCGAAAACAGCCCCGTCATAATCCCGTATACGAGAATTGCGGTGGCAAGGATCATCATCATCAGATCTTTCATCAGGTCCTTTGCGCGACCTTCGATCTGAAATACGATTGCTGTTGCGCCCAATACCAACAAGATATTCGCAATATTTGAGCCCAGAACATTCCCAAGTGAGATGCCGGGATAACCAGCGAGGTTAGCGTTTACCGAGGTAAACAGCTCTGGCACCGACGTGCCGAAAGAAAGGATCGTGGCGCCTATGAAAAGTGGCGAAAGCCCGGTACGCTCTGCCATGAAGACGGCGGCTTCGATGGTCCAATCCCCGCCTTTGATCAGCAAAAACAGGCCAAACATGATGGCGCCTGCGGCGAGCACGAACAAGTCGTAGTTGGGAAGTTCCAAGGGCTCTAATCCTGTTCAACAATCATTGGCAAATAGGGTCACAACTGCAAGGAGGGTGTGCGGCCAAAGAACTCTGATGCTGGCGTACCATGATTGCCCTTTGTCTGTTGCGACAGCTGTTAGGTGGTAAAGCGCGCCACCCTTCAGCCTCGGCACCTATCCGGATGTTGGTCATAGATGCAACGCCTTTTGGATAGTGCTGCCACGGCAGTGCCTTAACGGCATCATTTATGCAAGCAGAGCGGTTGCAGAAGAAAGTCGATCCACCTGGTTTTGAGCCTCTCGTCACATCAGTAATGGCAGGGAAGCGGTTGATTTTATTTTGCATGTCTTGGTCGGCGTCCGGACGCCCCAGATCTCTCTTATCGGGTTAGATATGACGCATAGCATCGGGAACAAGTTGATCGGCGGTTCTTCCCACGCTTGAAACGCCGAGTGCATGAATTTGCCAATGACCGTTATGGCGGGACAGGGTTGCCATAAGCACGGCAGTGTGGGGACCGGTATCGTTTAGCGTGAAACGACAAAGTTCGTTTCCAGTATCGGCATCGACGACCCTCCAAAAGGCATTATCCACTTCGTCGAATGTGTGCCCTTGATACGAATTGACACAGAACAAAAGCGTATCAACGCCCGCGTCAAGTCTCTCCAGATCTATGGTGATCACCTCGTCATCGCCGCGACCGTCGCCAGAAATGTTGTCGCCAAGATGAACAATTGCTCCGTCAGAACTTTTCAGGTTGCCGAAATAGACCATACCTATGCGCTCTTTGTTGTGATTGAATAAGAGCACAGACACATCTAGATCGACATCCTTTGGGCCTGTTAATCGTCCCAGCAACCCCTCCGGCAAAACCGGATCCCAACCAACACCTATCTGGATGTGTTGAAGGTTGGCGGTCATATCGCTTAGCGAAATTTTCTCTCCTTTCGACAACGAAATTACCATGGGTCTGCCCTTTGAAGACTTTGGACTTTGCTTATACGTAGCGCATGGAGGTCAAAGTTGAAGACGGCTCCGCCTACCTTCTGTAAGGGCACGTCTCGGTGCCTAGAAATCGGGCAATGTTACCAAGCAATTGGCTTTGTCGCCAACCTTCAACGATGTTGGTATTTGTTTGTGATTTCCTTTTGTGTTTGGGTTGGCGAATGGACCAAGTGACTTTCACCAAAGAGAAATCGACCGCTTTCAGTCGACTGCTGAAACCGTATCTGGCGTCGATCTATCCTGATCTTGATGCTGACATACTGGCATCAAAAATAATTGATGCCTTCTGGCCCGATGGTGCACGTCGGCGCAAACGCGGGCGTATTCCGGGCAACATGATGTGGTCACAACGCGACGCGCTTTTGATCACTTATGGCAATACGCTACATGACGGTGCTCATAAACCGTTGGATTTGCTCTATGATTTTCTATTGGGAAATCTAAAGAACGTTTTAAACGGCGTTCATATCCTGCCATTTTTTCCGTTCACCTCCGATGATGGATTTGCTGTCGCGGATTTTCGCACCGTTAACCCGCAGCTTGGCGACTGGACCGATATAAACCGCATTGCTGCTGAGTTTAAGCTGATGTCGGATCTGGTTCTAAACCACGTGTCCAGCCAAGGTCGATGGTTCAACGCCTATCGCCAAGGGAAACCACCCTATGATCGTTTCTACCTCTTGCAGCAGCGGTGTGGTGCGGGGCCGCACGACCATATCCAGATCATCATCCGGTGACGCCTCAAAAAAGAAACGATCATAGGGTGGTTTCCCTTGGCGATAGGCGT
>JBCBGX010000228.1:0-3593 GCA_038526325.1 Pseudomonadota bacterium | reverse complement strand
CCTGCGCAGCCTATGCCGCCTGCCGAACTTTGGGTTTGGGTCCGAAGGGAATAGAGGCCGCGATGCGCAGCTATCCCGGGCTGCCCCACCGGTCGCAGGTCGTATTGGAAATGGACGGTGTGATCTTCGTCAATGACAGCAAGGCCACAAATATAGACAGCGCTGCCAAAGCGCTACATGCATTCCCCAAGATTCGCTGGATCTGCGGTGGACTGCAAAAAGAGGGGGGGTTGGGCCGTTTACTGCCGCATCTCGATCACGTGGTCAAAGCCTACGTAATCGGCCGCGAGGCCGAGGATTTCGCGCGACAGTTGACAGACACCGCCGTCGATGTCGCCAGAACAATGGACGTTGCTGTTGCTCACGCCGCTGCGGACGCCGAGCCGGGTGAGGTCGTTTTGCTGGCGCCAGCTGCAGCATCCTTCGACCAGTATGATAATTTCGAGCAACGAGGAGAGGATTTCGTCGCTCAGGTCAAAAGGGTGACTTCCTAACGCGCAGTCTTGCTATCTTGGATCGCCTGACCAGCAGCCCATCCAGATGACCAAGCCCACTGGAAATTATACCCACCAAGCCAACCGGTGACGTCCACGCATTCACCAATGAAATACAGGCCCGGCATAGATTTCGCGGCCATGGTTTTTGACGACAAATCATTAGTATCAACACCGCCTATGGTCACCTCGGCGGTGCGGTATCCCTCTGTGCCGGCAGGGGTCAGAGTCCAATTGGCAAGCGCATCAGATAATGCTGTTAGCATTGCATCGCTTTGATCAGCAATATTGCCGGACAGGGTGATGTCGGAAGACAAATATTCGATCAGCCGGTTCGGCAGGTAGTTGGATAGGACCGAGGTGAGCCTTTTGCGTCCGTCACTTGCCCTATGCTTTTGCAGCGTTTCCAACATATGCTGTGAAGGTATCAAGTTCACCGACAATGGCTCACCCTCGGCCCAATAGGACGAGGCTTGCAGCACGGCGGGGCCCGACATGCCGCGATGAGTAAACAGGATCGCCTCATCAAAACTTGCCAAGCTGGTCATGACGCGGGCTGGCGCCGAGACGCCCGCGAGGGCTTTGAACTTGTCGTCTGAGAATGTGATCGGCACCAGCCCTGGTCGGGGCTCTATGACGTTTAGGCCGAATTGCTGAGCAATCTGATAGCCAAGCCCGGTTGCCCCCATTTTGGGAATTGATTTACCGCCCGACGCCACCACAAGATTTCGGGCGATGACCGATTTACGTTGGCCTTCCTTATAAAGAGTCACGTGGTAGGTGTCGTCAGTCTTTCGGACTTCACCAACTGTGGTCTGTAGCCAAAGCGTTGCCTTTGCGCGGTTCATTTCTGTCCGCAACATTGCGATAATGTCTTTTGCGCTCGTGTCGCAAAAAAGTTGGCCAAGTGTCTTTTCGTGCCAAGGGATTGCGTGGCGATTGACCAGATCAATAAAGTCCCATTGTGAATAGCGTGTCAGCGCCGATTTGCAGAAATGTTCGTTCTGGCTGATGAAATTCTCGGGCGAGGCATACAGATTTGTGAAATTGCACCGCCCTCCGCCAGAGATGCGGATTTTCTCGCCTGCCGCTTTTGCGTGATCCACGACAAGCACATCAGGTCCAGCATGGGCTGCGCACATCATGCCAGCGGCGCCCGCACCAATGATAAGCGTCTCAAATTGCATAATGCCGGATATGACCCAGGGCGAAGGGGAGATCAAATTTCTAGAGATTTGGTTTGTACCTTTCTGGACCTTGTCGACGCCTAAAGAATGCAACAGTACGCACTTTCCAGTGGAAACGCGGCAAAAGCCCGGCTAAGGTGTCGTCAGACCCGGCAAACGGGCAATAGAGGCAGTAGGCGGTAGATCCATGACAGAAATGGTGCATGGTGCGATCCCGGTTGGCTCCGGAGATCCGGTTTTGCCACGGTGGTGGCGGACAATCGACAAATGGACAGTGTCCTGCATCTTGATCCTATTTGGGATTGGGTTGTTGTTGGGCTTGGCATCGTCGCCCCCGCTGGCGGCCAAGAACGGGCTTGATCCGTTCCATTACGTGACCCGGCAGGCGATCTTTGGAGGCATGGCCATTACAGTGATGTTCATCGTTTCGATGATGTCACCCACACTAGTGCGACGACTTGCGGTTCTGGGCTTCTTGTGTGCTTTTGCCGCGTTGGCCTTCCTGCCCGTTCTTGGCACTGACTTTGGCAAGGGCGCTACCCGCTGGTATTCTTTGGGCTTTGCGGCTGTGCAACCCTCAGAATTCCTCAAGCCGGGCTTTATCGTGATGACCGCTTGGCTGCTGGCCGCGTCTCAGCAACTGGGTGGACCACCTGGCAAGACGTATTCCTTTGCTCTGACATTGATTATTGTTTTGATGCTCGCCCTGCAGCCTGATTTTGGGCAGGCAGCCCTGGTCCTGTTTGCCTGGGGAGTGATGTATTTTGTGGCAGGCGCGCCTATGTTGATCTTGATGGTGGCGGCGGGATTGGTGGTTGTCGCAGGTAGTTTTGCCTATGCCAATTCCGAACACTTTGCCCGCCGGATCGATGGATTTCTGTCGCCTGATATCGACCCGACAACCCAGCTAGGCTATGCGACCAACGCCATCCGCGAGGGCGGTTTTTTCGGTGTGGGTGTTGGTGAAGGTCAGGTAAAATGGTCGCTGCCCGATGCGCATACAGACTTTATCATCGCGGTTGCAGCGGAAGAATACGGTCTGATCTGTGTGCTCGTGATCATTGCGCTTTATGCGATTATTGTCGTCCGCTCGTTGCTGCGTTTGATGAAAGAGCGTGATGTTTTCATTCGCCTCGCTGGAACCGGGCTTGTCTGCGCTTTTGGGGTTCAGGCCATGATCAACATGGGTGTTGCTGTCCGACTGCTGCCGGCAAAGGGCATGACATTGCCGTTTGTCTCTTACGGCGGCTCATCCTTGATTGCAGGTGGCATAGCCGTGGGGATGCTCCTAGCCTTCACGCGCAGCCGCCCTCAGGGGGAGATGGAAGATATCTTGTTGCGCCGGGCCAATCGATGACAGCGCCACTTTTGATCATTGCAGCAGGGGGGACTGGAGGACATATGTTTCCCGCGCAAGCCCTGGCAGAGGCGATGTTGGAAAAAGGCTGGCGCGTACGTTTGTCCACAGATGCACGCGGTGCGCGCTATGCAGGCGGATTTCCTGATGCGGTTGAAATCAGCGTTGTGGGTAGCGCAACATTTGCGCGCGGTGGTTTGCTGCAGAAGCTGATCGTGCCTTTCCGTATCTTGGGGGGGATCGGCATGGCCAAAATGCGGATGCTGCATGATCGTCCGGCGGGTGTTGTGGGTTTTGGAGGGTATCCCGCGATCCCTGCAATGGCGGCAGCTTGGGCCTTACGCATCCCTCGGATGATCCACGAGCAAAACGGCGTTTTGGGCCGGGTAAATCAGCTTTTTGCCAAGCGCGTTGACGCGGTGGCTTGTGGAACGTGGCCCACGGATTTGCCCGCCGGAGTGGAAGGCACCCACACCGGCAACCCGGTCCGGGCCACGTTCCACAAGCCACCGCGTCAACGCGCTTGGCAAAAAGCTGATTTACCCGGCCCAAAAC
>JBCBGX010000227.1:0-3601 GCA_038526325.1 Pseudomonadota bacterium | reverse complement strand
CAGCACATAGGCGCGGCGCCAATGATTGTCTTTAGATGGGATGATCGCCATGACAAAGGCCAAGACGACCCACAAGGATTTGGTCGCCGGGTTGATCCGCCATGGCCACAGACATGCGCGCATTGTGGAGTCCGAAGATGATCTTGAGCGGATTGTGCGCGAACAGGCAAAACCGGGTGACATGGTCGTATGCCTTGGTGCAGGCACGATCAGCGCTTGGGCCACTGACTTGCCTGCACGTCTGGCCAAGTGAGCGCATCGCTCTTTCTACTGTGTTTGTGGGTCGTCTTGGCCTTTGTCATGGCGATCATCCCATCTAAAGACAATCATTGGCGCCGCGCCTATGTGCTGATGGCATTAGGCGTGCCGCTCTTGCTTTTTCTGATCTGGGACGGCGGCATATGGTACGGCCTTTTGGGGCTGATCACTGGGGGGTTGGTCTTGCGCTGGCCAGTCAGATATCTGTGGCGCTGGATCAAACAGAAGACAGGAAGATAGCCGATGACACAAGCCCTGATCTTTGGTGGCATGCTGATCTTTGCGGGCGCCCCATTTGCGCTTTTGACTTGGCTGATGCGGTCGGGGCAGACCGGCTTGGCCTTAACTATGGTTTCAGTCATCGGTGCGACCTTTGCCGTTTTCATTTACGCAAGCGGGCGGCCCTTTGGCGTTGATCCAGTCCTCGCCATGACCATCGCGATGCTGGCTTGTGTCCCAGCGCTCCTTGGCAGCACAGCCGGTTTGTTTCTGGGATGGCTCCTGCGCCGACAGGATGATCGTTCCGTTTAAGGAAAAGTATTGAACATCGTTCAAGAATTCGATAAAAATTGAACATAGTTCATAAATGGAGACGAATCATGGAAATCCAAGGTCTTATTGTTATCGGCGTGCCGCTGTTTGTGCTGACGCTTTCCATCTATCTTGCTTACAGATTTGCCAACAATCATAACCGGCATGTTCTGGCTTGGATGGGTGCTTTGTGGCTCGCTTTTACAGGGTTAATGTTCGTGGGAATGGAAACAGCCCCTGGTTGGGATGCGCTAATCTATATGTTTGCCCTGATAGGTCTGAGCGCGCCGAGCGGTATTGGTGGATTGATCGGTGGCATCCTCGGATGGGTCAAAAAGGACAATGAAAAATATGCATGATCTTCCGTCTGTGCGTGGCGCATTGACTGCGCACAGATCCTTGGCAGACTTGACATGGATGCGTGTTGGCGGACCGGCAGACATGTTGTTTCAGCCTGCCGACATCGATGACTTGTCAGATTTCTTGTCTCAGCTTGATCCGGCTGTGCCGGTCTTTCCGATGGGGGTTGGCAGCAATTTGATCGTTCGGGATGGCGGTATTGAGGGTGTGGTCATTCGGTTAGGGCGGGGCTTCAACGGGATTGAAGTGGCAAGTTCAGAGGTTGTGGCAGGGGCCGCAGCACTTGATGCGCACGTGGCGCGTAAGGCGGCAGAGGCAGGTCTTGATCTGACGTTTTTGCGCACGATTCCCGGCACGATTGGTGGTGCTGTGCGCATGAATGCGGGGTGCTACGGCTCATACGTTGCGGATGTTTTGCGAAGTGTAACGGTTGTTTTGCGCGACGGTACAGTAACCGAAATGGGTACCAACGCGCTACAATTGGCCTATCGCCAAAGCGCCCTGCCGCACGGCGCTGTGATCGTTAGCGCAAGGTTTGTACCACCAAAGTCGGATCCCGATGCATTGGTGCAGCGCATGGCGGATCAGCTGGCAAAGCGGGATGAGACCCAGCCCACAAAGGACCGTACAGCCGGGTCCACTTTTCGCAATCCTGCTGGGTTTTCCTCGACTGGACAGGCGAATGATGTCCACGATCTGAAGGCCTGGAAGGTCATCGACAACGCGGGTATGCGGGGGGCGACCCTGGGTGGTGCCATTATGAACACGAAACATTCGAACTTTCTGACCAACGCGGATGGGGCGACCGCTGCAGAACTTGAGGATTTGGGCGAAGAGGTGCGGAAAAAGGTTTACGCTTCCCAAGGGATTACGTTAGACTGGGAAATTATGCGGGTCGGACGTCGGCAAGGCGATGACACCGTAACATAACAGGCCAAATGGCCATGATCCAAGGCAAGGATCACTAGAAATGACGGGTCGCGAAAGGCCCGCGAAAGAGGCGGTAGGGTATGTCGAGCAGGGCAAACCCGAAAGTTGTCGTTTTGATGGGCGGCCCATCTGCGGAACGAGACGTTTCGCTGAGCACGGGTCGCGAATGTGCGGCAGCTTTGCGGGAAGCGGGGTGTGAAGTAGCCGAGGTTGATGCCGGTCGCGATGTGGCTGTGCGCTTGATCGAGGCCGCTCCCGATGTTGTCTTCAACGCACTACATGGCCCTGGCGGTGAAGATGGCGCGATCCAAGGTCTGCTTGAGTGGTTGCGCATTCCCTACACGCATTCTGGAGTGCTGGCCTCCGCTCTTGCCATCGACAAAATCCGCACGAAAGAGGTTTATCGTCAAAATGGCTTGCCGGTTGTCAACAGCCTGGTGGCCGCCGCTGAAGACGTAAGGGCCCGCCATGTCATGCCACCCCCTTATGTCGTCAAGCCCTACAATGAAGGGTCTTCTGTCGGCATTCACATCGTTCATGCAAAGACGAACGGCCCGCCGCAACTGTCTGAGGATATGCCCGATCAGGTCATGGTTGAGGTCTTTGCCCCAGGGCGGGAGCTGACAACCACCGTGCTTGGGGACCAGGCGTTGGGCGTCACCGAAATTTTGACCGATGGATGGTACGATTACCATGCGAAATATGCGCCGAGTGGCTCGCGCCATGTACTGCCCGCAGATGTACCTTCTGAGATCTACAATGCGTGTATGGACTATGCGCTGCGCGCACATCAGGCGCTGGGGTGTCGCGGTGTAAGTCGGACAGATTTCCGTTGGGATGAAACGCGCGGGCTGGATGGGCTGATCCTTCTGGAAACAAACACGCAACCCGGAATGACGCCCACATCACTGACCCCTGAACAGGCAGCACATGCGGGTTACGGCTTTCCCGATTTCTGTCGCGGGCTGGTGGAGGATGCCTCATGCGATCGCTGATCCGCCGCTTTACCTCTGACACGGAACCGCACGACCCGGCGCCGTCCAAGCTGGACTATAAGTGGCAGCGTCTGATGCTGACGCCCGGATTTCGGGCGACGGTCCGGATTGGCATGCCGCTGATCCTGATCGCGGCGATTGTCGGATCCTGGTATTCCAAACCTGAAAACCGTGCCGCACTGGCCGCTCAGATTGCGGCGGCAAAGCAAAGCTTTCAAGACCGTCCCCAATTCATGGTCCAGCGTCTTTATGTTTCAGGCGCAGACGCAGAAACCACAGCTGCTGTGCGTGAGTTATTGCCACAAGACTATCCTATGTCCTCTTTTGATCTGGACCTTGAGGGGTTGCGTGCCACGATTGAGGCGCTTGACCCAATCAAGACCGCCAGCGTGCGGGTTGGGCAGGGTGGCGTGCTTGAGGTGCAGTTGATCCCGCGTGTGCCCGCGGCGCTTTGGCGCGATGGCACTTTGCTGCGTCTGATCGATGGCGATGGGGTGCAATCGGGTACGGTTGCATCGCGCGCGGAC
>JBCBGX010000226.1:0-3619 GCA_038526325.1 Pseudomonadota bacterium | reverse complement strand
AATTGAAAATGTATACGAAAGTATACCAAAATACGACTACGGTTTCCAGACTGAAGTTGGGACCATGACTTCGCCCCTGGCGAGCAAGCGTGCCGTACGCAAAAGTCCCGCTGATTTCAGATCAAACTGACCGTCATCCATAGCAAAGTCGACAATCACGTCCATGGTCCCCATCGGATGTTCAAGCGTGACAGTGGCCGGACGTTCATTTGGCGGGGGCATCAAACCATCCGCAACGGTTCCCGGCGTGAGCACACATGCTGCAAAACACTGCGAACCGGTGACGGCCATCGTGGGGTGGGTCTTCCACGGCATGAAATAGCGCGTGCCGACAGAGCCGCCAACTGTCGGCGAGGACAGCAACCCAAATTTTGGCGTCACCGATTGGCTGACATCGCCCATCCCCATCGCCCGACCGGCTTGTAGACGTATAGCCTCCATCTGGGCGAAGAAATCCGTTTTAGCGTCAAGCTCTTCCCGGGTTTCAGTTCCTGTTAAACCGAAACTCTCTGCCCGTGCGATGACCATCGGCATGGCGACGTCCATGCAGGTCACCTCAACCCCATCAAAGATGTCGATCAGATTTCCTGTCGGAAGCAATGACCCAGTCGCCCCACCAATGGTATCCATGAATTGCAAGCCGATTGGCGCTGCAGCCCCGGGCACACCATCAATCTGAGTGTCGCCATCGTAGATAACGCCTTCTGCACCGGTACATACCGTCGCCACGACATGGGCGCCAGAATTCACGGCGTGGATATGTAGGGTCGTTTCGGGTCCTGTCGCTGGCACCAAGCCCATCTCAATCGCTGCTGGCCCGACGCCAGACAGTATGTTCCCGCAAGTCGGGACAAAATCGACGGTGCCATCCTCAACACTGACCTGGGCAAAAAAGTAGTCCACATCTGCCCAATCTGTTTCGGATCGCGACAAGATCGCGACCTTCGTTGTCACTGCATTACCTCCGCCAATCCCATCAATATTGAGGGGATGGCCAGAACCGATTGCGGCGACGAGGACTTCGGCCAAAACCTCTCGATCTTCCGGTAGATCGGCAAAGTTAAAGTAAGGCCCGCGGGAGGTTCCCCCACGCATAAAGAGGAATGGAATTGCAGTTTGCGTCATCGCAATGGCCACGGAAGATCAACAAGGTCTTGCAACAGGCCAGCGGGGAAGTTGCGGTTCAGAAGCCAAGCCATGGCACACATGAAAGCGATACCAGCGGCCGTGTAAGCGGCAGCAAAGGCGGCCGGTTTTTGGGCGCGGAATAGGATGGAAAGCGATACCAGCACAGCAAGCGCAATGATGAATCCAGTGATTGCCGTCAGCGCAAGCAACCCTGCAAACCAAGCTAGCGTCACCCACAATCCATGGACGTTTTGGTCAGCTTCTTGTTTTTCCCGGTCGGAAAAGAGCGGATGTGTCTCTGGCTGCGTCATCATCTGGATCAGCAAAACGACCCCACCAATGATACCTACCGTCGCAACAAACTTAGGAAACACTCGATCCGCGGCGCCGTAATCCGGGATCAGCGATGCATTCCAATAGGCTGCAATAATATAGGCCAAAATTGCGCCCAAGAAGATGAGTGGTGCACGCTTATGGCCTGACTGCACCTCCCCTTCTGCCATGATGTTCTTGGCTTGGCGCAACCCAACAACCACTGAGATCAGGGTGATAATAATCAGGATGATCACGATCGGGCTAAAGACATACTCCAACCCTTCCGTCAGACCCTTGCGGAAACGGGAATTTGCGATCTGAACCGCCTGGTTGGCATAGGTTTCTGCCGGGTCGGACAGCACGAACCCGATCAAAAACGCCGGGCGCGACCAGTCAAACCGCCGCATCATTATGCCAAGCAAACCAATCGCAAAGAGCGCGACAAGATCCATGATGTCCTGCCGCGATTGAAACGCCGCAAAGCTAATGATCATGAATAAGAAAGGGGCAAGCAGCGCAAAGCGGATCTCAGTCAGCTTTGCAATGCCACCAGAGGCCCCAATACAGATCAGTGTGCCAACAACATTGGCCAAGGCTAGCAGCCACACAATAGCATAGGTAAAGTCGAGGTTGTTTTTCAGCATCGATGGCCCGACCTCAATCGACCCGGTCCCAAGAAGGGCGATGGCAGAGATAAAGATCGCCATAGAGCCAGAACCCGGAATGCCAAACAGAAGAGTTGGCACAAGCCCGCCCCCTTCTTTCGCGTTGTTGGAGCTTTCCGGCCCGATCACCCCGCGCACATCACCATTGCCGAAGTTGCTTTTGTCTTTGGCGGTTTGGACGGTGTGGCCATAGGCGATCCAGTCCACGACCGATCCACCCAAACCTGGGATCACGCCAACCATTACGCCAATCAAAGAACAGCGGACAGACAACCATTTGTTGGCCCACCAATCCTTCACACCTTCTGCCCAGCCGCCACCCAGCGGCGCGCGGTCTGAAATGGCTTTGTCTTGCCGCAACAGCGCAACAATTTCCGGGATAGCGAAAATACCAAGGCCAACGATGACCAGCTTCAATCCGTCGGTCAGGTAAGGCATGTCGTAAGTAGACATGCGCAGCTCTCCAGCAGAGGCGCCCTCTCCAATCGTACCCACCAACAATCCCAAGCAGGCTGCCACGATGCCCTTAAGCGCAACGCGGCCGGCTAATATGCCCACCATCGACAAGCCAAAGATCGTGATCATCAATAGCTCTGGCGTTTTGAACAGCAAAACGATCGGACGCGCGGCAAGGATAAAGACGGTGAGAAACGCAGCGCCGACAAGTCCACCAAACAGCGACGACGCAAAGGCAGCTGATAAGGCCCGCGCGGCTTTTCCTTTTTTCGCCATCGGGAACCCGTCAAGCACCGTGGCTTGCGACGCACTCGACCCAGGAATCCCCATAAGGACAGAGGCGAAGGTGTCCGACGTCGGGACGACTGCGACCATGCCAACCATCAAGGCAAGACCTGTGAGTGGTTCCATCCCAAACATAAAGGGCAGGAGCAGCGAAAGCCCGGCGATACCGCCCAAACCAGGGAACACCCCGATACACAGGCCCATCACAACGCCCAGCACTAAGTAGCCAAGCACATGAGGTTGGAGGATCATACCAAAGGCATCAGATAGCGCTGGTAACGCTGTCGCAATGAGGTCCATTTTGGCCCCCGAAATTCATGGAAATGAAAGAGCTCCCCCGCAACCAACGCTGCGGGGGACGATGCGCGCGATTACTCGAGCGTGACGCCGTAACGTTCGCTCAGCCGGTTTACGACAAACGATTTCGCTTCATCTGGCACCTGCGTCGCGCTGGTCAAAGCGCCCTGGGCCTCTTCACCCGTCATCTGCGGGTAAACACCCAAACGCGCGGCAGAGATTTCAGCAAAATCAGCGCGGTCTTTGATCGCGTCAAAGGCAGCTGTATAGGTCACGATAGCATCGTTGGACGCACCAGCAGGTAGGAACACCATCTTCTGCGCTGGGAACCCAGCCACAAAGAAAGCCTTCCACGCGTCCCACTGCGTACCTGAGGTCTCGCAAGACGGGGTCGCATCGCAAACCTCTTTGAATGTCGGCATGTCTGGGAATGTTGGATCCCGCACAATGTTGCCGTCGGCATCCAAGGCGCC
>JBCBGX010000225.1:0-3652 GCA_038526325.1 Pseudomonadota bacterium | reverse complement strand
CTGATGCGTCAAGTTCACCTTCGCCCTTAGTGACTTCGGCCTCGGCCTGAATACTGGCGTTTTGTGCAGTCAGGTCCTGCGATTTGGCCTGCAACATGGAATTCACACTGCCACCGATGCCGTTACCCAATCCGCTATTAAACGCGTTGCCTATGCCGTTTTGCGCCTGCGCGACTGAATCATTGAACCCCTCACCCACTTTGCCCGAAAATACCTTCCCCACACTTCCAAGCGCGGCGGTTGACATCCCGATCGACACCATTGCGCCCACTGTCGCAAACACGGCATTTACAATTGCGCCCTTTCTTGTTGCGTCTGCCGCCGCGTCGAGCTTCGCCGCACCTGCCTGCAATTCGCCACGGGCGGCCTCGCGTGCATTCAACCGGTCGGTCAATGCTTCTTTGCGTTGCAAAGCGCCTATTTCAACCATTAAGCGGCCCAAAAGGCGGGCGGCGTCAGAAATATTCGGCCCATTCAAAATGGTATCAAGGTTAACGCCGACCTCTTTGGCGTCCTGTTCTGGAGGGCTAGGGTTTACATTGACATTCTTGATCAGGCCTTCAGGTAAATCTGGCAGAGGAGTGACGCCCGATTGAATACCGCTTGCCACCGCTTTGGCCTTATCCGTTGCAGTATTTGCCGCGCCGGTCTTGCCAGCCTCTACGTTATAGTTGTTTGAATATCTTTTGATTTCCATTGCCCTAAGTCCTTATTTAGCCAGTGAATTTTGCGCGCGCCAGCGTATCGCCGCGGTCTTTGATTGACGCCACGACATCGTCCAGAATCGCGTTAAAGATCGAGTTTGAGCCCGAGATACGCGCCAGTATTTGATCTATGAAATCATCTAAGAGCTCATTGAGCGCCTGCAGGCGAATGCGGTCCGCCTGAAGCTCTTGCGCATCTGCCTGACCACGCGCAGCGTCGAGTTGCGTCATCGCAGTGTTTATTGAAATACCGCTTGCTGCGATTTGCGTTCCGCTTTGCGCAGCCGAGACAAACGGCTTCATTGTATTTGCAAATGTGACGAGTCTTGACCCCTTCTCTGCCACATTAATTGTCCCTCCTGCGCCATTTGCGGTGCCGCTTGCTGCCGCTGCTCCGCCGGCCGAAGCTGCAGCGCCTACACCGGACACCATCATTCCTAATGAGGCCACCGCTGCAATCAACATGACTGCAATCATGAACCCCTTAAATCCAGCGTCCCACTTGGCCGCGTTCCGCTCAATTGCTTCGTCGCTGAAGCCCTTGGCCTCCATAATGGCGGTGGCGATAGACCCCAAAATTCCGGTCCCGTTGCGTTCGGCCACAGCCCCATCGATCAACAGCATTGTACTGGCGACAACACCAACAATCAGTGCCGCAGCAAGCGGGGCCCCTACGCCAGACGCAATAAGAAGCCCAGCAGCGACGATGCTAAGGGCGGTTGCAATACCGCCGAAGATCTTCCCCAAAAGCCCTGACTTTTTCGCTTTCGCTTCAGCTGCCTTAGCCTCTTCCATTGCCTTTTGGGCATCCTCAGCCGCCGCCTTCTGCTCCGCTGCATTCTGCCGCTTTTGCTCTTCTTTGGTGATTAGCTCGTTCACATCAGTCTTGCCGACGATATCCTTTAGCTTTAGCGATGCCTCGGCGATCAAGATGTCGATCTTATCACCCGTTATGGTTGGAAAATGCTTTGACAGGGTGTGTGTAATAGCCTGATAGCTTTGGGCTGTCACAACTGGCAGAGCCCCCGCATCTGCAACGCTGCCCAGTCCAGCTGACGGGGCTTGTTGGTCGACATTACCGGATTGCGTTGAAACCTTTTGAACAGGGTTGGCGCCAGTGACTGCTAAATCGGCCATAATCAATTGTCCTTGTGATAGGGTGAAGAAGTATCGACCTGCATTTGCTCGGCGATAAACGCGATCATGCCATCCGCCGCCTGCCTTTGGTCGTCCTGCCCATGGCCATCGGCGCAAAGTGCCTGGGCCATCTGAAAGCAGCCTAGCGCGTTTTCAAATTCCTCAGCCGCCAGCAAGCATTCCCCCATCCGCAGATACGCATCCACATCCGTGGCGCGCAGGCTGAGCGACATCAGATAAGCACGCACCGCTTCCGCCAGCTTTTGCTGCAATTGCAGTGTTGTCCCCAACGCGTACCAAAATCGGTAATCATGGGCTTTGAGCGTAGCGAGCTTCAAAAAGACAACTTGTGCCTGGTCGGTATTGCCGGCCTGGGCAAGGTTCAGCCCTGTGACAAAAATTGCATCCAGATGCTCATCGCTTAGGCCCAAAATGATATGCGGCGAGATCCCCTCGCGAACCGATTGAACCGCATCGTTATCAGATAGGCCTAAATCCTCAATCAGCCCATCCATAACGGGCATCATGTCATTGACCTGCTGGACCAATGCCTCTGGGCTATCAAATTCAAGATCAAGAAGCGACATTGCCAAACCTTGTTTCAATTCTCGGCACCAAACTATCCGGCCCGAATGAGCGAGGTGTGCTATACATTACAGATGGCGATTTCTTTTCGCCTGCAGAGCACTTCGTCTCTGCCCGTCAGCAATCAGTGCCTAGTGGGCCGCAAGCTGTGCTGCGATATTTTCCGCTTTGGCCTCTTGCCCGATTGCGTAAAGACACCGGGCGCGCAAAAACCGCAGCATCCGATCCCTCTCTAGGGTGTGTTTGGTTATATCGGCGTCGTGCTTTTCCATCTTATCAAGACAGCGCAGCGTCCCGTCAAAATTGCCGCTAAAGAATTCAAGCACCGCCTGACTGATCAGGACTTGGCCAGAGCGCAGGCCCAAGGCCAGCATCCCATCTATGATCTGTTTTGCCCGATCGTAATCTGCGTGTTGGGCAAAGACATAGACGGTCATCAACAGGTAATCATGATGCTGCTTTGACAGACCCGATCCTATATCTGGTAGATTTTGCATTCACCTCATCCTCTGAAAAGGGCAGCAAGGGCTGCGCGAATGTCGTCATCCAAGGCGACTTGTTCCGCCAATAAATCTGCCGCTTGACGCAGCGCGGTTTGATCATCGCCCATGGCGGTCTTGCTGGCCTGCTCAAATATCTCTGCTGCACCCTGCCGGGCGTCTGCCAGAACCGACGGATCCAGTAGCTCGCTGTCCAATCCCTTCGGCTCAAGCAAATTGGGCAGTCTCTCATCCAGCGATGGCCGCCGCAGGATTTGATCCAGGTCTTGGACCTGCGGCAAAAACCGCTGCACCAACGCGCCATCACGCGGCAGATGCTGTTCATCCTCAATCTGCCAGCGTGAAATTTCGGCGAGACCGACATCAAGCTTTTGGATACGCATCATCTAAGCCCGGGCGATTGTCAGCAGGGCATCATTCAGACGCCGCAACGAATTGTTCGCCAAATCAAAATGCCGGTTCCGCTCACGGTTGAGGCTGGAGATCTCATTCGTCAGGATTTGGCTTTCTTGATTGATCTGCGTGACGGTATCGGCCAATTGGCTGGCGAAGATGTTCCAAGAGTTCTGGGACCGGCGGCTTAACTCAAGTTCTAGATCTTCGGCATCCTCTGGAAGAAACACATCTATTTCTTGGCCATCGTCTGGATCAATTATGTCGAATGTTGGTCGGTTAATGCCACGCAAGCTTTCAATTGGATGTCCTACCGTACTTGCCTCAACCAGT
>JBCBGX010000224.1:0-3663 GCA_038526325.1 Pseudomonadota bacterium | reverse complement strand
ATTCTGGAAGCGCTTGAAAATAAAGGGCTTCCAGAATAACGCCGAACTCAACGCCGCTGACATTGAAGCCCAGGTTGAACTGACCCAACGCTTCGTTATCCAGGCTCAGACCGAAGGGCGCGCCCGGCGCCGTCCCGTTCAGGATCGCCGCACCACCGGCGGCGGTCGCGGCCGATTCTGTGCCATTGTCGAAGGCGCCAATCCCGGCGCTCAGACGTTTCGCAACTGACCGTTCCATCTCGGCGAAGCGGACTTTCAGCATCACTTGCTGTGTGCCACCTACGCTCATCATGTTCAGAACGCGACCCGGAGCATAGCGGTTTGCCATCTCCAGCGCGCGATCAAGACGTGTGATCGACGACACCACCCCCGACAGGACGATCCCGTCATTGGCGGTGCGCACCTCGATCTGCTCGCCGGGCAGGACCTGACGAAGCCGTTCTTTAAATTCTGCCACATCCGGGGTGACCTGCACCTCGACATTGGCGATCAGGTCGCCCTCTGGCCCCAAAAGGGTCAGCGTGGTGCGCCCCGGCGCCCGGCCCAGCACATAGATCGTGCGATCCGACAAGGTCGAGATGTCGGCGATGCCTGGGTTGGCGATGGACAATTCCGCAAATGGTGTGTCCGCCTCCACCACAACCGCGCGGTTGATGGCGACACTCAGCGTGCTTGACGCAGTCCCGCGCAACACGCGCAGATCCTGAGCCATGGTGGACGTAACACTTGCGACTGCAACGGCGCACCCCAAAAGGGTGGCCTTAACGACTGCTTTGATTTTCATGTGACCTGCCTCTCCGATCACGCCTCGTTTCGGGTCTTTTTCGCCCGTCATTGGCAGCAATATCGGTCAGAAGGCATTTTTTTGCAAGAATCAAACTGTTGCGACCATCAACTTATGTGTGTGAGACGCAACAGGGCCAAGGGATAGCGGCAAATGCGAACGGGCACCCCAGATGCTGGGGTGCCCGCTGCGAAATTTTTCGCTTGCTCAGTTGGTGCAGGGGATCGGGATCTCGACAACCTCGGCCCCGCGACGGGTCCGAACGGTGCAAACCCGCTCCCGTTCCTTGACCACAACCTGCTGTTCTTCGATGCCCAGAAGATCGCGTTGGTCGATCTCGACCGACCCGGCGGCGATGTCATCATCCTGTGCGCCAACCAGCGACAGTTGCAAACGACCCGTTGCCTGGGCCTGCGCAAGTGCGGCCACCTGACGGGGCGTCGCCTCGACCGTGACGGTCCGGGCCACAGTGGGGTTGTTGCGGTCGACATCGGCCGACTGGTCCACCGCGATCAACTTGACGCCCGCTTCGATCAGACGGGTAAAGTCCCGCGTGCCAACGGCGTCTTCGGTGCCGCGACCTGTCCAGTAGACGTCCACACGGTCGCCGGGGCGCAAGAAGCCGGACACGCCCGAGGCCACGTCAACACGCAGCGCGAACGCCCGCATGCCCGGGGCCAGTTTCGATGACACACCTGCATCCTCACCCGGGCGCGTGACCTTCACGTTCATGATTGCCTCATTGGGTTCCATCGCCCGCAAAACGGTGCGCAGCTCCTGACCCTCGGGGAACAGATCGTTGATATTCGTGAAAGCGCCCTTGGGGACGGCATCTTTGGGCCACCGCACCTTACGCACGTAATTCCGTTGCAGTTTATCGCCGTACCGGATCGACCGGGTGCTGACATACACATCTGCCAACGGCACGATTTGCGAACGGTTCTGGCGCTCTTGCGCCAACTGCCGTTCGGTCTGATTGATATAGTCCTGCGCCATGTAAACCGCGAAACCCGCAAGCCCCAGCCCAAGGAGAAGGACCAAACCAAACACCATACGCATGACGTATCCTTTCCACTGTGAATAACCCAAGCGCGCCCGCATGGGCGCCGCTCACCTACTTCTCCAAGGGTCGGTGTCGCGGGGAATTGTGGCAACAGCGTGGACAGATCGGGATTATCCCGTGCCCAACGCATCTGTGATTGAAAAAACCGCCCTGGGGCGGTTGCTGGCGATCTATGGTGTTTCGGGGAAGGGGTCGGGCCACCCGGGTCGGGCCGCCCGACGATCTTTTCGGCTCTTATTCCAACAATACGCTTTGTTCGGAAACAAAGGCACCAATCCCGGTTGCCGTATCGGTCACGCCGGTTTGGATGTTCAGAACAACAGCGACACCAATCCCGGCAATCGCCGCGGTGATGACAACCCAGTCGACCGTAACTGCGCCGTCATCGTCTTCTAGGAAGCGTGTCCAACAATTGAACATAACGTCCCTCCTTTTCAAAACCCGGCTGGGGCCAGGTATCCTCGTTCAAGGAGTTCCACAAATCAGGCGTTCTGTTGCGTGAGAACTGGTTTTGTTGTTTTCCCGTTCTGTAGAAGAAACAGGCCACACTCGGATTGAGATGTGGCCTGCTCAAATTCAGTGTCAGGCCCGGATGTCGGTCCTGCCACGATGCAGGCCAATTAGCCGCCTGCCGTCTGCGATGCGACGGTCTCAGAGATCGTCGAACCCAGGGTGTTCACGCCTTCGCGGACCGATGCGATAACAGCGATGCCCAGGCCAACGATGGCTGCGGTCAGCACAACCCAGTCAACCGTGACGGCGCCGTCTTCATCTTCGTTGAAGCGCTTTGAAAGCTTAAGAAAGTCCATGTCAGTTACTCCGTTCCACTCTGTCTCTTTTGCTGGCCGTAGAAAGCGGTGCCCATTCCTCGCAACACTCACATCTCAAACGCCACGCCCATATAAGATCGTCAAAATCAGGCAGGACTTTGACAAGGTTCAGACCATTTGACGTTGCATTCATGAATCGATTCAATCGTCTTAGCCATTGAAAATAATAGATTTTCTATGGATGTCTGGCCTTCAGCGGTGGGCAATACCCCGCTGCCCGTGCCTTTCGTCGCTGGGTGCAAAACAATCAACTGGCGCAGGTTGGCCGCCCGACGCGCCACCAAACGCAAACGACCGCACCCGGTGGGCGCGGCCGTTGTGTCGTCGTGATAATGACCGGCCGCCGAAGCGACCAGCGCATTAGCCGCCTGCGGTCTGCGATGCAACGCTTTCCGAGATGGTCGTACCCAGCGTGTTCACGCCTTCGCGGACCGATGCGATAACGGCGATGCCCAGGCCAACGATGGCCGCGGTGAGCACAACCCAGTCAACCGTGACTGCGCCGTCTTCGTCTTTGTTAAAACGCTTTGCAAGCTTCAGCATATCCATGTCTCTTCTCCGTTCAGATCTAACTTTGTTTCACTCTTAACCCGGCCTGTCGTCCCGGGTTGACCTCTTCGTGACCCGTCCGCCGCCTTGGCATGAGGGCAATAAGCCAGTGAATTCGGGCGGGAGTTCGGCAGGCTTGGGAAAAATTGGGGAAATCCTTAGATTTCTACCGAAAAAATCATAAGCATTTGATTTATATAGTATAATTTTGTGATTTCGCACCAAAGTGCCAAAAAACTGACCCCAATCCAGCGACGAAACCGGGGTCATTAATCGAACTGTTTCCGATTCTGGGGTTGGATTCCGGTGTTGTGGCGGTCAGACCGACAACTTCTTGAAGACAGGTTCCGGAATCAAACGGATGATCAGCATGATGAACTGCCAGAAGAACGGCGTGTAGATCACATTCTTCTTCTTGCGCACCGCTTTCAGGATGT
>JBCBGX010000223.1:0-3688 GCA_038526325.1 Pseudomonadota bacterium | reverse complement strand
GGCATCTCGAGGCTGAACCATATGGCATCTATGCTGGCCTCAACCGGTTGTACCAACCGTCTTTCCAGAACGCCAAGATCAGTGATGATCGAACTGTCTCCAAGCGGTGGTGCGGCCTCGCCCCGGTCATAAAGGGCTGCAAGCTCTGCCTCTGGATCATATAGGTCGACGCTAACGGTGATTGGCGCGCCGCTATCGCTGAGCGCCTCGACCCCGATGCAATAGGTGCCCGGATCAAGCGGAGTTGAGACCGAAATTCGCGCGTTCAACCCGTCAAAATCATCGTTTTCGTCGATGTAGTCTTCGTCAGGCCCGTAAAGAGTGATGACGGGATCGGCATCTTCGTTTTCTGCTATGATACTGACAGGGGCGGGGTCTTCGAGCGTAAAGCTCCAAAAAGGGGTTTCGGCGGCAGAGGCTGTGGCGCTGCTTGCTAGACCGCCCAGGGGTGTTGCGGTTTCGCAGCTGCCGTCAATGCGGCCCTCGTCATTGGAAGACACGCTGATGCCTTCGGTCAGGGGTTGCTGATCCTGGCGTCCGACGCGGACAAAGGCGGTCATCGCGCCACCATCATAACTGCGCAGCGACATGCAATAGGTGCCCGCTTCAAGAAAGGTTTCCGCGCGCGACGCACCATTTCCGCCGGAATCGTCATCGGACAGGATGACGCTGCCGTCTTCGCCCAGAAGATCAATAATTGGATCACCTGATCCGCGACCTGCTGCTTCAACCCGAACCTCGGTGGGTTCTGACAGGGAAAAGAGCGACACGTATTCGTTGCCGCCCAGCACCAGCGCCATTTGTTCCTGAAAATTCTCGGCGGTGGCGATGTCAGAGCTTTCCTGATCGCCGCCAATCCACTGGCCATTGGCACCGCTGCCGCCGCAAAGATCATTCTGTGCCAATACGGGACTGGCAAATCCGATCAATGTGAGAGCGAAAACGGAGGTTTTTGGCGAAAATGTCATGAAATGTCCCTTATCTTGGCAGGTGCGATGGTTCGGCGCAGACTAGCCAGATTGCGCAGGCAGTGGCTAGCAGAAATGCGTATTCCATACATTAATGCGGTCTGCGTCACGTGCATTATAGGCTGCCAAAGCGCCGGCCACATCCGTGCTGGACGGTAAGGCCCGATCATTGCCAAGTTCCGTTATGGCTTGGGTGTACCAAGCCGTCACTCCACCTTCGGGCGGGTCTTCAAATCTGGGAAACCGCACTTCTTTTCCGGCTTTCCAGCGGCGCGGCAGATCCGGTGCAATGATGAAAGCACGCGCGAGCCCCACGATGTCTGCCGCGCCCGTGCTGATCGCGTCTTTTGCTTCAGCGGCAGTTTTGAACCCACCCGTAATCATCAGTGGCTTTGTGGTTTTGCTGCGCGCCAATTTTCCGAATTCGGTGAAGTATGGCCCGCCACCCGCACGATCAGAGGCAGATTTTGCACCAGGAAAGTATGTCCCCCCGCTGATATCGATCAGATCAAGGCTTGTTGTTTCCAGGGCTTTGAGTGTCTCCAGCGCTTCGGCTTGATCAAATCCACCTTCCAGTTGGTCGGTCGCATTCAGCTTTAGTCCGATAGGGTAATCCGGGCCGACCGCATCGCGCACCTCATCAATAACCTCTAGCAGGATGCGCATCTGGTGGGCGAGTGATCCGCCATATTGATCTGTGCGCTTGTTGAAAAGTGGCGACAGGAATTGGCTGAGCAAAAAGCCATGGGCGGCATGGATCTGGATCCCACCAAACCCCAGCGATTTTGCCCTTGCAGCGGTGCCCGCAAACTGGGCTGGCAGGGTGGCGATCTCGTCCAGGGTCAGGGAACGGCAGGTCAGGCCGGGTAAATCAAGCGCGCTGGGTCCGCGCGGATCGCCGATGGGGGGATGCGCCATGGCTCCTGCATGACCCAGTTGACACCAAAGTTGCGTTTGATCCGCGCCCCCACGTGAAGCAAGCTCGCGCAACATGGCTTTGTCCGACAGCGGCCCCAGCACCAGGTTTCCGGGCTTTTCTGCAGCACTTGGGTCGCCTTGCACCTCACCAATGATGGTCAATGCAGCCCCACCTTCGGCCCATCTTTCATACAATCGGATCTGTGCAGGTGTCGGATTACCCCGCCCGTCACCCAGTGAGTCCGACATCGCTGATTTGGCGATGCGGTTCTTCATTTGAACCCCACATGGCAGGGTAAGCGGTTTGAAGAGTGATGGTGTCATAAGGCGACGCTGGATCCCCTGCAGGGCAGAGTCAATCTTGGAGTGCTAGGACCAACTGCGCAATTCCGTCTTCTGACACATGACGATGTTCTGGCGAAGCGACATCCATACGACCTAGATAGGCCCAGTAGATCAATCTGGCCCGGTCGGTGGCCTTGGCGCGCGGCATCTGACCGGCTGCGAGCAGTGAGACAAGATAGGCGATCCTCGTTTCGTCAACTTGCGCCAGAGCCCTTGCGACATCTGGTGCCTCCGCCGCCCACAGACGCATGGCCCGCTCCAGTGCGGGCTCTGCAGAAAGGGCGCGCTGAATAAGGACTGTCAGCCGTTCGGTCTGTTTAACATCAGCGGTCAGGTCCTCGATGACCGCCTGGGTCGAGGTCGCTTGCCAATGCGCGAGCAAGGCCGCATGAAAATCCGCAAGATTTTCGAAATGCCAATAGAAGCTGCCACGAGAGACCCCCATCCGTTTTGCAAGGACGTCTGCTTTCAATGCGCGCGGGCCATCGGCAACAAGGGCCTGAAGCCCGTTTTTGAGCCAATCCTGTCGCGATAGTCGATCAGTCATAGCAACACCATACAGTCATGTATTGACTTGTGGAGATAAATTTCCATACAGTTCTGTATGGAGTTATGGATATGGAAGATCTCTTTCTGATTTTTGCAGGGGCTGGTGGCATCTTAATCGCCTTCGTCCATGGTTGGCTGGGGCAGACATTGGTTCTAAGATCGGTGGACGGGCTATCGCCGCCTTTGCGTTCTGTGAATGCCGCCGTTTTTCAACTCAGCACGATTTATTGGCTGGCCACGGGTCTGGCATTGTTGAGCGCGCCGTGGCTTTGGGGAGACGAAGGGCGACATATCATCGTGATCGGTGCTGTATTCGTCTATTCGACTGCCGCCGTCGGCAATGCCTGGGCAACCAAGGGGCGCCATTTTGGTTGGATGGCGCTTACCGTTGTCTGTTTGTTGGCGCTCGCAGGTTTGTAACGCCCCATTGGTCCGACTTCGTAGGCCTGGACAGGTGACGCAAAGGCGAGTGTTGCGGCGCCCGACAGTAGTTAGGGATTGCCAGAAATGATGCTGCCTATACCAGTGGCGACCATAATACCTGACATTTTACCGGCCACGCTATCCTGACATTTCGTGGTCAAGCCAGTTTCCGGGCTGTCATTGCACGAAGACTCATCAGAGAAGCTGGGTCGCATTCGACAGTCAAAAACGAGTTGCCACCCGCTGCCAAGAGCGACCACTTATGGTTAGGCTGGTGCTGAAGAGAAACATGGCTGAGGCTCTGATCTACATATGTGCGCTGCGAACATGGGTGCAGAGGGTCCACGTAAAAATTCGTTAGATCTGTGCATTACGGACCAGAAAGTCTTCAATTCCTAAGGCCTTCTTTCAAGCAAAAGTGCCGCGCCATTGGCACGACCCTTTTTCAAATTCTGTTCCGGTGGTCTTAGCCCGCCAGGGCTAAG
>JBCBGX010000222.1:0-3707 GCA_038526325.1 Pseudomonadota bacterium | reverse complement strand
AATACAACTCAGACCAACTTCTCGCGCCTCCGACTCCAGCAGCACGGCGCGCGTTTGGTCATGGCCCATCCAAAGCTTGAGTGTGTCGCGCGCACCTTCGACGCTTTCGGCGAGGGCCTCACCGAGAATGCGGCCCTCGTATCCAGACCGTACCCCCCTTTGGATCGGATCACTGCCGTCCGGGCCCATATGCGTCGCACGACGGATTTTATGCATGTAAAACGCCTGCTGTCGTGCCATTTCGGTCAAGGCTGGTTGGCGAGACAGCGGGCCGATCCCCATTTCCTGGCGGTGGGCGTTCAAGGCCCATAGAAGTACATCTGAGCCTTCGGCCCTGGCCGACCATGGAAAAAAAGAGGCCGCAGCGAGGGTCAGGCCGCTGCTGATGAATGATCTTCTTTGCATGTCACACTTTGATGTAAATCGTTCTAGGGCACAAAGCCGTCGCCCGGCCATGATCGGCCCGCCCAAAAAAGGTTCTGTGTTCACCGTAATGCATGGTGGTTTACAGAACAATGGTCAGGCAGCCCGGCAAAACAGTCCGACCGTCCCATGACCGAAGCGGTGGCGGTCAATCTGCCTGTGGCGGCCGCAATTCTACCTATGGTAAATATTATTCTACCTATGGTAAATGTCATTGCAATTTAAGGACGATCAACGCGCCCAAGCGCATAAAATTTCGACAGAAAAAGAACGTATTAACTGTTTGTTTACCGCCTGTTTCCGCGTTATTATGTCTTCATAAAGGCGTGATTCTGTTAAAGCTGTGAGGAAAAAATGTCATTCTTGAAGAAAATAGCGGCCATTGCGACCGCAACAGTACTATCGAGCTCAGCGGCATTTGCGGTGACGCTCGACTTTACGACCGGCGCACTGCCATTCTCGGGAACGGAACTTGGCGGCTGGACTCTGACGTTTGTGCCAGATGCTCCGGACGTCTCTGAAACTGGTCCCGGTCTGTTGCCTCTCGCGAATGGCGACACGCTTGCGGGTACGACCGATGGCGTCGGTATCCTGGGCGACGAACTGGATGGCGGCGGTATGCAGTACGCCGTTCTTACGTTCGTTGAGGAGGTGTTCCTTACGAATGTCTATGGTCTTGACCATTTCGCTAATGCCACTGTCAATGATCAGGAAGAAATGCGCGTGACGGTTGGCGCAGTGCCCGGCGCGATCGACGCATCGTTGATGGCGACAGACACTGGCGGAATTGGCTTCAGTGATCTTGTGACCAGCTTGCGCGGCACGACCTTCACATTCTGGGCTGGTGAAGGCAATGACGGCGCCGGTAAGCCTGACTTTGCTCTGGCCGGCGTGACGGTTGCACCAATTCCGCTGCCTGCAAGCGCATTGTTGCTCCTCGGCGCGGTTGGCGGTCTTGGCGCCATGCGTCGCCGCGCAAAGCGCGCCTGAGACGCAACTCTCTACACGGAATTTAAAAATGGCTCCGCAGCGGGGCCATTTTTTTTTGGCGTCAAAAGTCTGCGTACCGTGTTTATTGAGGCACTTCGGGAAACACGCCGTTTGCGGGGGCGGATTTCTCTGGCAAGATCAGGCATCTTGCTGCACGTTGACGCCGTCCGTTTCGCGCTTGCAGGGGCCAGATGTCGTATTCACTCTACACGATTGCCAAAACAACCTATCGGGCGGGTGTGCCGCGCCGCTTTGATCAGTCTGCTTTTGCCGGGCAAACGGCACTCTCGCGGCTCATCTTCCACTGCAAGGCCGTGTTGACCTGAATGCCACCGTCCGACCACGCCTATCTCCTTGTCTCGCCTTGCCGAAATGAGGCGGCGTTCATGCGCCGGACGCTCGACAGCGTCATCGCCCAAGAGCTCAGGCCCGCACTCTGGGTGATCGTCGATGATGGTTCGACCGATGCAACGCCCGAAATCCTCGCGGACTACGCCGCCAAGCACGATTGGATCCGCGTGGTGCAAAAGCCTGACCGGGGCCACCGCGCCGTCGGCCCCGGTGTGGTGGAGGCATTCTATGCCGGGCTCGAAACGGTTTCGCTTGGGGACTATCCTTACCTGTGCAAGCTGGACCTCGATCTGGATCTGCCGCCGCGCTATTTCCAGGGCTTGATTGAACGCATGCAAGCCAATCCCCGCATCGGCACCTGTTCGGGCAAGCCCTATATGCGGCGCGGGGAGGCCCTGGTGTCAGAGCGGCGCGGGGACGAGATGTCGGCGGGCATGACAAAATTCTATCGTACGGAATGCTTTGAGGCGATCGGGGGGTTTGTCCGGGAGGTGATGTGGGACGCGATCGATTGCCACAAGGCAAGGTCTTTGGGATGGATCGCGGTCAGTTGGGACGATCCGGAGCTCCGCTTTGAACATCTGCGCCCCATGGGCTCCAGTCAGCAGTCAATCTGGGAGGGCCGACGCCGGCACGGGCGCGGGCAATGGTTCATGGGGTCGGACCCGCTCTATTATCTGGCCACCTGTGTGTTTCGCATGGCCGAGCCGCCCTACGTCCTGGGCGGGCTGGCGATGCTACAGGGCTATGTCGGCGCGTGGCTGCGCGGTGAACGGCGTCTGGACGATCCTGAACTTGTTGGCTTTATCCGCAGCTACCAGCGCCGGGCCTTGTTCGTCGGGAAAGCCCGCGCGATAGCGGAGATAGGGACGCGACATGAGTCTGCATAGACAGTGCCTGTCACTCGCCATGAAGAAGAACCGACTGCAAGTTACGATGTTGCACTTTCTGATACGAAAGCGCATTGCCATGTTGCGCCCCAATCCATACCTTCCGGCTGCTATTTAGGCGTGGCAAACACTTTCTAAGTGTCTTGAATGATAATTTCCCACCGACATCAGATCGCATTCGTGCACATTCCGAAATGTGCTGGCATTAGAAGGACTGGCTCAAAAGGTCGCTTGTAGCATTCGCTCGGCCTAGACTCATGCGCGCACGGTTGGTCGTAGGGTCCTCGTGACAACTGATGAAGCCGGGTAAATGGTTCTGTACCGCGCTTTGTTTTCTGGGCTTTTGGTGGTAAATAATCGGTGATGTCAGGGCCTTGAGTGAGGTAACAGAGTGATGAACGTTTTAAACGCCGGGCGGGCGTTCGCCCGGATGGCTCGCTTGGGGAGTTTGGGTGCGGCAATCCGTTTCACAGTTGCGCGTTTGATTGGTCGTGAGACGGTTCGAATAAACATGAAGGGTAATTCGCTGCTGCTTCGTGTGGCTTCTACGGACGCGAAGGTTGCGATGGGTTCGTTGGATGGAGAATTCGACGTGCTAAAGTCGACGCTCGACGCGGATTTCGCGGGTCTTGTTGTGGATGGCGGTGCATATATCGGAACGGCATCGCTCGCCCTGGCGGACTTGTTTCCGAACGCTACGATCGTTGCTGTTGAAGCCTCTGCTGAGAATTTCGACATTCTGGTCAAGAACGTCGCTTCGAAGCCGAACATCAAGCCAGTGAATGCAGCGCTCTTCCACGAGGCCGGGTTGACCCTAGATCTTACTGATAGGGAAAAAGGCGCTTGGGGCTACTCGGTGATCAAGAGGTCTCGCGACAACCTAGACGCCCGCAAAATACAGACTATCAAAACCACAACAATTGATGAAATCCGAAAGGCCTACCCCGAGCTTACCTTGGGCGTTATCAAACTGGATATCGAGGGCGCTGAAAAAGAGCTTTTTGAGAAGGCCGGAGTGCAATTGGACGAGAACAACATGAGCCTCGTCCAATT
>JBCBGX010000221.1:0-3742 GCA_038526325.1 Pseudomonadota bacterium | reverse complement strand
GGCCTAAGCGCGCTGTTGATCTGGGTCGGCCCACCTTACTGGCATATGTTTTTACTGATCAGCGGGACCGCAACAATCGCTTGGGTTTATCGCGCCCAACCGCTTGGTTTGCTTCGCACCCCATAAACGCATGAAGGACCAATGAAGGTCATCCACAATACCCAGGACGAACTGGTCGTAAGGTCGTCTATTCCTTTTGCTGTAATCTGGGCCGTCATACTTTTCCTTGTCTTTGCAGGCGCTGGCATTTTGGCGATCTTCGACGGCAATATCTTTGAAGGTCTGGGCTGCCTGATCTTAGCTGCTTTGCCCGGCTATTATGTCTGGCGAGACGCACGCATTGATATCGCGCGACTGAACCGGCCTGAAGAGACACTGGAAATAAGCCGCCTGTCTTTGATGGGATACGAACGGGTCCGCCACCCATTGGGCGATCTAAGCCACGCTTTTGTCGATCAACTGCAATGGGGCAAGGAACGCCGCAGCCGGGTTGTGCTCTACCTCGACCAAGGAATGGACGAAGGGCAACATCCATTGATGTCCAATCACATGATTGCCACACGCGCAAATCAGGCGTCCGACACAATCAACACATGGCTCCGTGAACAGGTTGACTCAGCAAACCGTCCGGCATAAACGCCCACCAATACCCGGATAGCAACAGCTTTCCGGTCCCCAAATCAAGGGGATCGCCCTCCGTCAGCGCGTCGCGCCCACGGGGGCGCTACTGCTTTTTGCTTTGCCCTCTTATATAGGCAAGGTGACTGAAACGACGATGAGGGCCAAGGCCTATGTTTGAAAATCTATCCGAACGCCTATCCGGTGTTTTTGACCGGCTGACTAAGCAAGGCGCGCTGTCAGAGGATGACGTCAAAACCGCCCTGCGGGAGGTGCGCGTGGCGTTGTTAGAGGCAGACGTTTCGCTGCCCGTCGCCCGGGATTTCGTCAAAGCCGTGCAGGAAAAGGCGACCGGGCAAGCAGTGACTAAGTCGATCACACCGGGCCAGCAGGTCGTCAAGATCGTCCATGACGAGTTGAAACATGTGCTGACCGGTGAGGAAGACCCCGGCGCACTCAAGATCGACAACCCCCCTGCCCCGATCCTGATGGTCGGCCTGCAAGGCTCTGGTAAGACGACGACAACGGCCAAGCTCGCCAAACGACTAAAAGATCGTGAGGGCAAGCGCGTGCTCATGGCCTCGCTTGACACGAACCGACCCGCAGCGATGGAGCAGCTGGCTATTTTGGGCGGTCAGATTGGCGTCGACACGCTGCAGATTGTGCCGGGTGAAACCCCCGTGCAGATTGCCAAGCGGGCCAAGACCCAAGCCTCTTTGGGTGGCTACGACGTCTATATGCTCGATACCGCAGGCCGTTTGCACATTGATCAGGAACTGATTGCCCAGGCGGCAGAGGTGCGCGATGTGGCCAACCCGCGCGAGACGCTGCTGGTCGTTGATGGCCTTACCGGTCAGGACGCGGTGAATGTCGCCCAGGAATTTGACGACAAGATTGGTGTGACTGGCGTTGTCCTGACCCGGATGGACGGCGACGGGCGCGGCGGTGCGGCCCTATCGATGCGCGCAATCACAGGCAAGCCGATCCGCTTTGTGGGCCTTGGCGAAAAGATGGACGCCATTGAAACCTTCGAGCCTGAGCGGATCGCCGGCCGGATCTTAGGGATGGGCGATATCGTGGCCCTCGTTGAAAAGGCCCAGGAAACCATCGAGGCCGAACAGGCCGAAAAGATGATGAAGCGGTTCCAGAAGGGCCGGTTCAACATGAACGACCTGAAAATGCAGCTTGAACAGATGATCAAGATGGGCGGCATGGAAGGGATGATGGGCATGATGCCGGGCGCCGCCAAGATGGGCAAACAGATGGCCGCAGCGGGGATGGATGACAGTATCCTCAAACGCCAGATCGCACTGATCAACTCCATGACCAAGAAAGAGCGCGCGAACCCCGATCTTTTGGCCGCCTCCCGCAAAAAGCGGATCGCCAAGGGCGCGGGGCTGGAAGTGTCCGAGCTCAACAAACTAGTCAAGCAGCACAAGCAAATGGCCGGCATGATGAAGAAAATGGGCAAGGGCGGCATGCTCAAGCAAGCCATGAAAGGCATGATGGGCAAGGGCGGAATGCCTGATATCAACGACCCAGAAGCCATGGCGGCAGCGGCCAAAGAACTGCAAGGCAAAATGCCGGGTGGCCTACCTGGGCTCGGCGGCGGCGGGATGCAGCTTCCTCCCGGTCTCTCTGGTTTTGGCAAGAAGAAATAGACACATGTCATCATCTTGCCGCAAATACTCTCGCCGAAGGCATCCCAGTCCCTCTGTAATGACAGCAGTCAAAATGGCGCGCCAATCCAAAAATCATGTCGCGCGTCAGCGCGTCTACCGGGTCATATGATGACCCCCGCCCCCACCCTCATGACAGCGCGGCTTGTCCTGCGCGGCCCGGAAAAACGCGATCTTGCGGCGTTTACCGCATGGGTCACACGATCTGATCGTATGGAAATTATGGGTGGCAAGGGCACTGAGCGGGACGCTTGGCGCGGATTTATTGCAGGGATCGGCCATTGGCAATGGCATGGCTACGGCTTCTTCACAGTCACCGAACGCAGCACCGGCGTCGCCGCAGGCCGCGTAGGGATCATCAACCATATCGAATGGCCGCAACCAGAAATGGCCTGGCATATGTTTGATGGGTTCGAAGGCAAATCATACGCGTTCGAGGCCGCCTGCGCCGTGCGTGACTGGGCCGGGCGGACATTGGGGCTGGAGCCGCTGATTTCGCTGATCGCCCCCCAAAACACCCGGTCGCTTCGTCTCGCTGCCCGTCTGGGCGCAGTAGAGGAGCGCCGGGATGTGGTCGATGATGAAAAGGTTATCATCTTCCGACATCTGACCTATGACGACCCGCGGGCTGTCACTCAGGCAGCAGGGGCGATTGCATGATCCCTGTTCTGCACACTGAAAGCTTGACGATGCGCGCGCCCCGTTGGGACGATTTTGAGGCGTATGCCGCTTTCCGTGGATCGGACCGTACCAAGTTGCTGGGTGGCCCGTTCACCCGTGAACAGGCGTTCAACCAACTGGCCGAGATCGCGGGCCACTGGGCCTTGCGCGGCTATGGCCGCTGGATGGTGGCGGACCGCGCGACGGATCAGCCATTGGGGATTGTAGGTCTCTATTATCCCGAAGGATGGCCCGAGCCAGAGATCGCCTGGTCTGTGTTTGAAATCGGCGAAGGGCGGGGGATCGCCCATGAGGCCGCCTTGGCCGCTCGCGCCTATGCCTATGATACCCTGGGTTGGACCACCGCAGTTAGTCTGATTGATCCCGCCAACACACGCTCTGTCGCGTTGGGCCAGCGTTTAGGGTGCGTGCAAGACGCACCTTACGACCATCCAAGCTTGGGCATCCTGCATGTCTGGCGTCATCCCGGACCGGGGGATGCCGCATGATCCCCACGTTGCGCACAGAACGGCTTGTGCTGCGCCCCTATGCGCGTGGTGATTTCGACGCCTATGCCAGCTTTATGGGATCAAAGCGCGCCGTGCATATGGGCGGGCCGATTGACCGCGACAAGGCCTGGACCTGGTTCACCAATGATATCGCCTCATGGCCGCTTTACGGCTTTGGTACGCTGGCGATGGAGATCGATGGCAGATCGGTTGTGGCAAAGGTGTGGTCCAGCATCGCCCGCCCGGCCTCCGTCGCGAGGCCCAGCCCCTCAAAAC
>JBCBGX010000220.1:0-3743 GCA_038526325.1 Pseudomonadota bacterium | reverse complement strand
TGCATATGACGGGCGGCGCAGCAGATGGGCCGTTTGATCTGGTGGTTGATAGCGCCGGTGCACGGTCCACACTTTCACCGCTACAGGGTCGACCGCTGCCTTACGGTGCGATCTGGGGCACGGTGGATTGGCCCGACACAGACCTTCCCCCCAACCAACTGACGCAAGTGTACCGACGCGCTGACCGGATGATAGGCGTCTTGCCGATTGGATGCATGCCAGGGGACGACGGTCCCAAAGCTGCGATTTTCTGGTCGCTGCCGCAGGATGACCATAAACAATGGCAAGATACCGGCGTAACGGCTTGGTCGAAGGCGGCGACCGAACTTTAGCCGGCCTTTGCGCCCTTTGCCGCGCAAATCACCGACCCCGATCAAATGACGATGGCGCGCTACAGTCACGGGACATTGCGCAAGCCTTGGTCGTCAGGGCTGGTGCATATTGGGGACGCCGCACATCGGGCCAGTCCGCAGCTGGGTCAAGGGGCCAACATGGCACTTTTGGATGCATTCGCGCTGGTGCATGCGCTGGAACGGGCGACAGACGATGCGGCCCTGAGCCTTTATGCACAATCGCGCCGCTGGCATGTGTTGCTCTATCAGGCAATGAGCGCGGTCTTTACCCCGCAATATCAATCAGACAGCCGGTGGTTGCCTTTTTTGCGTGACCGGTTGCTTTATCCAATGTCACAAATACCCCCCGGACCACGCATTCTGACCGCAATAGTTTGTGGAACGATGCTGCCGCCTGTTGGACAGCTATCTGACCGCTTATGGCGCGAAAGCTCTGTTTAAGGACCGAAAAGCCGCTTGGCCACAGACGATGCCACCGGTTTACAGACACACCATCACCCCAAACAACAAAAGCATAGTCTCTTCACATCAAGGATTGTCGGTCAGTTTCCGAGCTAACACTTGACCGGGGACTGCGAAATTGGGCGGCTTAAGCCGCGAGAATGTTGCGGCAATAAAGGGGAAACCTCAGCGTACCAAAACAAGAATTGAAATTTTGGTTCATGATTTCGAAATGCTTTCTGCAGATACCATTGCACAATTCCAACAACTTTATGGAAATTTCTGTGTCACTATACAAGATTTGCGAATGGACAAAATCGACAGAGCCGCTGGCGTTTACCCGCTTGTCGATGGTCTGCCTTCCCATTGTAACCCCACACGGTTTTAGCCTCAGGGAGGTGCAGCCCCACACAAAGGCGCCTCCTGACGTTGTCAAAGCCGTCAAAGCAAAAGCTGAAGAAGTCGTTGGACAACGTTGCCCTGTGATTGGGATTTAAGAGGTCAATTATGGTTATACATTCTGATAAGTTGAACACGATCCCGCTGCAGGTCAACGCAGAGCTTGGCCGGATGGTGGTTGGCAGTGATGCAGCCACTCAAAAAGCGCATATTCTACACTGCAACTACTACAACACTTACCTACAGCGCACGATCTGGCAGGATGCAGGCAAGTTCTTTGACACCGCGCCAATTTTGGTCGGAGCCGCGGCAGAACAGGCGCGCGTGCAACTGTCCGGTCTCTTTGCAGATCAAGGGCTGAAAGAGGTTGAGCGACGCAAAGTGTTTGCCAGCAATTTTTACAGTTGGCAGGGCTTTGGCACAATTGATCTGACGAACCTTGGGCCACAAGGCCGCACGGTTCCTACAGCAAAACAGCATTATGTGGAAGGCTGGAAGACACAGTTCGGTCTAGCCAAATCCCCGGTTGGGCTGATGACCCAAGGTTGGCTCTCTGGGGCGGCTGATGCGATCTTCGACCTTGATCCGGGCACACTTAAGCCTTGCCAAACGGAATGTGGCGCTGTCACGGGCGCGGACAAAAGCGTCTTTGTGCTGAGCACCGAAGGCCCGGATTTCCCGATCTACAATACCGGAGGAATTGGCACGACACTAGGTGGGTCAGCACCAGCCTCGATCGGTCACAATATCGACAACGCAGCAGTGGCCCAAGCGGTGTTGGGCCTGCCCCTATTTGGGGATGCGATCAAAACCAATGGTTTGGTGGAGTCCTTTGGCGTGCTGATTTCATGGCATCCGCACCAATACTATGATCGGATCAGCTTTGAGACCGTGCATAAAGCGGTTGAATTGTATGGTGATGAGGGGCGTATCCTGACCGAGCCGCTCTTGGAGGAGGCCGGACATCGCTGCGCCTTCCGCACCTTTGGTGGTATTTGGCGGTCACAAGAATGGGCCGCTGTCGTCGAACCCATGTGCAAGACCCAAGAAGACTGGGTGCATGGGATGCTGGCAATCATTAACTGTGCGGGCTGGGGAAAGGTCTCTTGCACAAAACTCACCCCAGACGAGGCGGAGTTTGTCGTTGTGGATGATTACGAGTCGGTGGGCTACACCCACCTTTATGGCAAACCCGATTTCGCACCAACCTACCTTTTCAAAGGTGGGTTCCGCGGTATCATGAACCTTATCTATAATGGCGGAATGATGCAGAAACCCGCCCTAAGCGAAGATTTCTACAATGCTTTGATTACGCGACACGATGCCTTTGAGGTTGAGGTTGTGGAGTGCCAGGCACAGGGCGCTGCACAGTCGACGTTCCGCGTGGTCCGGAAAGGGTAACCGCCGGTGACGAGGATTGTTACGGTCCAGGAGACGACATGCCTGGACCGTATTGCCTTTCGCTGCACCTTGCCAATTGCACTGTCGTCTGAACACGCGACCCGACTTAGACGCGCTTTCAGCAGTGCAGATATTCGTTATCGCGCCTTTTCTGAGACTGTGTCCGGCGCGCGCGATCTGCTAACAATTTCACAGAAAGGCGCCTTCAAGATCGATTTTGTGGTTGGGGCGCCAACCTTTACTTTGGCCTTTGAGCGCGCCGGGAAGGCCGCGGCCAAAGCTGGCCTTGACGATGCGATGCATGATGTGGCGAAGACCTTATCTGCATGTGCCCTTGGCGATCTTGCCTACACATTCGATGACAGCGCTCAAAAGTCAATCGAGAGCTTTTATCAAGACCCACACGTTCGGAACTTAATTGCTTTCGCCCGTATCGACCGCCCGTTAGAAAAGCCAGACGTCTCGGTCACAAAGGTCAGTCGACCCTGCGGGAGCTGCGTGACTTTTGAAGTGCAGTATAACGCCGATAAGTCAGTCAAAGAGATTGGCTACAGGACCCAAGCCTGTAACATTGCGACCCTTACAACCGGCATCTTGGCCGAGCATGCCGTCGGCTGCGATGCCGCTTCGATCGCAGAGGCGCGGAGCACTTTTGTGGCGTTCCTGAACGGGCAGACAGATGTGCCACCTTGGACCGATGTTCACAATTTGGAAGTGTTACGAGAATTGCCGCACCGACACAGCGCCGCCCTACTTCCGTTCGATACTATCTTGCAAACCTTTGCCACTTTCTACGGACCTGTTTTGCCGCTGGACGTTGCTGGATCGCTCTAAACCCAAAATGACGTGGTTGCCCCACTATCGATAAATCACAATTGTCTGCAAACTCCGCGTTGGCATATTACCCGCTGCGAGACTTGGTAACGGGTGAGAGAGCTACACGTTCGAAAAGGTATGACGCGACACGACACATCGGCCAGTATTAGAAGCCCTGTCAGGATCGGCCGCCGATCTGCGATATCGAGACGCGGGGCCGGTCGATGCAGTTATGGTCCCAGGCGATCCAGAGTTGAGGGGCAATTCAAATTGCAGAATTGCGATGCACCCGCACGCTTACCGGCAATAAGAACCACTGCGATACCGCGCCGT
>JBCBGX010000219.1:0-3771 GCA_038526325.1 Pseudomonadota bacterium | reverse complement strand
AGCCCGCCCAGACCAAAGAGCCAAAGTTCAGGGAAGCCTTCGGAAAAGCTGGTCTTGGCCCAGTTCACCAATAGTGTCCCCTCGATTGAGATGGTGATCTTTTGCGCGGTTGGTGGCCGTCTGTCGGTCCTTGGCGCGGTCTATGGGGCACTATTGGTGAACTGGGCCAAGACCAGCTTTTCCGAAGGCTTCCCTGAACTTTGGCTCTTTGGTCTGGGCGGGCTCTTTATCGCGGTTGTGATGCTTTTCCCCAATGGCCTTGCAGGCATCTGGACCGAAAAGGTCGTGCCGCAACTCCGCGCGCTGATGGCCAGCCGCCGCCCCGAAACCAGCGCCAATGCCGAAAAGGAGGCCACGTCATGAGCGCGCAAGAACGCTATCTGCTCAAGGTTGAAGGGCTGACGGTGTCCTTTGACGGCTTCAAAGCGGTGGATGATCTGAACTTCTATGTTGAGCCAAACGAATGCCGCGTGATCATTGGACCAAACGGCGCGGGTAAGACCACCGTGCTGGACCTGATTTGCGGTCGGACCAAGGCCACCGGAGGATCGGTCAAATTCAAAAACCATGAGCTTCTGAGCATGCGGGAGGACCAAATCGTGCATGCGGGGGTCGGCCGGAAATTTCAGACTCCGTCGGTCTATGAAGATTTGTCCGTTTTTGAAAATCTCGAGATCAGCTACCCCAAAGGCTACAGCGTCTTTGGGGCCCTGGGGTTCCGACGGGATGAGGCGGTGAAGTCGCGCATCCTTGAGATCGCTGAAATCATCTTTCTTGAAGCGTTGTTGGACGAAAAGGCCGCATTCCTGAGCCACGGTCAAAAGCAATGGCTTGAGATCGGCATGCTACTGATCCAGGATCCCGAGCTTTTGATGCTGGATGAACCGGTCGCCGGCATGTCCGTCGCTGAACGCAAGAAGACGGCAGAGCTGCTCAACCGGATTATTCAGGACCGTTCTGTGATCGTGATCGAACACGACATGGGCTTTGTCGAAGACATCGCCACCCGGGTCAACGTACTGCACCAGGGCAAGATGCTGTCCGAAGGGTCAATGGCCCATGTCAAAGCCGATCCAAACGTCATCGAAGTCTACTTGGGCCACTAGGGGGAATTACCATGCTGAATGTCTCGCAACTGAGGGCCGCCTATGGGGAATCCGAGGTCCTGCACGGTCTCGACCTGACTGTCGCACCGGGGGAAATCGTGGCCATCATGGGCCGCAACGGGATGGGTAAGACCACCCTCATGAAAACGCTGATGGGCATCGTGCCAGAGAAATCTGGCGATGTGGCTGTGGGCACCGATGCTGTCACGGGCCTGAAATCGCATCAACGGGTGGCCAAAGGGATCGCCTATGTGCCGCAAGGCAGGATGATTTTTTCGGCCATGACGGTGCAAGAAAACGTAGAAACCGGCCTGACGGTGACCGGCCAATCCAAAGTGCCCGATGACATCTATGAGCTGTTCCCCGTCCTGCTCGATATGAAGTTCCGCCGGGGCGGTAACCTCTCGGGCGGACAGCAACAGCAGCTGGCGATTGCCCGGGCCTTGGCCTCAAACCCCAAAGTGCTGCTTTTGGATGAACCGACAGAAGGCATCCAGCCTTCCATCATCCGCGAAATGGCGCGGACGTTGCGCAAGATCCGCGACGACAAGGGGCTATCGATCATCGTCTCAGAACAGGTTCTCAGCTTTGCGCTGGATGTGGCGGACCGGGTGATGGTGATCGAAAACGGTGCCTTCGTGCACGACAGCCCGCGCGCGGGCATCGACGAGGCGAAGGTCTCCAAATTTCTTTCTGTTTAATCAAACTCAACAAGGAGGTGGCAAACAATGCCCGACACTCTACAAACGCCCATGGCGTCTTATGCGGCGGATACGCTGATCAGGGTCAATCTGGACGAGAGCCCGCACACCAATGAGAAGATCCACAATCGTTGGCACCCCGATATCCCAATTGTCGAATGGGTCGACCCCGGTGATGACTTCATTGTCGAGGCCTATGATTGGACCGGCAGTCAAATTGCCAACAACGACGATGCGTCTGACGTGCGCGATGTCGAACTGCCGCAAGTCCACTACCTTTCGGGTCCAATCGGCGTACGCGGCGCGCAGCCGGGCGATCTTTTGGTTGTCGAGCTTTTGGATGTGGGTCCGCTTGACCGCAGCCAATGGGGTTTCAACGGTGTATTTTCCAAGAATAACGGGGGTGGGTTCCTGCAGGAACAATTCCCGACGGCGCAAAAATCCATCTGGGACTTCAAGGGCATGTTCACAACCTCGCGCCACGTGCCGGGTGTCCGCTATGCCGGGCTGATCCATCCCGGGCTGATCGGTACGTTACCAGATCGCAAAATGCTTGATGCCTGGAACACCCGTGAAAAGGCGCTGTTTGACACCAACCCAACCCGGGTGCCAGCACTAGCTGAGCTGCCAAATACGCAGGCGGCGCATATGGGCAAAATGACAGGCGATGCGCGCGATGCAGCGGCTGCAGAGGCCGCAAGGACTCTGCCCCCGCGCGAAAATGGTGGCAACTGCGATATCAAGGATCTTAGCCGCGGTTCTGTCTGCTATTTCCCCGTCTATGTTGAAGGGGGCGGTCTTTCCATGGGGGATACCCACTTTAGCCAAGGCGACGGCGAGATCACCTTCTGTGGCGGGATCGAAATGGCCAGTTGGCTGCACGTGAAGGTGAGCGTCATCAAAGACGGGATCGCGAAATATGGGGTGAAAAACCCGATGTTCAAACCGTCACCAATTGTGCCGAAATACGATGATTACCTGATCTTTGAAGGGATTTCGGTCGATGAAGACGACAACCAGCATTACGTTGATATGACAGAGGCGTATCGCCAGGCCTGCCTGAATGCGATCAACTATATGACCAAGTTCGGATATTCGCGCGAACAGGGTCTCGCAATCCTTGGCACGGCGCCGGTACAGGGCCATGTCTCGGGCATCGTCGACTATCCGAATGCCTGTGCCACGCTCTGGCTTCCAACCGACATCTTCGAAGGCGACCTGATGCCCGGCCCCGATGGACCAACGAAGTACCTTGATGGGTCGGTCGACATCCCGGTTGCACCGGACCTCTAAGAGATAGCTTGCGCGGGCAAGTTGACGGTCCGCGCAACAGAAACCGAACTGGAGAACAGATGCCAATATATGACTATAAATGCGGGACTTGCGGCTGGTTTCAGGCACCCGCGCCTATCAGCCGTTTTGCTGATCCAGGCGAATGCCCCACCTGCGGCGCAACCTCTGAACGCGCGCTATCCACGCCACAACTCTCCACGATCGGGACGGCAACACGTGCCGGTCATCTGATAAACGAACGTGCATCCCACGAACCGAAACGGGCGAAAGCAAACGGGCTGACACCGAGCGGACCACGGATCAGACGTCACGCGCCGGCAGCCAAGGATGGCTCAAGGAGCTTCCCAACCAAACGCCCTTGGATGATCTCACACTGAGCTGATCCCTGAGTTTGATGCGTTGCCTTTCCCGCAAGGTTATCCCTTGTCGCTTCGGGCTCTGAACGCCTTATTTCTGGCGCAGGGCCGTCAAATTTCACGCATCTCAGGCACCATCCTCGCCGTATCATTAGAAACCTTCCGTTAGCGTGTTGTTGAGGTTTGAAAAATCCAACAGAAACTCGGTCTGCGATTTGATGGTAGCACAATCAGCCGGTGAAAGAACGTTTTGACTTGAAAGGTTGGACCAATGTTCAATGACCGCTGTGGCGACTGTTCCACAATGCATCAATT
>JBCBGX010000218.1:0-3780 GCA_038526325.1 Pseudomonadota bacterium | reverse complement strand
GGAAGATGACATGCGCTTCTACCTGCGTGACGTTCTGCGCTTGCTAGACCCTGACTGCGATATCATTCCGCTTGATGGTGAAACCGCTGGTGCAGCTTGTACTGTGATGTTGGCGGTCGAACAGATCGACAATGACGATGAACTCGTCATCGCGAATGGGGACCAGCTTTTGCATTTTGATCTGAATGCGGTGATCGAAGATTTCCGTAAACGAGATCTGGATGCTGGCACGGTCGTTTTTGACAGCGTGCACCCGCGGTGGTCGTTTGTAAAAACCGATGAAGATGGGTTGGTGATTGAAGCCGCCGAAAAGCGTCCGATCAGCCGTAACGCGACCGCCGGCGTTTACTATTTCCGCAAAGGGTCCGATTTTGTGGCTGCCGCGAAAGCGATGATCATGAAGAAGGCAAGCGTGAATGGCGGCTATTTCGTGTGTCCTGCCTTCAACGAGTTGATCCTGCAGCAGAAAAAGATTGGTATCCATAAGGTCGACCGGGAAGAGTACACATCGCTGGCGACGCCGCAGGCGGTTGAGGAATATGATCAAAAGCTTCTGGCGCAGAAACGGGGTAAGGCGTCATGAAGACCTTTCGTTTGGACGACATGACCAAGGGTTGGTTCGTGGGCAATTTCGATCCTGCGGTGCTTAAGACTGAATCTGCCGAAGTGGGCGTAAAATCTTATGAGGCGGGGACGAAAGAGCCCAAGCATTACCACAAAGTCGCCCCTGAAGTGACGCTGATCGTCAGTGGAGATGTCCTTATGAATAATGTGCCTTATGGGGCCGGTGACATCATCCTGATCGAACCGGGTGAGGCGACGGACTTTGAAGCGGTGACGGATGTGACCACTGTGGTCGTAAAATTGCCCAGTGTGGCGGGGGACAAGTATCTATGCTGAATATCGTGGTGCCCATGGCCGGGCGCGGCAGTCGCTTTGCCAAGGAAGGCTACACCCTACCCAAACCGTTGATCCCGGTTGAAGGTTATCCGATGATCCAGGTGGTCATCGAGAATCTGCGCCCTGCGACCCCTCACACATTCCATTTCCTGATCCTGCGCGAGCATGATGAAACCTATGATCTGGCCGCCAAGCTGCAGGGTTGGGCGCCGGGGTGTTCGATCATCTATGTGGATGAAGTGACCGAGGGCGCGGCCTGCACCGTGCTGCTGGCCCGAGATGCGATTGATAACGACGACCCGCTGATGATCGCGAACTGCGACCAGTATATTGACGCCTCGATTGACGCGTATCTGGCCGATATGGACGGTGCGGATGGGCTGATCATGACGATGTGGGCCGATGACGACAAATGGTCCTTTGTACGCCGGGATGAGACCGGTCGTGTTGTGGAAGTGGTGGAAAAGGTCGTTGTGTCCGATGAGGCGACGGTGGGTATCTATAACTTTGCCCGCGGCGCTGACTTTGTGCGCGGCGCAGATGCGATGATTGCGGCGGATGAGCGTGTGAATGGTGAATTCTATGTCGCGCCCGTCTACAGCACACTCGCAGGTGAAGGTGCCGATATCCGGTGCCATTCTATTGGGAAAGTCGGGGCCGGCATGCATGGGATTGGTGTGCCTGCAGACCTGAAAGCGTTTGAAGGTAGCGCGGTGGCCCAGAAAGCTGTCGCTAACTTACCGAGCCTTGCGACATGACAAAGGATCTGTTCAGCCGCATTGGTAACAAAGTGGCGCAAAGACTGCTTGATGGGTCTGTGCGTTGGCTGAACAAGCGGTCAGACTCATACACCACCTATCGCAAACGCCCGAAATTCGCAGCCGCGATTGGGACGCAGCGGGACCGTCCGCTGGATGTGGAAAAGATGGCAATTGTCATGCAAGGGCCACTGCCGGTGCCAGACAATTTTGCCTACGAGACCTTTGCGATCTACCGCCGTCATATGCCTGATGTGCAATTGATCTTGTCCACCTGGGCCGACACGCCAGAGGAACACCTGGCCCCGATGCGGGATCTGGGCGTTGATCTGGTCCTTTGCGAAAAGCCAGATGTGGCGGGCATGTTTAACATCAACATGCAGCTTGTCAGCGCTGGCGCCGGGATCAAGAAAGCGGTTGAGGATGGTGCGACATGGGTGATGAAAACCCGCGTCGATCAGCGGCTCTATAATCCAAATATCATGGCCGAACTGGCAGCCATGGCAAAGACCTTCCCGGTCATGGGGGATTTTGATCAAAAGTACCGCATTTTCGGGATTGGCTACGGATCGCTGAAATACGCGCCCTATCATGTGACAGACCAGACGGTCTTTGGCCATGCCGATGACATGTTGAAATACTGGACCCCGTCTTTGCGGGAAGACGAGCCGCCGGCGCATTTTCCAAAAGTGTCAAAAGAGATTTACGCCCAAATCCCTATTGGGGAGCTATGCAAACTCGCCGCACCCGAAAGTTATATTGCATCACAATATTTGGAACGGATCGGGCGCAAGCTGGATTGGAGCCTGCAAGACAGCTGGGCCGCCTATCGAGACAGCTTTTGTTTTGTGGACTACCAAAGCACGGACTTCTTTTGGCAAAAGACCCAGCTTTGGAGCCGGCTGGAGCTGATGCATGCCTACGACATGGTCTGGACCCGGCATGAGGTGACATTTGCCCATTGGATGCTGCTTTATGCCGGAACGCTAACGCCAGATGCAGCGACGCGGTATGAAAACGCGCAAGAACAGCTGTTTATGCGCGCCGTCGATGTTGTCGACTGACACTAGCTGACCAATCCTTCTTCGGATAGGACACGCCACACCAGGTCTTGCATCCAACGTGCTTGTTCTGGCGTCACAGCGCCTGAATTTTGCAGACCACGTGGGTCACGGTTGTAGATTACCGCGTAATGCGCAAGCGCAATAAAGTAGCCGCCGGTTTCGTTCAGATGGATACGATCCTGAAACAGGTCAGAGATATCTTTGAAGCCCGGGGCGCGCCCGGCCTCAATTTCATCATACATGGCAGCCATGAGCATGGGGCCAGGGATCATTCGCATCTCGGGTGATCCCGCCGGGCGATTGTCGTTCACGTGCGACTGAATTTGCCGCCATCCTGCCATTTCGCGCGGCATTCGCTCGCGGAATGTGAAGGCGCCGTCTGGATCCTTATACGGGTTTTCCCAGTTTGGGCCGCTGTCTGTATTGACCCATGTGGCATATAGGATCGTTTCCGCCCCTTCGCCGCCATTTCCCTGTTCCCATGCGTGGGTAAACCATTGCAAAGCCTGACGTTCGGATTTGTGCCAGGGCATGGTGCCTGACAGACCCACACGCTCTGTCAGGACCATCACGTCATATTTGTCGATGTTGTACCGCGCATCGGTTGCGTTGTCCGGGTCGGCGTGGTCCCAGCGCCAGTCCATCGGGCTGCCGGGGATCGTGGATTTATCGATTGCTGCACGCCGGACCCCAGAGGATTTCACAAGGAAACGCAGAGGTTCCATGATCACATCGGTCAGACTGTGACCAGATTGAACGACCCTCAAGGTCAGCGGCCTTTCCTCGGCCAGCGTGATGTTTGCAAACGGCGCTGCCAGCATCAGCGCAAATGCGAAGACGAAATTTTGCAAGGTTTTTGGTGACATAATGTAACGTATCCCTCGTTGCTCAAATAAGATCGACAGGGTGAAGGTAGCATCGCTTCATGCGACGTCATCACCTTTCTTGGCGAAAATTCTGGCATTTTTGCGGTTTCGGCCACGCTTTTGGAAACTTGACCAATGCAGTGATTTCACCTAGCGTCCCGGTCGATAAAGTTAAACTAATCTGTATCGACC
>JBCBGX010000217.1:0-3805 GCA_038526325.1 Pseudomonadota bacterium | reverse complement strand
CCTGGCATGGATAACACCTGCATGAAACGCTTTGATTGGAAGCTCGGCGACCTGCCAGAAGGCTATGACCACAAATACACCTACAGCCATCTAGGATATAATCTGAAGGTCTCTGACATGCAGGCGGCCGTTGGCCTCAGCCAGTTGAAGAAGCTGGATCGATTTGTCGCCGCGCGGAACAACAACTTTGCTCGCCTGACGGATGCCATGATCGCAGAGGGGCTCGACGAACATTATCACCTGCCGCAGACAACCCCCGGTGCCGATCCATCTTGGTTCGGCTATCTGGTCACAATCAAAAACTCAGCGCGTCTAAATCGTCGTGAAGTGACACGCCAGCTTGAAGACCGCAAAGTCGGCACTCGGCTCCTTTTTGCAGGAAATCTGGTAAGGCAGCCTGCATTCAAAGGGGTCAACTACCGCGTCGAGGGCCCACTCGATGTGACCGACAAAGTGATGATGGACGCATTTTGGATGGGAGTCTGGCCCGGAATTGATGAAGAACGTGTGGCTTACATGGTTAGCACACTGAAAACCGTGACAGAGGAACTCCTCGTATGAAAGCTGTGATCCTTGCCGGGGGATTCGGAACACGCCTATCGGAAGAAACAGGTGTGCGCCCCAAACCACTCGTCGAAGTTGGGGAGTTTCCTATCCTGTGGCACATCATGAAAATCTATGCGGCCCACGGTATCAAAGATTTTGTAGTTTGCCTTGGCTACAAGGGTGAGATGATCAAGGATTACTTCTTGCGCCACTACCAGCGCATGAACGACCTGACCTTCAATATGGCCAGCAATGAAATTACCTACCACCAAACAGCAAAAGACGATTGGTCTGTCAGTTTGATTGATACTGGCGCGAATGCGCTCACCGGGGGCCGCATCAAAGCTGTTGCGGACCATCTGGCAGATGATGAACCCTTTTGCATGACGTATGGAGACGGGGTAGGCGACATTGATATCACAGCCCTGATCGCGTTTCACAAAGCGCAAGGACGCAAAGCAACGGTCACCGCAGTGACGCCGCCGGGCCGATTTGGCGTACTTGATATTGCGGGTGAACAAGTCACAGGGTTTCGGGAGAAAATCGCAGCTGACCAATACAAGATCAATGCTGGCTTTTTCGTCCTCGAAAAGAGCGTGTTAGACTATATTGAAGGCCCACAGACCACCTGGGAGCAAGAGCCCATGATCAAGCTTGCTGCTGACGGCGAACTATCCGCCTTCCAGCATGCTGGTTTCTGGCAACCGATGGACACTTTACGGGACAAAGTGAAATTGAACGAACTTTGGGCCGGCGGAAACGCACCCTGGAAAGTGTGGTAAAATGCTAGATCAGACCTTTTGGACTGGTAAACGGGTATTTCTGACCGGCCACTCCGGCTTCAAAGGCGGATGGACAGTACATTGGCTGACACAAATGGGGGCTCAGGTCGCTGGCTTTAGCCTCCCACCGGACACGACACCCAACCTTTTTGAGGTCACAGGCGTCGCCGAAAGATGCGCAGTCTCTCACTTTGGAGATATCCGAGACAAGGCAACACTAACGGCAGCGCTCACTGATTTTGACCCTGACATCGTGCTCCACTACGCGGCGCAACCACTTGTGCGACGCAGCTATGACGACCCCATCGAAACCTTCGAAACCAATGTCATGGGCACAATCAACCTGCTAGAAGCGGTCCGCCCTTTGTCCCGCGAGGTGATCTGCATCGTTGTCACATCTGACAAATGTTACGAGAACCCCAATGATGGCAAACCGCTCTCTGAAGATGCGCCATTGGGTGGCGCAGATCCCTACAGCGCGTCAAAAGGCGCATGCGAAATTGCCGTCTCTTCATGGTTGCGCAGCTTCTTTGCGGAGACCAACACGCCGATTGTGGCATCGGTAAGAGCGGGCAATGTCATCGGCGGCGGAGATTGGGCCGACAATCGCCTTTTGCCAGACGCGGCAAGGGCTTTTGCCAAAAGCGCGCCTCTTGTCATACGCAACCCACAGTCAACACGTCCTTGGCAGCACGTCTTAGAACCCATTTCTGGGTATCTTACATTGGTGCAAAAGCTGTCGGGGCATCGGTCGCTACCGCGGCACTGGAACTTTGGGCCTCGTCCAGCAGATGTTTTGCCGGTTGGGGCGGTGGTTGACGCTGCCTCTGACGCTTGGCAAGGACCCACGCAGACCGCCGTCGCGGACAGCCAACAAGACTGGCATGAAGCTCAAACGCTCGTTCTTAGCAGCGCCTTGGCCGAAACACAGCTCGGTTGGGTGCCACGGCTGACAACACCTGACGCGGTCACGTGGACGATGCAGTGGTATCAAAACTTCTACTCAGATCCGACCACCGCTAAGGCGCTGACGCTCAAGCAAATTGGGAGCTATGAACAGCTGGCGAAGTCCCAATGACGCTTGTGGTGACCGGGGGTTCTGGCTTTGTTGGACGCAATGTAATCGCTCAGGCCAAAGCTGAGGGGCTGGAGGCCGTAGCGCTTCTGAGGGCCGGGACAAAAGGAGATGGTCTTTCCCACGATGGGTCGATCCAGCAGCTGACAACTGCCCTCCAAAAGGTCAATGCAACAGGTATCGTGCACTGCGCGGCGGCCTTCAGTCCCGCCGATGACCCAGCTGAAACCCCTGCACTGATTGATGCCAATTTGGCACTGCCAATATCACTGTTGCAAGCCGCCCGCGCGGCCGGGGTGACGCGGTTTGTGAACATAGGCAGTCTCTGGGAACATGCACCTAATGGCGCACGCCAGCCGATCAATCTTTATGCAGCCACAAAAACCGCTTTCGAGGACATTCTCTCTTATCTGGCGCCCGCCCACGGTATCGCAGCAATGACGCTCAAACTCTCGGACACCTATGGCCCAGGCGACTCACGTGCAAAACTCATTCCCTTGCTCAAGGCCAGTTTACATGAAGGCGCAGCCTTTGAAATGACCGCAGCGACACAGACAGTTTGCTATTGTCATGTTACGGATGTCTGCGCGGCCATTCTGCAGGCATATCAAATGCTTGCTTCAGCGCCCCCCGGACATGAAGCTTATGTGGTTGAGGGCGATGAGCCGATGGTCCTCAAGGACATGATCACCATGATTTCCAAAGCAATGCCTTCAGGCCTTCCTGTGCGTTTCGATGCCATTCCCGTCGACGGGAAGAAGCCAAGAGTTCCTTGGATCGGCGGCCCACGCCTACCGGGATGGTCACCCAAGATTCCTCTGCTGACGGGCATGCTGCACATCTTTCAAACGGAAAGTGATTAACAAAAGCAAATTCAAGTTTTTTGTTCAGTACATCCCCAACTTGCTGAAAACGATGAGCAAGCTATCGCGCTGATTTTTCGCCAGACTATGTTATTTCTTGATACTGTCTTTCAACTGTCCGTTTGGCTCGGACGGTTGACCGCACTGTCACATAGTTGCGGGACATCGACGTTCCTGAATGCGGTTGAATTACGACTGTGCGGCGCGCCTTCGGTATGTCGGCCGAGCAGGTCGCGCAACGCAAAGGTGTGAGCGTAATGCCGTCCACCAGGCAGAGCCGAGCGAGAAGGATGGCGCCGTTTCTCTGAAGCAGATGGAAATGTTGGCGAAGGCGATGTGTGGTCAGTGTGTTTGTCCCAGATGACCGGGCCGAGGACCTAAAGTATCAACAGGCGCGACGCAAAGCAGCGTTTTTGCTGAAACAAGAACCAGAAGCGCGCAATTGGTCTCTAGATGACCCAGATGATTGGAAAGTCGTGATCCATGCATACAGCGGTGTCCTAAATAACGCTGAGATAGGTCGACGTAATTTCCACAGA
>JBCBGX010000216.1:0-3806 GCA_038526325.1 Pseudomonadota bacterium | reverse complement strand
AAGGTGACACCAATGGCCTTGCGTGCGGTCAATCGTTCATCGGTGAGGAATATCGCGGCGGCAATCACGCCAAAAATGGCCGTGGCAGCATTCAGGATCGATGTGAGACCGGTTTCAATGTGCAGCTGACCCCAGGCCATCAGGCTGAAAGGGATGACATTGTTCAACAGCCCCATCACCAAAAACGCGCCCCAGACACGCGGGGCGGTGGGGATGTCGAGCTTGCGGATCAGGACATATGCCCAAAGAATCAGCATGGCCCAGCTGGTCCGATGGGCAACCACTGTCAGCGGCCCAATTTCGCGCAAGGCAACGTGGATTGACAAAAATGAGCCACCCCAGATGAAGCCCAACAGGAACAGTTCGCCCCATGCACGGGTTGAGATGGTTTTTTGTGTGGTCGCCATGGCTGGAATTGAGCCTTTCAGGCCCTTGGGGACAACCCGGATCATGCGAAAGAATCAAAAAAGCCCCGCCAGAGTGGCGGGGCTTTTGGTAGAGAAATTTCGGTCTTTAGAAGTTAAAGCCGACTTTAAAACCAGCCGCGATAGCTGAGTTGTCGTCAAACTCTGCGCCAATTCCAGTTGTAGCGTCTCCGACTGCGATGTAGCGGACCCCGCCCGAAAGCTCGACACCGGATGTCAAAGTGTAAGCACCACCTACAGACAGGCTGGTGTTCCCGTCCGTTGGGGCGAGTTCGTCGGCTGTGCCGCCATTGGCCTTTTCATAGCCCACCGCAATAGAGGCAGAGAATTCATCCGTAAACCGGCGGCCAACGCCCAAGTTATACGTCAGTACATCGTCGTCATAGCTGATGATCGGGTTAGGTGGATAAAGCGGGCTGTCGATCTCTGTTGTCGTCCACTCCACCCACCGGATTGATCCAAAAACGAGTGTATCTGCGGCTACGCCAGTCTGAAAATCGAGATTTATGCTTTGCGGAATGGTATATTCAGTTTCGCCAGTTGCCTCTGTGGCGCCCAGTGCAGTTGTCAGTTCGACATCCGTATCGTGTGAAAATTCCATCTCGCTGGTGTAGGTGACCGCCACACGAAGCGCGATCTCTGGACGTTCATATGCGGCACCAATTACCCCTGCAAAAGCAGTGTCTGAATCATAGCTGGCATCATGAACAAAGCTTTCTGCCGGGTTTCCATTTTGAACAGAAACAAATGAATCTGCGTCAATAGTGACCGCGCGGATACCACCATGCACACTGAAATTATCATCTAATTTATATCTACCAAGAACCGTTAGACCTGTGCTGCGGAACTCTGCTTCAGAGTTGCCAAGCGGATAAAAATCGTCAGCGTCCCCATAATCGACATTCGCGCCGAACGGCTGATCGAGGATCACAGCATATGAAATTTGTGCGTTCAGATCATTCTTGAACGCTGCACCTACTTGAAAATACTCAACGCCCACATTGCCGCTGCCCAGATCACCAAGCGGAGAAGCGAGTGTTCCGTCGACGCTTGGCGTAACCAGCCCAAAGCTCAACTCGCCATATGTGCCTTCTTCGAACAGGACGGTAATGCTCTGACCAGAGCGGTCTAGCCCGCCTGCATGTGCCAGTGATGTTGTCAAAAGCAGGGCTACGCCTGCGGTGAGTGCCTGTTTCATGTCCTCGTCCCTATCATGAATAAATTCTGTGCAACCGACCCTAAGGAGTGCTTAACCTTTGCGTCAATTAATGACGCCACGTCAGGCCCAATACCGGGTCGTAGCGTCACAAAAATACACTACCTGTACGTGTTTTGAAATATATGAACCGACCGGTTCAGTTTTGCAAGTGGCGGTTTGCTTGCGTGATGTTGAGGTAATTGCCCGCAAAAATCAGGGCTGCGCCCACAAAGACCATCAGCTCTAGCGGTTCATCATATAGCAGCATACCAACGACCGCGATGGTGGGAAGGCGCACAAAGTCGATCGGCATAACGATGCTGGCTGGTGCGATGCTGAGCGCTTTGGTCAGGCAGAAATGTGCAACCAGCCCGGCGATGCCGATCAGGATCACCCAGGGCAGATTGACGGTTGAGGGTCGTGTCACGTTGCCGTCAATGCCTGCGCAGATCAGTCCAAAGACGGCCTGCATCACTGTCAGATAAAAGAGGATCGTGGTGATCGTCTCAGTTTGCGTTAGCTTGCGTGTCAGGATTGCGGTCAGCGCAAAGAAGATAGCGCAGGCGCCAGCGGCCAGTAGGCCAGGGCTGAGACTGGCGGGATCAGGTCGGGCCACAAGTAGAATGCCAGCAAACCCGATCAGCGCGCTGATCACTCCGATCCGGGTGATCCTTTCCCCCAGAAGAAGAGGTGACAGAAGGATCACCCAAATGGGGGTGGTGAATTCAAGCGCAAACACCTGTGCCAAAGGGATAAGGGTGATGGCGTAGAACCAAAGGTTTTGCCCCGCGAAATGGCAGATATTCCGGGTGGCATGTAGACCGAGCCGTTGGGCGCGAATTTCCCGAAGGGTGCCAGTAAATGTTGCGATGCTGACCACAATGACAATGCCCGTCAGGCTGCGAAAGAGCATGATTTCGAACGTATCAAGTTCATGGCTGACACTGCGTCCGGCAACAGCCATTGACGTGAAAGAGACGATCGCGCCGATCATCCAGAGCGCGGCCTGTAGGGTGGTGGTCATCGTGGCGCGCGGGATTGGGTCATGTGCGCAGTTGTCACGGCAGGGCCGCCTTTTGCAACCCCTTGGCCGCTGTGCAACAGTATTTCGAGAGTAGGAGGAGACGGCGATGCGCTGGATCAGTATTATGCTGCTATGGGCCGGAGCCGCGACGGCGGACCCTGCGGAGCGTGTCGCGGCGGCTGCAAATGCCGCCTTCGCCGAGATGCCCCGACTGCGCACGGTCAGCGAGATTGCGGGCAATTGCGGGGCGGATGAGACGGTGAACCCCAATGTGGCTTATTGCACCAGCCAAAATGTCATTTTCATCACGCGCCAGGCCCGCTCATCGCCTCAAGCAGCCTATTTTACCGCGCATTCTTTTGGTCACGCGGTGCAGGTGCGTCACGGCGTGGCCGATTTTGCGTTGAGTGAGATCCGCAACAGGCGCAGCGAAGAGGCGCTGTTACGCGGGCTGGTAGAGCGGCAAGTGGATTGTATTGCCGGGTTCCTGATGGCGCGGGCCGGGCTGCCAAAAGCATCGCTGACCGATTGGTTTGCCGAAGATCCGTTTTACGACGTGCATTGGGGGCGCAACCCTTTGCGGATTGGCCCGGTTATCGGTGTGGATTTGGCCGCACGCGCCCAATGGTTTGACATTGGGCAGGGCGGTGATTTGGCGGCCTGTGGCCCCGGGGAGTTCACTGCAGATCTGTTGCTTGAAGCGTTGCGAGGATGATGGCGTTGATCTGCAACCCTACGGTCATTCCCATTCAATCGTGCCGGGGGGTTTTGAGGTGATATCATAAGTCACGCGGTTGATGCCCTCGACCTCGTTTATGATGCGTGTGGCGGTTTCGCCCAGGAATTCGTGGCTGAACGGGAAGTAATCCGCGGTCATGCCATCCACGGATGTCACAGCGCGCAAGGCGCAAGCATAATCATAAGTGCGCCCGTCACCCATGACCCCAACGGTCCGCACGGGCAGAATCGCCACGAAGGCCTGCCAAATCTCATCGTATAGCCCGTGTTTGCGGATCTGGTCGATATAGACCGCGTCAGCCTTGCGCAGGATTTCCAGTTTCTCGCGGGTGATTTCACCCGGGCAGCGGATGGCGAGGCCGGGGCCGGGGAAGGGGTGCCGCCCGATGAAGGATTTTGGCAGGCCCAGTTCGACACCGAG
>JBCBGX010000215.1:0-3816 GCA_038526325.1 Pseudomonadota bacterium | reverse complement strand
GATTGTCAGCGAACAATCTTGGCAGTTCTGGCGCGCAAAAGGCGTCAACAAGCAAGAAACTGCCAAGATTGTTCGCTGACAATCTCGGCCTGGAGGGTCTTTTTTGACATCGCAAGCGTTGTGACGAATGTTTCGTTTGGCAAATCCTCGATAGAAAGATGTTCGATATCTTCGTCAAAGTTGTCTTTGATGATCGCCTCACAGTCTTGCATGCAGTCTTCCAAAAGTGCGTCAATCCGCTTGCGGGTCGACGCAAATCGATTTGTCAGGCTTGTTTCCATTTCAAAATGCAGCTCAGTAAGATCAATTTCATGCGATTTGCCTGCAAGTTTGCTTTGCGAGTCCAGTCTGGCTTCAAGAGACGCGCGTTGATCGATGATGAACATATAGGCAATTTGTTCAAGATCACGCCGGAGACTGACCAATGCGCTTTCTGTGGTCTCGTCTAGCTCTGCTGATGATGCATGCAACTTGGTATCAAAGGTGGATTGGGCTTCCTTGATTTTGTCAATGTCTTCATCAAGCGTGGAAAGCAATTTGCCGAAATCACCTGCCTGCAGCTGCGCAAGATCCTGCGCAAGGCTGTTCCGCTCGTGCTTGGTAGCCAGAAGCATCGCAGAAATCTGCGTAAACATATCCTGTGTCAGTTGGGTCAACTGGTTGCAACCTAACCCGCCATCAATGACGTTAGACAACGTTGTGCGAATTTCATCTATGCCTGACCCAAGCCGCAATCGCGCTTCTTGCGTCTCAGGGACCGTCCCAAACCGATTTTGCAAATAGGCTGCAAGTGTTTCGTCATCAAGGTCCTTACGCAGGTCTTCACCTTCTTCGTCATCGCGCAAAACTGCATCGGCCATAAAACCGCTGCCCGTCATGATGTGAAACGAGATGCCTGGGATCGCAGCCTCAAGCCGGGCGCTGACATCAGAGATCAAACGTTCGTATCTGGTGTCATATCCTTCAAGCTCGTCCAGCCGGTTGATGAAAATGATCACATCCTTGCCATCCTGCTGAGCGAGAATGCGAATTAGCCCGATATCAACATCTGTAAGTGCCTGATGGGCTGACAGAACCATTACGAATACGTCAGATTTATCCAGGCTACGGCATGTCACCTCATCCCGAACGAGGAAGGGGTCATTTACGCCAGGGGTGTCTGTCACCACCGTCGGCACCTGAAAATCAGGAATTTGCATGTAGATTTCAGCGTCACGGGTCAGCGCGGCATAGCGGCCCAACGACTCTCGCGTCAGACCGTCGTCTGACCCGGGACCAGCACAAACGTAACGCCGCAATAGATCGGGCGTAACGAATTCATAAGCATGTTTGGAACCAAGCAACGCCCGATAATGCGCACCAAGCCTCCGCTGAGCCCGTTCCTTAAGCTCGAGGCTTTGCTTCTTGAGCAGTTCGGTATCGAAACCCGGCAACAGCTCTTCTGCCATCTCACGCACATGGTGCGTCCCGTTGAGCATCTCATGCCAGTCGTGCTCGTTAAAGAAATTGAACTCAGCACCTGTTTCTGGGTCTCCGGGCAGATTGATGCGGATATTTGTGACCACTGAAGTCCAAGGATTTATGTCAGAGGGCAAAAAGTCATGTTGTCCAAGGAAGGCGTTCAGGAAAGTGGATTTTCCTGCTTTGACCTGACCAATAACGGCAACTTTGGCAGCCCAACTATTCAGCCTACTGCGCAGTTCCGCGACTTCGCTTTCAAATTGACCAGTCGCATAGCCGTCAAGCACCTCGAGGTTCGCCTCGAGAAATTCAAGTAGTTGTCGTTGCACTGGCGCTATTTGCATCAGCATCTACCTTTATTTGCCACCAGCTTTGACCGGTGAACTTCACTCGAAAAACAGCGCAATGTCCGCCTAGCACTTCGCGGCAAAGCCTATCACCCGCGTTGGGCAACGTATGCCATTGGGGCACAATTCGTGAGCAAAGGGATAGTTTCCCAATTGCCCACAACGTCACTCTAAGCAGTAATTTATCGTCTAAAAACTACAAATCCCAACGAACTTTGTCAAAAATAGGGCGCTTTTCGTAACAGTTAACGACATTACTGCGTTCGCGATCGCGTTGCCAACTGCTCGCCCAATCCATCATGATCAAAGGCTGATGAGCCAAAACAGACTTAGCATGAGGATCAGACTGCCGCCTACGATCTGAATTATTGCTGATACGCCCGCGACACGGCCATCATCGGCAAGATTCAATACACTCATTCGTCTCGCCGCAACACCGGACATCGCAATCAGCAGGTTGAAGCTTGCGGTTCCCAAACCCATTGCTCCGACTGCCAAACAGCCGACCCAGAAAATATCGAAGCGGAGCGCAATTAAAAGAACAAATATTGCCCCCGTGCACGGTCGTATTGCAATCGCTCCAACGAGAAAGCAGGCTTCCCTCAGCGTTTGAAGAGACCGTACTTCATCAAGGCTGGGCCCATGCGCGTGACCGCAACCGCAGGTATGGCTATGAGATTTCGTGCAGTGCGGTTCGTGTTGCGTCTTTACCATCTGAGCATGGCGCCAAAACCGCATACCCCGCCACATTAAGTACATGCCAAGCAGCGCGATAGCGCCGTAACTCGCGGGCGCGAGCCAGTCGTCAGCTATTGGTCCAAGCTGTGCCGCAGAAAGGCGCAGTACTTTTGCAATCACACCAACAAGAAGTATGGCTGTACCGGCCTGTGCCAGACTCGAAACAATGGTAAGAAGCGCCATGCGGCGCAGCGTGGCACCAGTTGCAAGTGCGGCACCGCCAAGCAGGACTTTGCCATGACCTGGCCCAAGTGCATGTACAAATCCATAGGCCGCCGTTGCCCCGCAAAGCGCCCAAACAACTGACAAATCACCAGCCCGAATGGCCCCAAGCGACCGGGCCATGCTGTCTTGAAAACTGCGTTGGGCGGTTGTGGCCCAAAAAAGGATATCGGACCACGGAAAAAGCAGAAAAAGCGCAGTGGCTGCCGCTGCGACAAGGGCCAAAGGCAGGAAAGCCTTCAATTGCATGTCAGCGTAATCACGTCTGCAAACAGCCGCCCGACATTTTCCTGCTCGGGTGTTTCTTCCCGAGACAACTTTACCAATTGTGCTTGCAAACCTGATGTTGCGGCAGATGGCTCGAACGGACGCACTTCTGCATCGCATGCATTGGATGAACCAACCCCAATGGCCGAATAAGCGTAATAGTACGTAGGATCAAAGAGCCTTAACTCGACCGCATCGGTGACCACCAAGGGATCGAGCAGCGGAAGATCGAATGATACCCATATACGTCCGTCCAGCATGTCAGACGAACCGTTGAGTGGCTTTCCAAAACCGACGCTCTGCCCGGCGGTTTCTAGGTAAGTATCGCCTTCGAAGTCATCCGGCCAGATCGTCTGGGCCTGGACGATACGCGCACGATCCGCCTCCGACAGGACAGTGTCGTTATCGTCGTCTAGGTCAAGTATGGCCATAAGTGTTAGACTGGTGAACGCATCGTAGATCCAAGTGATCCGTATTTTGTCCAGTTCTTCCGCCGTGTTGAAGCGAAATTCGGCCCTGGCATCGATAAACACATGCGGATGAGCGTGCGCGGGAACAGCCATCGCCGTGCCAAAACCAACGCAGACGGCGAACCGTCGCAACTTTACCTTCAATATGTCGCGCGTCTTTCTTTGCATCATTCCATCTTATGATCTGAAGTTGATTAGTCGAATTTTTATTTACGTTTTGTTAACTATTGTTTGCAAACGGGCAAGACGCGTTAGTATCATGCCCGGAATACATCCTAAAGGGGGGACCAGTTAATGAAATCAAACAGATC
>JBCBGX010000214.1:0-3818 GCA_038526325.1 Pseudomonadota bacterium | reverse complement strand
GGTCGACAGCAATTGGGCGATAGAACGATGACTGACGAACCAGACAGCACCACACATTTTGGGTTTGAAACCGTGCGGGAGGACGAAAAAGCTGGTCGTGTCCAGGGCGTGTTTTCATCTGTTGCCAGCAAATACGACATCATGAATGACGTGATGTCCGGCGGCATTCATCGCATTTGGAAAGATGCCATGATGGATTGGCTTGCACCCCGCCGTGGTCAACGGCTTTTGGACGTAGCGGGCGGCACCGGCGACATTGCATTCCGCTTTTTGAAACGCGCGGGCCAAGGGCATGCGACAGTGCTGGACCTGACAGAGCCAATGTTGGTGGAAGGCCGAAAACGCGCAGAGGCTGAGCACATGTCCGAAAGCCTTGATTGGATCGTGGGCGACGCCATGCAACTGCCATTTCAAGCGAATACCTTTGACGTGTACACAATCAGCTTTGGCATCAGAAATGTCACTCGGCCACAAGATGCCCTGGCTGAGGCCTATCGCGTGCTCAAACCCGGTGGTCGGCTGATGGTGCTGGAATTCAGCCAGTTGCCCAATCCGATGATGCAAGCGGCCTATGACACCTATTCGTTTAATGTGATCCCACGCATGGGGCAGGTTATCACCGGGGATCGGGACAGCTATCAATATCTTGTGGAATCAATCCGCAAGTTTCCCGACCAAGACACGTTCCTCGGCATGGTTAGGGCCGCCGGCTTCGACAATGCAAAATATCGCAATCTCAGCATGGGTATTGCGGCATTGCATTCAGGGTGGAAGCTCTAAAATTGCGCGGCCCCCATAACATTATCCGACTGATCCGTACGGGCGCCACTTTCGAACGTACTGGCGCAATGAAGGTCGTGCTTGATGCGTTAGAGGCTGGCCCATTGCTTCGGATCACTTTCAGAACACTGGTTTGGCCGTTTCAATGGTTGGGATATCGCGGCGATCTAGACATGCCTCCGGTGCCACGCGCACTGACCGCACTTGGTCCTGCTTATATCAAGTTCGGCCAAATTCTATCGACCCGCCCGGATGTCGTTGGGGATGACATGGCGGTTCAACTGCGTGTGCTGCAGGACAAGCTCCCTCCCTTTTCCATGCGTGAGGCCAAGGGCGCAATTCAGCGAGAGCTCGGCCATTCATTCGACCAACTGTTCGCGTCTTTTTCGGAACCTGTCGCGGCGGCATCACTGGCACAAGTTCACAAAGCCCATCTGGCTGATACCGGAGATGCGGTGGCCGTCAAAATTCTTCGCCCCGGCATTGAACGAGCCTTTCGCACCGATATTGATGCGTTTTATTTTGCGGCGCGCACAATTGAAGTGCTGTCGCCGGCGTCACGTCGCCTGCGCCCGATGGACGTTATCACCCATTTTGAAGGCGTCGTGATGGGTGAACTCGACTTGCGTCTTGAAAGTGCAGCTGCAGCCGAATTCGCCGCAAACACTGACGGCGACGCCGGTTTCGACGTGCCCAAAGTCCGATGGGATCTGTCCGGCCGCCGTGTCATGACACTGGACTGGGTGGAAGGAACAAATATCGGCATCAATGACGCGCTTGACGCTGCTGGCCATGACCGAACTGAACTGGCTGCGCGCGTTTTGCAACTATTTCTGAACCACGCTCTGCGTGATGGTTACTTTCACGGTGACATGCACCAAGGAAATCTGAAAGTCGCAGCCAATGGCGATATCATAGCGTACGATTTCGGCATCATGGGGCGGATCGATGAGTATACCCGCCGCGTTTACGCCGAGATCCTTTTTGGGTTCATCCGTAAAGACTACCAACGCGTTGCCGAAGTGCACTTTGAGGCCGGGTATGTCCCCGCGGATCAGGACGTTGATGAATTTGCCCGCGCATTGAGGGCCGTCGGCGAACCAATTTTCGGAATGGATGCCAGCCGCATTTCGATGGCGCGCCTTTTGAGCTACCTATTTGAAGTTACTGAGCGCTTTGGAATGGAAACCCGCACTGAGTTAATCCTGCTGCAGCGCACCATGGTCGTCGTAGAAGGGGTTGCCCGATCGCTTGATCCACATATGAATATTTGGCTCGTCGCAAAGCCTGTGGTTGAAAACTACATCAAGGAAAGCATCGGTCCTAAAGCGCTGATGCGGGACCTTGGGAAGACTGCAATGATACTTGCGCGGTTTGGACCACAACTGCCCCGGCTCGCTGAAGACGCACTAATCCGCTTGCACAACCCGCCACCGCCACCAAAACCCCAACGCCGCATCGCCCGATTGTCGTGGATGGCGTTGGGGGGCGTTCTGACGGCTGCAGCGATTTGGCTGGCCAATGCCCTATAGGCTGTTTTCGTATGAAAGCGCGAGGCGCGATCAAATTGGCTGAGCGAATGACTGCGCTCAAGGGTATGTTATCATATAGTCGATGCGTAGTTGCGGTCTCTGCTTTACGGTCGCCCTAGATTTGCAGTTCGAAATATCTGAAGTCAGAAGCGCTACGATATCCGGACCGAGAGTGCTCCAAGCGGCGGTTACTCATCCCGCGCAAGACAGGTTAGTCTGAAAGAAAATAAATGCGGCATAGAGCTGGTTGCCGGTCTTTCACCTCGACGGCATCATGTATGCGCCAACATGGCAACTGACTTGCACCTGGAATACTGATCGTTGCACCCGGCTGAATTCGGATGTCTCAAATGAAAGGTCAAAGGAGCGGATCCCGCAAGGCGCTCACCTGATCGGTGGAAATTGCAGCACCACCTTGGAGTATCAGGGTGGTCTGCCCATCTTGCGCGCGCACTTCGGTTACAGTGCTGTAGATCTCAATCGGCTCGACTGAGATAACTTCACCCTCAGCGCTGCTGATCAGATCAAAAGAGTATTGGCCTTCAGGAAAAGGTAGCCCGCCCGGGCCGACGCCTGCCCACTCAATCTGTCGGGTGCTGAGCGGAATATCAAGCCTTTGCACCTCAACTCCATTTTCATTTCGAATGACGATCTGAGCCTGATCGGCGAGTGCTGGTGGACTTGGTGACAGAGTTACTGGATCACCGTCGAAATAGGCGGGGGCAGCGGCGCGTGCCTCTTTGCCAACCCAAGCGGCCATGTCCGCGAGCCCACTAGAATTCATTTGTGACGTGAGCTGCTTGAGCAGATCATTTGTCAATACGGCCTGCTCAACACCAGAAAAAGTCGCCAGCTGAGTGGCATAATCAGTCGAATCGACGGGATTAAGTGGGTCCTGATTTTGCATCTGGACCGTCAACATGCGCAAGAACGTTTCAAAGTCAGAACTGATTTCACTTGTCGCTACATCATTGGCAGCAGCCACCGTGTTGGTGGATTGATTGATAGTGCTTATTTCCATGAAGTTTCCTCAAAGGCGTAAATCAAGACCGGATATAGGTTGTGCTTGTGATTTAATTGCTGGTCCCGATTCACTAGTGACATCGTCAGACATTTGCTCGTTTTGGGATGACTTTTCTTCCGCAGATGGCCCGTTATCGCCGAAGGAAAAACTGATATCATCATATCCCAACGCTCTAAATTCCTGTGCGAGCATGTCGATGTTTCGCCTTAACAAATCTGCGGTTTCAGGCCTTTCGGCTAAAACGCTCAGGGTAATGCTGGCATCGACCGCCGTCATAGCCATCCGCACCCGACCAAGCTCTTCTGGGTTTAACGCGATTTCTGTCACACGCCCAACATGCTGCGTGATGTGCGCAGCCATCTGTTGGGCTACGTGGCGTGCCGTATCTTGCCCATGCGCTGTTACGGTTGGCGTAGTTGGCTGCGAACCACCAGCTGCGGACGATCGCTCAGTCACCGCTAGGAGTTGCAACGGTTCCGCAT
>JBCBGX010000213.1:0-3843 GCA_038526325.1 Pseudomonadota bacterium | reverse complement strand
AGTTATGACGGAAAAAGCGGTTCAGTTCGTGGTCAAACGCACGTGTTTGTGGCCAAAGGTTTGGTAGGATGCGTTCGGCGACTGACCGGTGGATCAGATATGCCGCGTTGCCGGTGAACGGGCCGATGTAGCCGTTGAGCGTATAGGGGCCGAGCGTACCTTGGCTAACTGGTATCTTGGCGCGAATACAATTGAACCGCAGGGTATCCCAGCGGTCCGCGTGTGCCAGTGCCAGATCAAGTGCGTTTACAAAGTCGTCATGAAAAACAACATCGTCTTCGAGAACCAGTGCAACGTCTTTGTCGCTTGTCAAAAAGGCCTCCCAAACGGCAACGTGGCTGGCGTAGCAGCCCATTTTGCCAGGCAAGATCGGACTGCCCATATTGCGGGCGTAAGCGTCCGCGTCCGCGCGTTCTGAGAGCTCTTTGACGCGGTCCTTGCCAAAGATTGCCGCAAAACGGGTGTAGCGCAGGCCCAAGGTATCAAGCTGTTGTTCCATCGCAGCCCGCCGATCTATGTCTCGGTCCAGGTTGATCAGCCAGATGCCCAAATCGGCCCGGGTCAGAGTCATGTGAAGTCGGACCACTTCAGTTGCTGGTTGTGTTTCACGGGATGGCGCAGGGTCTTTCCGACAACCTTGTCAAATTCGTAACCTGGGATCTCACCAGAGCCGGGGCGGCGGGCCCAGATGTCTGCTTCTGAAATTGTGTGGCCTTGGGGCAGATCGGCATCCGCAACCACGCTGGCGCGGGCAAACGCGTACACCGGTGCCTCTGCGTCCGTCCGCTGCTTTGGGTTATGAAGGGCGATGTGAATTTCGCGGGACCGGTCGATGATGTGGCGCAGCTCTGCGGGGTCCATCGAATTGATAATGTCGGGTCCTGTGCGGTACCGGGTATCTGTGTAATGACGTTCCAGAATGCAAGCGCCAAGGGCAACGGAGGCCAGCGCCATATCTGGTCCGATGGAATGGTCAGAGAAACCGACGACCGCGCTGGGAAAGGCCTCTTTCAGGTCGGTCACACCCTGCAGCGAGACGATTTCAGGTGGGGATGGGTAAAGGTTCGTACATTCGAGGAGCGCATAGTCGATCCCTGCGTTTTCGAGGATCTGCACGCTGGCTTTCATTGTCTCGATTGTCTGCATCCCGGTAGACATGATCACCGGTTTTCCCTTGCGCGCGATATGGCGGATCAAAGGCAGATTGTCTGCTTCTCCCGACCCGATTTTGTAGGCGGGCACGTCGAGTGTTTCGAGGAAGTCAGCAGCAGCACGTGAAAACGGGGTCGAGATCCAAATGATCCCAAGGCTTTCAGTGTAACGCTTCAGCTCCGCCTCGTCTTCTTGACTGAGTGAACAACGTTCCATGACCTCCCAGATCGAGACATCGGCGTTTGGCGGAAAAATCTGTTTCGCCTCATCCGTCATCTCGTCTGCGATGATGTGGGTCTGGTGTTTGATCATCTCACACCCCGCCCCGGCGGCCAGGCGGACCATCTCTTTCGCCACGGTGAGGTCGCCGCCATGGTTGATCCCAATTTCTGCGATCACGAGTGGTGGTTCTTTTGGCCCGATTTTGCGCCCGGCAATCTGCATGGTGCCCCCAATTTGTTTGTTTCGGTTTAGGGTGTTTTCGGTGCTGGGGCAATTGGTGGCAACGCATCGGGCGTCTTGACCGCCGCACGTAGGGCAATGTCCTTTAAGGTGCGACCGGCGGGAAAGAGATCGTAGGTTTCAATGGCCATTGCCGCAGCGACAGAGGCGAAATGTGCAGCTTCGGCCAGCGACGCCCCCGTCGTCTGCGCATGCCAAAACGCAACAGAGAAGGCATCGCCGGCACCGTTGCTGTCAACAAAGCGTGCAGGGTGCGCCGAAGCGCAGTGATGTATCGCGGGGGTAAAGATCTCAGCCCCGGCACCGCCCTTTGTGAGGATGACTTGCTGGGCACGGCCTGCTAGCAAGCGGTCAACCACCGGTCGTGGGTTAGTGAGCGCCACATTAGACAGCTGGATGACATCCGCCGCGGCAATGAACGGATCATACCACGGGTTCTGTCCATCGTAGTTGTGAAGATCGAGTAAGACAGGAGCCGTGGAGTTCTCCAAAAGAGGTAGAGCAATACGCGATGATGCGGCCAAACTCAGAAAGATCGTTTCTGCCGCGCCGATCGCGATTGTAAGGCGGTCCATATCCAACACTGGAGTTTCAGACCCGTTCGACAGAAAAATCGAGTATCGACCTCCGGACTGATCCATAATGTTCAAGTGTTGGGGGGTGGGCGCGTCATGCTCATCGACGAGGGTTACGATGCCACGTGCCGCGCAAGCTTCTTTGATTTGTAACGCGTGCCGATCTTTTCCAAGGGCACAATGCAATGTTGTGGCATGCCCCAATGCGGCGGCGACCATTGCTTTGCCAACGCCAGTGGATCCTGCGGCCTCTGTCTCATGACCGGCAAAGATTGTTGCTTCTCTGCCCTGCGGTAGTGTGTCGACATGCACCATGCGGTTCCAACTCGCGGCGCCCAAGACAAGAACTGAATGCGCTGACACGTTGCGGCCCCCCGTTGCCAACCGGCGTTTGATGCCCCATGTCAGGCGCAACCGGCGTGAAAGGCAACCGCAATGCTTCGGAAAATGGCAACTTGGCTTGATAAAAAGGAAAAGTCTTATCGCCAGTCTTTTGGGCGCGACATCACTGATCCTGAGGAGCGCAAGCGGTCGTATCGGCACTACCTTTGGATGGATCATGGTATCCTGCGATATCGCTGGCACAATTTCGCAGAGATCGTGCCGGGGGTGTATCGGTCCAACCATCCGCATCATGATCGGTTTGTCAGTTATGCTGAGATGGGGGTCAAAGCGGTCTTGAATCTGCGCGGGGTGGCGCAGCAATCCCACTATTTGTTTGAACAAGAAAGTTGCGAAACCCTAGGCCTTGAATTGGTCACGGTGCATCTCGCTGCGCGCAGCTTTCCAAAGCAAGAGCGACTGACGGCCCTTTTGAATGCCTTTGAGTCGCTGCCGCGCCCATTTATGATCCACTGTAAGTCCGGGGCGGATCGTACTGGCCTGGCGGCCGCTCTCTATCTTTTGCATTTCCACGACGTGGCTGATGAAGTCGCTCGCGCGGAGCTTAGTTTCAAGTATCTCCACATCCGAAAGACCAAGACGGGAGTTTTGGACTACGTTCTCGAAAGCTATTTGGCGGCCCGGGCCGAAAGAGGCATTGCGCTGCGCGATTGGGTTGAAACAATCTATGATCAGGAGGCGATCGCCGCTGCGTATCAGGCCAAGAAGGCGAAAGAACGATGGTGGGAAGGCTGGCGGGCGCCTATGGCGCTGACTTGAGGCCCCGCGCGATCTGTCGACCCATCAAAAATTCTACAATCTCCCAATCAATTGGGCTGTCGACGTCGAGTCCTCGTTCTCCCGGCACTTCATAAGGAATGACCTGGCCGTCAAAAAGGGCCGTCGCCGTCCGCAGGTAATCTGGCTTTAAGACGTAGACGAGGCCGACATGGTCCAGCACCTTCGGCGCCTGCTGACGGGCAACAACGCCGCCGGGCAGGGGTTTGGATACGCCGAGCTTTCCAGTCTCATCCACCTCCAGGATATTGAAATAGGGATTTTTGCGGCTTTCGCAGCACGACATCACCATGTCGGGCTGTTCCGCTTCAAAAAGCGCGATCGCGCCGTCGAGGTCTTCCTGCAGGCGCAAAGGCGAGGTACAATCGAGGTCGATAAACGTCGCTACGGGCCCCGTGATCTTTTCGACCTCGTCTAATGCATGTTGCCAGACGCCCACCTCGCCACACACACGGCTGGAAAGTGGGGCGTCTGG
>JBCBGX010000212.1:0-3848 GCA_038526325.1 Pseudomonadota bacterium | reverse complement strand
CGATCAGAACGGGGTGGTAATCCTGGTTGATGAGAATGTTGTCGGGCGAAATATCACGGTGCAGGATACCCTGATCATGGATAAAGCCGACCGCGCCCAAAATCTCTTTCAAGATCGTTTTGATCTGCGGAGGCGTCAGGATTGAATTGGGATCTTCGATTGTGTCCAGCAGATCGCGACCTTCAACAAAGTCGAGCGCCATGTAAGCTGTATCGTTGTCTTCAAAAACCTGGTGCACACCCACGATGTTCGGGTGGTCCAACTTGGCCAGGCTGCGCGCTTCTTGCACGAACAGCCGAACGATAGATTTCAATTCATTCTGGTGCGCACGCGACCGTGCCTGCACCACGTAGCGGCTGCGGCGACAAAAGGCACCGGGGAAACACTCTTTAATCACGATCTTGCGGTCGAGACTGTCTTTGGCAAGGTAAGTAATGCCAAAGCCACCGGCGTTCAGGAAGCTTTCGATCGTGTATTGGCCATGCATCAACTTGGTGCCTGGCTTCAACTCGTCGACAAAACTGTCCTTGTCGTCCGTGTTATCTTTTACTTGTGCCTTAGCCATCTTTACATCCAGCTTTCAAACATCTGCGACTTCAACGTCTACACGCATCAGCCCTTGATTATCTAAGTCTCATTCAAATTAGGCCAAAAAGTGACGCTAACTTGTTGTTTCGAGGTTCTTAATCCCCGTTTTTGTTGGGCATTATCCCTGGTTTCTGAAACAGTATTTGGCAATAATCCGCCGATAACCAACTGTTTTCACTATCTACCTATACTTTCTGTCACATCAGGTTGTCGTTTCCGACACAATGCCATCATTTAAGGCGATTGTATCTTCCTTGCGATCGATCTTTCGGCGATCCGCACGGTATTTAACCACTTATTAACCAGATTCGGCACCGATTCTTTTCTCGGTGATAACGCCTTCTACCCCACATTGTCCTGGGCGCGGTATATCGTGGACCTTGCGGCTGTGGAAACCCCACTTGTGGCAAGTGACGCTACGGTGCAGCATCCGGGCAACGACCTTTTGGGGAGGCTGGCTATGCAAAGCGTGTTTATCAACGGTTTTGGCCGTATCGGCCGGACCGCTTTGCGTGCCTGGGCCCGTGGGGATTGGTCAGAGATTCGGATCACTGGCATCAACGATATAGCCGCGCCTGACTTGTGCGCCCACCTGTTTGCTTATGACAGTGTGTTTGGTCCGTTTCCCGGAAAGGTCGAACTGGATGGAACAACACTTGTTATCGATCAGCACCGCATTCCACTGTACCGAACACAAGATTTGCGTGATCTTGATCTGTCGGACACGGATATCGTCTTTGAATGTACAGGCCGCGCAGGGGACCGCGCCTTTGCCGAACGGGGCCTGCAAGCAGGCGCTGGCCGCGTCCTGATCTCTGGCCCATCTCAGACTGCCGACCTGACGATGGTTCTGGGGGCAAATGCGCATCTGCTGGCAGATCAGTCGGTTGTCTCGAACGCCTCCTGTACCACCAATGCGCTGGCGCCATTGGTGAAACTAATCGATGACACATGGGGGTTAAAGACCGGTTGGATGACAACCATCCACTGCTACACGGGCAGTCAGCCCAGTATCGACGCGCCGCGCGGGGATATGTTGCGCAGTCGGGCTGCGGCGATTTCGATGGTGCCGACAACCACGTCCGCACAGCAACTGCTCAACCAGGTCCTCCCCGATATCGCAGGCCGTATCGAGGCCGCGGCGGTGCGAGTGCCGGTCGCCTCGGTCTCGGCTGTGGACCTGACAGTGATACTTGATCAAGAGGTTGGTTTAAGGGACGTCCACGCGCTTTTACGCGACCAATCCGGCATCATCGGCTGGACCGACAAACCCCTTGTGTCAACCGACCTGCGGGCACGTCCGGAAAGCGTGATCGTCTCATTGCCAGAAACGCGGGTGACCACGGGCGGCCTTGTGCGGATCTTTGGGTGGTATGACAATGAATGGGGCTTTTCCTGCCGGATGTTGGATGTAGCGGACATGATGGGCGTAAGCGACCCTTAGACCGCAAAGCGCGCAAGCTTACGAGGATGATATCGGAACGACCCGCCAAATATCCTTGCGCATCAGAAACAGATTAAAACCGCCGTCACGTTCCAAAGCGTATCCGGCGTTTTCTGCTGACTGACGCAGCCGGTTGACAGTTTCAGATAGGGAAATAGCGGCGTAGCGGTTCACAAACGATCCCAAAGGGCCGTCCGCCCCACTAATGGTGATCCCTTCGTGCCGGCCAGAGTCCAGCACCTGAACGTGTTTCACATCCGACCAGACGATTCGCTGCTCAGTTCGTGGTCGCAACCACAGCCGCTGTGATAGGACAAATCCATCCTTTTCGAAGCGCACCGTCACGCCAACGGGCTTCGCCGCAAAGATCGTGTAAAGACCGCTTGCGACGCTACTGACCAGCAAAAGTGCAAACCAGTTAAAGAGCGGGGGCCATCCTACCACGCTGCTCAACCCATCATGATAAATCCCCATTGCAACGGGAAAGCCAGGAAAGACAGCAACCAGTAGCAGGCAGACACCCATAATCAGGTTCAGGCCGCGCGCAGCATCTATGTCTTGGGGGAGCTGATCTTTTTCGAGATTTGGCATATCTTGGGCTTTAACTCATAGCACCTGATCAGGCCGATTTGTTGATCCGCCAGATCAGCGGAACAATTGCAATGATCAGCAGCGCGCCTAACAGGTAGGGCGCTCCCGGTAAATATAGCGGTCCGTCATTTATAAAGCGTTCAAACACACCTGTCAGCGCCAGGGGTGCCACAACCGCCGCCACTGACGAAAGCGAGGCGATGACCCCCTGAACCAGTCCTTGCTGGTCTTCGCCGACCCGGTTAGAGGCAAAGGCCGTCATCAGCGGCGGCGCCATATCCGACAGAGCCGCAATGGGCAGCAAAATCGCCACAGCCCAAACCGTGCCCGCCCCCCCAAAGCCCAGCATGGCGAGTATGGCGGCGATAGTCGCGATTTTGAGCGTCTTGAAATCCCCGAATCGCTTTGTCAGCTGAGGCAGGACACCCGCCTGTACCACCGCAATCAGCACGCCGTAAGCCGACAGTGTCAGGCCAATGGTGAACCCGTCCCAAGCAAAGACTTCTCGCCCCCAGAACGCCCATAGGGTCGGGTACACCATGTTCGCGAACTCAAAAACAAAGATGCAGATCAGCGGGATCGCAAGGCCGGGAATGGCAAAGGCGCGGATGATCGTGCCGAAGGGATTAAGATCGCGCCTGCCGAAAGGCCGGCGATTTTCTGGTTTCAGAGACTCGGGCAGAACAAACAATCCAAAAACCACGTTCAACGCCGACATTCCTGCCGCGATCCAGAAAGGTGCCGTGATATGCCAGTCCGATGCGATACCACCCATGGCCGGTCCCAGCACAAAACCAATACCGAACGCTGCCCCGATCATGCCAAAAGCGGCGCCGCGTTCCTCTGGCTTGGCGATATCGGCAATGTATGCGGTCGCTGTGATATAGGTAGCGCCCGCCATACCTGCCACGACCCGGCCCACCAGCAGCACCCAATAGGTCTGGGCGAGCGCCATGATGATATAGTCGATGGTCAGCGTCACCAGCGCCGCAATCAGCACCGGTTTGCGCCCATAGGCGTCTGACAGGCTGCCGATGATGGGCCCGAACAGAAACATCGCCCCGGCATAGGCGGACATCATGATCCCGCCCCAGAATGCGCCCTCTGCGGTGCTGCCTGCACCGACACGGTCCATCAGATCCGGCATGATCGGAAACACGATCCCGATCCCGATGGCATCAATCATCAGGGTGGCCAGGATGAAAAGGAAAGGACCGTTCAGCTT
>JBCBGX010000211.1:0-3848 GCA_038526325.1 Pseudomonadota bacterium | reverse complement strand
CCACAGGACGCCCCCCACCAACGGCACATAGATACACGTTCAATCTTGAAACCAATAGGCTGCAGGCTGAAAATGCTGCCCCCGCGGCGCTTCGCCAGGATCCACCTGAAATGATTGGTTTGCTGTTGGGGTCAAACGTTAGCAACATCGATGATAACGTCTTGGAACAAATCATGGCAGACCGCCCGCTTCTGTTCCGTCTGGAAAGTTTTTTGGAGCAAAGCAATTGGCAAGGTAAAATCGCCTTTACCGATCAGTATGAACCTGACGTCTATTTTGGCCAAGGATACATAATCGTCGGGGCAGACTACCTAACCGAAGATGGGTTGGATCTTCATAAAGAACTACGCATCCTGTTCAAACTGGACGACAGACCGGCGACTGCAACAGACAATCCTCCTACGACGGGAAACGCACCAACGGAGCTGACACAGCCCGCCAAGACAACCGTTGAAGCTTTGTTCAAGGATTACCTAGGTCAGGAGATCGAGCTTGATGACCTTCAAAACGTCATGGAAGACTTACCTCTCATGCTTAAGCTAGAGGGGTTTCTTACCAAAACAGATGGTGAAGGCACCATCGCGTTTAGAGATGACGCCTCAGGAAAAGTGAGCTTTGAGCACCGCTATATCGGCTTGGAAGACTACCATGTCGAACCTCAACTCGATGACGAAAACCGCCCAACCATTCATCAAGCTTTGCGAGCATTGTTTGAATTGCCGCCACTTACACCAGACATCCCAATGACCGAAGTCGAAATCGCCGAGGGTGATGAAACGATCGAAAACATGGCGGCCACTGGATCTTACATTGAGGCAAACGACAAGGCGGTCACCACTGTCAGAGAGATTTGGGAGGATCGTGTAAAGACCAATACAGCCCCGGTTTATCCCCCAGGCTATATTCCAAACTCATAAACCCAGACAGATCACCGCTCACTTGACCTGGATCAACACGCCTGATTCCAAAATCAGGCATAGTCAGGTCAAGGAGCGGTTTTGCGCGAACGATCGCCCCCCAACGTGTAGCCGATATGGGGAAAGCCGGACCGATGTCCTATAAGATCATTGCGACGATAGTGACCGACACTGATCAGTCGACCGAGGGCCTTGATGCCGCGATCGCACTTTCCGATCGGATGAATGCCCATCTGGACATCTATGTTGTCACGATCAGTCATACTGAAACAAACAATTATTACCTCGGGGCCGAGGCCCTGATGGTTGCCGAACAGACCCGCACCGCGATGGAAGAGCGCGAAGCGCTTGAGGTCTGGCTAAACGACCGGATGCACGGGGAAATGGTGCGCTGGTCACTGCAAGCGGCAACTGTTCAAGGCCCAGCCCTGACCGGGTATCTTGCCCGCAAATTGCGTTTTTCTGATCTGGTCGTCCTCCCCCGACCTTATCAGGACAATCCGGAGGCTGCAGCGCTGGTCGAGGCCTGCCTGTTCAGTGCCGAGCGTCCGGTCTTGATGATCCCCAAAGGCTGCAAAGCCCCCAATGTGGGCGGCCATGTGCTGATGGGATGGAACGACGGGGCCGAGGCGCTATCTGCTGCCCGCGCCGCCCTACCTTTGATGCAACAGGCAGAAAAGGCTGACATTTGTATCATTGATCCGCCACAACATGCCGCAGACCGGTCAGATCCGGGCGGGGCAATGGCACAATACCTAATGCGGCATGGGACCAAGGCCGAGGTGGCTGTTCTCGCCAAAACTGAACCCCAAATCGGCGACATTCTATTGCGCCGCGCGCGCGAAGTCGGGGCGGATATGATCATCAGCGGGGCCTATGGCCATTCGCGCCTGCGCGAAGCCGTCTTTGGCGGCGCGACACGCAGCCTGTTGGAAATGGCAGACCGCCCAATCCTGATGTGTCGCTAAAGCACCGGCAGGGCATCAGGTATTTTGGGAAATGACATGGTGCTGGGGCACGTCCCGCGCCTGCTGACCCTATTTGCCCGATCATTATCGAAGGAGGAGAAGACTATGTTTAAGACAATTGTGGTTGCCGTTGACGGCTCTGACTGTTCAAAAAACGCCGTTGCCGCTGCCTGCGACATGACCAGTGCCGGTGGTGGGTCACTGACAATCGTCCATGCCCCTCAGGCTGAAACAACAGCTTTTGTCATAGGCTGGCCGGTTGGCTATCACGAGCTGCTGACCGCACCGTCCCATACAGAATTAGAAGAAACGGGCAAAAAGATCATTGCCGAAGCGGCGGCACTGGCCAAGGGCAAGTGCTGCGAGGTTCAGACTGACATGCATATCGGCGACCCTGTGCGCCAGGTGCTCAGAATCGCCAAAGACAAGAACGCAGACCTGATCGTGATGGGCCGCCGTGGCCTGGGATCGGTTGCCAGCTTGTTTCTGGGCAGCACGTCCCAGCGCATTCAGCATCACGCGACTTGCGCCTGTCTGACAGTGACCTGACGGAGCGCCAAAGTTGGTATAGTTCGTTGCCAGCTAGGCGTCTTCGCCTGTTTCGGCTTTCAGGGCGTCAAGATCATGCAGCATGATGTCACGCCGATCTTTAAACGTGATCAGACCATCTTTTTTCAGCGATGACATTTGACGGCTGACCGTTTCAATCGTCAACCCAAGGTAATTGGCCATCGTCTCGCGCGTGATGGGCAGCGTAAAGCTGGCATTCGCTGTCTCGCCAGGTTCCAACTTGGACATACGCTTGGCAATCATATGCAAAAGTGATCTTTTCACGTGCCGTCTTGCGACCTAGCACCAACATCCACTCCCGCGCGGCATCAAGCTCGTCCAGCGTCATTTCCAGCAGACGTCGACCGACATGGAGTGTCGCTTCGATCAGCGCCTCAAAAGGCCGTCTGCGGAAACAACACAGCATCACATCCGTTTCGGCAACGACATCGCAAATGATGGTGTCGCGGTTTGGGCGACCCAAAAAATCGCTGGGCAACAACAGCCCGACCATTTGCACCCGACCATCGGGCATCGTCCGGGTCAGGCTGGCCACCCCTGAAACGATTGATCCGACAAACTCCAGCGGGTCACCGGCGAAAAAGATCGGCTGCCCAGCGGCGTAGGACCGATAGTATTTGACCTCTTCAAGCTCGGCCAATTCGTCCTGATCGCAGCGTGAACACACTGCGTTATAGCGGATCGGACAATCTGCGCATGACGCCATATTTGGCACACTCAGCGTCATCTTAAAAAGTTCCCGGCATTGTTGGCTGACAAAATTATCACCCGAAATACCAAATTAATCTACCCAGAATTTGCGACCACCGTGCGTCGAAAATACGCGCCGAGATTTATTTTCTTGATCGAAAGCCCATCCTGTATTCATATCGGGTTAATTGTCAGACATTTCGTGCCGTTGATTTTGGCATGTCAGTCGATAGCAAAGAAGCCGGCAAACCGGCCTTTTTCAAAAAAATCTGGGAGGAGATTTTAATGAACCTAAGACCTGATCCGACATTCTATCCAACAGCAAAAATTGCGATGGAGGCCCCGACAGAAACGCTCGCCTTTACGCTGATGCTGAGCCCCGATGGCAGCCAGCCTGATGGGCTCGCCGTGGTTGATGTGGACCCGAAATCAGACACATACGGTCAGATCGTTCACAGTCTGTTTATGCCGAACAAAGGGGATGAGTTTCACCATTTCGGTTGGAACGCCTGTTCTTCAGCCTTATCGCCTCTGACAGGCCACGCGTTCCTTGAACGCCGCTACCTGATCATCCCCGGCATCCGGTCAAGTCGGATTTACGTGATTGACGTGAAAGAACCACTCAAAGCCAAAATCCACAAGATTATCGAACCCGAAGAACTGAATGCCTCGGTCCATTTCGTAGCGGCCCAAGATCTCAAAC
>JBCBGX010000210.1:0-3878 GCA_038526325.1 Pseudomonadota bacterium | reverse complement strand
ATTGCGAAATCCAGCCTACGGTGCGGGCCAATGCGAAGATCGGGGTGAACATCGAGGTTGGAAAACCCATCGCCTCTAGAATGATGCCAGAATAGAAATCGACATTCGGGAACAGCTTTTTGTCCGCGAAATAGGGGTCATTGAGGGCCTGTTTTTCCAGCTCCATCGCGACCTGCAGCAGCGGATTGTTTTCGACGCCCAAGAGCGCCAGAACCTCATCCGCGCTTTCCTTCATAACTTTGGCGCGGGGGTCAAAGTTTTTGTAGACCCGGTGGCCAAAGCCCATCAGGCGATAGCTGTCGTTTTTGTCTTTGGCACGGGCGATGAATTCAGGGATCCGGTCAACCGATCCGATTTCCTTGAGCATTTCCAGACAAGCCTGGTTCGCGCCACCATGGGCAGGCCCCCAAAGGCAGGCGATGCCCGCAGCGATACAGGCGAATGGGTTGGCCCCAGAAGACGACGCCAGACGCACGGTCGATGTCGAGGCGTTTTGCTCGTGATCTGCATGAAGCGTGAAAATCCGGTCCATCGCGCGCGCAAGGATCGGGTCTACGTTGTAATCCTCTGCCGGGACCGCAAAGCACATGCGCAGGAAATTGGACGCGTAATCAAGGTCATTGCGTGGATACACAAATGGCTGTCCGATTGTGTATTTATACGCCCAAGCCGCAATCGTCGGCATTTTGGCAATCAAACGGATCGTTGCAACTTCGCGCTGGTGGGCGTCGTTGATGTCGGTTGAATCGTGATAGAAGGCCGACATGGCCCCCACGACACCAACCATGATGGCCATAGGATGCGCATCCCGCCGGAAGCCGCGGAAAAAATTGGCCATCTGTTCGTGCAGCATGGTGTGATTGGTCACCAGGCTTTCAAATTTTTCCAGCTCCGTCGCGGACGGCAATTCACCGTAAAGAAGAAGATAACAGACTTCTAGGTAATGCGACTTTCCTGCTAACTGATCGATCGGGTAGCCACGATGCAACAGCACACCCTTTTCGCCATCAATAAAAGTGATTGTGCTGTCACAAGCGGCCGTGGAGGTAAAGCCTGGGTCATATGTGAATACATCCGCCTGACCGTAGAGCTTGCGGATGTCGAGCACATCTGGTCCGTCGCTGGGCGAATGAATGGGCAGTTCGTAGGTCTGACCTTTGACGGTCAGTGTTGCGGTGTCAGTGTTTTCGGCCATGGAACTTCCCCTTTTCGTCATCACGCAGGCCTCTTGCATCGCCGGCGCGTTTTACCTCGTCGGTGGCCAGTTACCTACCATTCGTAACGAATAGGTTTCAGGCGCTGGCGTCCTGCAAGCGGGCGATGGTTTCATCTTGCCCCAGGACCAACATCATATCGAACACACTTGGTGTCACGGATCGCCCCGCAAGCGCCGCACGCAGCGGGCCTGCAAGCTTGCCAAGTTTCATGTCATGAGCTTCGGCAACGGTTGCGACGACTTGTTCAAGTGCCTCTCGCGACCAGCTAGCATTTTGCAGCTGCGGCGTCAATTCTCTCAGTATACTACGGGATACATCATCTAGATTTTTTGCTGACTTCTCGTCCGGCGCAATTGGCCGTGATGTTAGGGTAAAGTGTGCTTTTTCAATGAGTTCCGGAAAGGTCTTGGCGCGTTCTTTTAGACAATACATCCCGCGCATCATTCCGTCAGTTTGTGTTTCAGTTAGGGTCGAAGCGTTTGTTGCCGTAAGGTAGGTCTGCAATTCTTGCAGCAGTGCAGCATCATCAGCCGCCGCGATGTGCTGACCGCATAGGCTTTCAAGCTTTTTGAAGTCAAACCGCGCAGGTGATTTGCCGATCCCATTCAGGTCAAACCAGTCTTTCGCTTGGGCATCGGTGAAGAATTCGTCATCCCCATGACTCCAGCCCAGTCGGGCAAGGTAGTTGCGCATGCCCGCCGCCGGATAGCCCATGGCTTGGTATTCGGCGGCCCCGGTGGCCCCGTGCCGTTTCGACAGTTTCTTACCATCCGGACCGAAGATCAGCGGGATATGGGCGAGGGTCGGTTTGGGCCAACCCATCGCTTCGTAGATCAGGTTTTGGCGAAACGCATTGGCCAGGTGGTCATCCCCCCGGATGACGTGGGTGACGCCCATATCATGGTCGTCCACAACAACGGCGAGCATATAGACAGGGCTGCCGTCTGAGCGTAGCAGAATCATGTCATCCAGCTGATCATTTGCCCAGGTGACATCGCCCTGCACCTCATCGTGCAGAGTTGTTTCGCCGTCGCGCGGTGCCTTGATCCGGATCACGTAAGGTGCGTCGGGATGGGCGGTCTCTGCCACGTCGCGCCACGGGGAGCGGAAGAGGGTGGAGGATTTCTCGGCTCGGGCTTTTTCGCGGAAGGCTTGGATGTCTTCCTGCGTGCTGAAGCATTTATAGGCCGCGCCTTTGACGAGCAATTCCTGCGCTATCTCTGCATGCCGGGCTGCATTGGCGGCTTGGCTGGTGGGATCCCCATCCCAATCGAGCCCCAGCCATGTCAGACCGTCCAAGATCGCTTGGCGGTTTTCGTCGGTTGAGCGTGCTTTATCCGTATCTTCAATACGCAAAAGGAATTTGCCGCCACGTCCACGTCCACGTGCATAGAGCCAGTTGAACAAAGCCGTACGCGCGCTGCCAATATGCAAGGCGCCCGTTGGCGAGGGGGCAAAACGAGTAACGACGGACATGGGAATTTACCTTTCGCTAACCAGCTTTCCGGTAGGGTTCCGGCTTCGGGCCGGGCATAAAAGACTGCGGGGTGAAGGACAAGTGCGTGCCGTCATCGAAAAGGCGCTGCTGGCCCAACGCGGAGGCCTTATCGGGTGGGTGCCTGTCTGCCTAGCGATTGGAATTGGCGTGTATTATGCGCTGCCGTCGGAGCCCTCCGTGCCCATGCTTACAGTGGCAGCTCTGACAGGCCTTGCGGCCTTTATCGCTGCGCGTTTGGTCCCCGTTGCATATGCCCCGCTTTGTCTTGCCATTGTGTTGGTTGTGACGGGGATCGGACTTGCTAAATGGCGCACGGACCGTGTCGAGGCGCCGGTCCTCACATTCCGCTATTATGGCCCGATCGAAGGGCGGGTTGTGCATCTTGATCGCTCAGCCAGCGACGCAACCCGGTTGACCCTAGATCAGGTAATACTCGCGCGGATGTCGCCAGAGCGCACCCCCGCCCGTGTCCGTGTGTCGGTTCATGGGGATCAGGTGATTGAGACGTTTCGCCCAGGTGAACGCCTGATCATGACCGGCCATCTTTCGCCGCCAGCAGGCCCTGCAGAACCGGGAGGTTTCGATTTCCAGCGTCATGCCTGGTACCTGCAACTCGGCGCGGTGGGTTACACGCGCACACCTGTCTTGCGGTTAGAGGCGGCGCAGGTCGGCAGCATCGCAATGCGCGTTTTTGCATGGCGAATGGCGTTGTCAACCGCCGTCCAGACAGCGATGCCCGGTGAAACCGGGGCATTTGCCGCGGCGATCATGACGGGGGATCGGGCCGCCATGGGACAGGCTGTGTTGGCCGATTTGCGAGCTGCAAACCTTGCGCATTTGTTGGCGATATCGGGATTGCATATGGGGTTACTCACCGGGTTCATTTTTGCGGTGGTCCGATATGGGCTGGCACTGATCCCGAGAATCGCTTTGCAATATTCGACAAAGAAAATTGCTGCAGTTTGCGCATTGTTTGTTGGCGCTTTCTATCTGGCATTGTCAAGGGGCAATGTCGCGACAGAGCGGGCCTTTGTCATGGTTGCGGTGATGTTTGTGGCCGTGCTGCTGGACCGGCGCGCACTGACCTTGCGCGCCGTAGCGATTGCGGCCGTTATCATACTTGTTTGGCAGCCAGAGGCGCTGACAGGTCCGGGATTTCACAT
>JBCBGX010000209.1:0-3880 GCA_038526325.1 Pseudomonadota bacterium | reverse complement strand
CAAATCCTTGATCGTTTCCTATCACGCGCCTGGTTTGGTGCGTTTGTCGCGGCAGCTCTGGTCGCCATAATCTTTGTGATTATGGTCCTGTCGTTAGATATAATCTATCCAGACCTTGAACCCGAAACCCGAACGATCCTTTTTGGTTTTCTGCCACTGTTGCTATTGGTGCAGTTTCCTCGGGCAACCAATGCAATCTGCGGGAACACATTACGGGCTGCAGGGGATACAGTCTATGTCATGCATGTATTCGTGTGGAGCCAATGGGCCTTTCGCGTGCCCGCTACTGCAATTTGCATATTGTATCTCAACCTTCCGGCGTTCTGGATCCTATCCCTCTTTCTATGGGAAGAGGTTTTGAAATTCCCCTTCTTTCACCGTCGTCTGTGGCTGGGCCACTGGAAGACTGCGGATGTTGCAGTCTGAGCCAGAAGAACCAACGCGAAATGAAGAGTTTAGCCACAATAGCAGCCTAAGAACTGGCCAACATGTTTATCACACCACTTTAACGATTTGCGTCGTGGCGCCGCCAATCGGAAACACGCCTTCGCACAACGATCCTTAAAGCCCAAATACATCGGATGATCAGCGCTTTGCCTGTTGCTGTTTTTACTGGGGTTCCGTATGTCCCGCCGTGGGACACCCTTCCCCAACGAAGGGTAGTAGTCATATTCATTTTTCTCCTTTATTTCAGATACTTAACTGGTTTCAGTTCTACTTTGTGTCGGTTTTGTGCCAAAAAGGACATCTGTGACGGTAGGATCTTCAAGTGCATGGGCGTAGTATCTCATGACGGTAACTGCATCTTTCCAGCCTCCACTCACAGCAACTGTTTTGGCATCATATCCCTCGCGCAGCATCGTTGTCGAAAAGCCGTGGCGGCAACAGTGCGGTGACAACTCTTCTATCCCTGCGCGCTTCGCCACGTTTTTCCATACCTGCCCAACACTCTCGCCGGACGCATACTGGAAAACAGTATCTTCAGGATTTCGATTAGAAGGGATGTTGGCCAAAGCAGCCACTACGGGTGATTGAAGGTGGGCTATCCTACGCGCGTCGGTTTTCGTTTGATTGATGATAGCTGTTTTTTTGAAGAGCTCGACATCACTCCACGTGAGAGCGCACGCTTCCCCTCGACGCGCGCCAGTTCCAAACATGAAGAGGCAAAGCGCAGCAAGGTGAGGAAGTCCGTCAGCGTAGGCCTGACTTGAAAACGCTTGAACCCATTCCTCGGTAGCAGGCGTCTTAGTCTCTGCATTCACTTTGAACCTCTTGACCCGGATTGGCGCACACCACTCCAGTTCGGCAGCGTAGTTGATGATGGCCTGCGCTGGTACAATTGCCTGTCTATTCAACGTCGCATTGGAATGATGGGGACAGCTTCAAAGCCATCTGGCGAATTGCTGCGCCGCTGATTGAAGGCACCAACGTGTCACGCCAATAGTCTTCAACTCGGTCTAGGAAACGGGTGCTGTGTCCGGCTTGCCGATACGCAATGGCGGCTTGCGAAAAGGTCAACATTGCCCCGGGTCCATCGAGATGACTTTGCCAAGCTTTCGCTTCGACTTCGGCCGCAATCCTTTCTGCAATCCTTTTGTCCGTTGTTCTCGCAGAGCCGCGTAATCTCCTTCCGGCAACCGTCCCGCTGTAGTGCCAGATTTTGTCGCGCTTCTTGATTTTGAGCGGCATTCCATCGCCTCCATAAATTCGTCAACATGTCGATCAAGCATAACCATGCGGCGACCTATCTGACAAAAGCAGCCGAGTTCACGAACGGTATCGGATACAAAGCGCGGTGACGCTCCCAGCTTCTCAGCAAGCGCCTTTGGCGTGATATAGCGCGGCAGAATATCAGACATCAAACCTGGCCCTCGACCTGATGACCTATAGGTCGTCTCCCAGGATTTGAACTTGGCTCAGCGCCGGGCTGGCCTTGCTCAAGCAAGGCTTCTATCTGCGACGGGAGCAAGAGCATAAGATGACCAAGCTTATAATAGTTACCGGTCTTGCGTGCACGGGATCGAATAAGGCGAGGCGAAACGTGGACGCCATGGTCCAAGAAAGACTTACTCCACTCCTCCGGCGTTTGGCCTTGTGCTAACAAATCTGGCACCGCTTTCCTCCATTCCTTGCAACTTTTGACCAGATTAGCGCCATTTGCTGGACTTATCGAGGGGTACCGATTAATAAAATACAAAGCGGAACTATAGGACCGATTATGATGGTAGAAAAAACAAACAGCACCGGCTTTATTTTCGATAGCAGCGACAACGAAGAAGCCCTCGCACAACTGGAGACCGAAGAGGAACTACAGCGGGCACTGTCTGTTAAACCCCATGTAAACTTACAGAAATTCCGTATTTCTAGGGGGCTCAAAAAATCTGAGATGGCCCAAATGATGGGGGTCTCTGCCAAGAGTTACTACCTTTACGAAGTGGGCAAACGAGCAATTCCTTCCAACGCACTTGTCCGACTTGAAGCGTTTACAGGCGCTGACCTGAATGAGGTCCTGCTGGGTGCGCCGAAGACCCCAACACATGAAAGAACGCAGTACATTGTTGACGAGGCCATTAAGGCGCTTTGCTTTCTCGGGCACGAGCACCCCGATATGCCGATGCAAACGAAACGCCTTGTAGTTGATGAGATGTTTAGGTGGCTCCGCGATATGGAGAAGGCGAAACCTAGCGACGTTGTTGAAGCGGTGAAGCTGGTAACCCGCTACAAGTACAATCAAGAAAAACTACCCGCACCGCCTTTCTGGGAAGACTACGGCGGCGACCAAGAGGCATTTGATCGGGACATGGCGGTGTGGGAAAAGATGGTCGAAGAAGATCTTGGGCCTCTGGACGAGGATCAAAAGGAAAGACAGTGAAAGCAGTCTGTAACTAAAAGCTATAGATTCTGTCAGTGATGAGTATGTGCCTGTTCCGGCTGATCTGTGCGTGACGAGAGACCATGGGCTGGGCAATCACCACCCTGCGCATGGTATCAATTTACCGTTGATCGCAAAGGTGAACATCCGGAGAACCACCTATCCGGTTACAAAGGCTGGGTGCATGCGGACGGATATTCTGGCTTCAATGGTGTGTTTGGTGATAACAAAGCCAGCGAGATGGCCTGCATGGCACATGTCAGGCGCAAGTTCGTTGACATCTTCGCCGCGCAGGGCAGCGCAATTGCCGAGGAGGCCATCAAACGGATCGCCCAGCTCTATGCGGTTGAGAAAGAAGCCCGGGGCAAATCGCCAGAAGAGCGAGCCGCGCATCGACAGGCGGATGCAAAGCCCATCTTTGATGCTTTTGAAGAATGGCTTAACGCGCAACTGCCCAAGATATCGGGCAAATCGCCACTGGCGAAGGCGATCCGCTACGCACTTGGTCGCATGCCAAAGGCGCGGCCGTATCTTGAGAATGGCTTCCTAGAGCTCGACAACAACACAGCCGAGCGGGCCGTCAAGCCGGTGGCCATAGGTCGCAAAAATTGGATGTTTGCAGGTTCATAAGGTGGCGGCAAAGCCATGGCAATTGCCTATACTCTGATCGAAACCGCCAAGCTCAACAAGGTTGATCCGCAGGCATGGCTCACTTGGGTTCTCGCCCAGATCGCTGACCACAAAATCACCCGCCTCGACGAGCTCACACCTTGGCGTTATGCTGCTCACGCAGCATAACAGCGGCAGTAGACGTTACGCCAGAGCGCCTTCACCGGACGGGCACTCAATACGAATTGGCTTATTACTTTCATTGTAGCTCCAGCTCCGATTTATGTGGTTTTTACAATGTCGAGGATTGAAGCGGGGCGAAGGAGGCACTGCGGAGGAAGTGTGGAGGTTTGGTGGACCTGAAAAATGCCCCCAAGACCCAACCAACTTTGGACAGGC
>JBCBGX010000208.1:0-3886 GCA_038526325.1 Pseudomonadota bacterium | reverse complement strand
CCGTGCTTCTGTGCCTCCTCTGCTTCCTTCTGCATTGCCGGAATGCTGTCCGCGTACAGCTTGGAATAATACACGGGGATTTTCTCTTTGGTGCGACCACCCAGCAATTTGAACACCGGCTTGTTCACCAGCTGACCCATCAAATCCCAGATCGCGATGTCGATTGCAGAAATCGCCGTCATCCCGATGCCCTTGCGTCCCCATGCATGGGTGCGGCGGTACATTTTTTCCCAGATGTACGCGTAGTCGAAAGGATCTTCGCCGATCACCAACGGCGCATACCAATCATCGATGGCCTGTTTCACAACCGTCGGCGCGAGGGCTGCGTTGCCAATACCGATCGTGCCATCTTCGGTTTCAACCTCACAGGTGAGCCATTGATGGAACCGAAAGGATTCCATGGCGTCGCCCTTCATCCAAAGCGCGTCCGACGCATTGGTACAAAAGTTCCCCTGCGGTGGCACGGTCGGGCCAGTCCAATTCCAGACCCGCGTGCGTATTGACTTAATCTTGGTCAAGTTCTCTCCCCCTGCGGCACGCATGTTGTTCAACACTGAAAGAGGCTATCAGGGGATTTCAACTTTTGGAATACCAAATTTTATAATATCTATTTGTGAAACTGCTTTGAGATCAGAACGCTATCTGATCGTGGCAAATTAAAGCAGCTTCGACGTTACATGACGGCCCCGATCTGCCATGGAACAAACTCGAAATCCCCCAGACCTTGCGCTTCAGATTTCGATTGGGCGCCCGAGGCCATGTCCAACCACATCTCAAAGATCTGTTGCCCGACTTCTTCAATACTTGCCCCGTCCGACAAGACCGTACCGGCATTGATGTCCATGTCACCGGTCTGTCGATGATACATCTCCGTGTTTGTGGCGACCTTCATTGACGGGCTAGGTTTTGCACCGAATGCGGACCCCCGGCCCGTCGTAAAGCAGACAAGGGTGCAGCCACTGGCAATCTGTCCCGTAACGGACACGGCATCAAATCCAGGGCTGTCCATAAAGGTAAAGCCCTTCGCGGTGACAGGTTCGGCATACCTGTAGACTCCGGTCAGGGGCGTCGTGCCACCCTTCGCAACCGCACCAAGTGACTTCTCTAAAATCGTCGTCAGCCCGCCCTTCTTGTTTCCATGGGACGGATTGTTGTCCATGCTCCCGAGATTCCGGGTGACATAGTCTTTCCACCAGGCGATGAGACCAAGAAGCTTTTGGCCTGTGGCCCGGTCTACCGCCCGAGCCGTCAAAAGATGCTCCGCGCCATAGATCTCTGGCGTTTCGGCCAACACGCCCGTACCGCCCTGTGCCACCAACAAATCGCAAGCGTAACCCACGGCCGGGTTTGCTGTTACGCCTGACCACGCATCAGAGCCACCACATTGCAGCGCGACCATTAGCTCCGATGCTGGCGCCTTTTCTCGCTCAAAGGCGTTTACATGTGGCAGCATTTCTTCCACCCGCTTGATGCCAAGCGCGATCGTCTCCTCCAGGCCCCCGACGTCCTGAATATTCATCGACTGGAAGAGCGGGCCGGGCGTCAGCCCATAGGCTTCGACTAACCAATCGATCTGGTTCACCTCACAACCCAGTCCAGCCATTAAAACGCCACCCACGTTCGGGTTCTTCGCATAACCCCACATGACCCGCTGCAGGGCCTCAAAACCATCGCCGGAACTGGCCATCCCACAGCCGGTCCCGTGCACAAACGCGACAACGCCATCGACATTCGGATAAGCGGCGAGCTTGTCCGACGTAAAATGCCCTGCAATCATGCGTGCCGCGGTCGCAGAACAATTTACGCTGGTTAGAATCGCCAAATAGTTGCGGGTGCCATAGCGTCCGTTGGCGCGCTTGAACCCCTGAAAGAACCGCTGCTCTTGGGCAGGTAGGGCTGGTCTTAGGTTCGTGGCAAACTCGTAGTCAACGTCGACTGCGCGGAACTCCAGATTATGCGTGTGCACATGCGCCCCGGCGACAATGTCCTCAGACGCGTATCCGATGATCTGCGCATATTTGTAAACGGCCGCACCTTTGGCGATGGGCTGAATGGCCATCTTATGACCGCGAGGTATCTGTTGGGTGGCGTTATCCTCTCCGACCTCCAGCGCCCGAATGGCTGTGACAACATTGTCCTCATTGGACAGCCGGACAACTTTCATTTCGTACCTTCTCAGTGTCTGGTGGGGTCTTTCCGACCGCGCCGCTTCATTGGTGCTAAAGCAGGATCGTCACGATGGATGGCCAAATCAGCAATACCGACAGCGCCAGAAGCTGGACGCCAATAAATGGCAGGAAGCCTCGGAAAATGTCAGTCAGTGAAATATGCGCCGGCGCAACTGACTTCAGATAAAACGCTGCTGGCCCAAAGGGTGGGGATAAGAAGCTTACTTGCATGTTCATACAGAACAAAACACCGAACCAAATCCCGACATGACGGGGCTCCAGCTCTCCAATGAAGCCGATGTCTTCAATTGGAAGATTCTGAACAATTGGCAAGAAGACCGGGATGATCAACAGAACAATCCCTACCCAGTCCATGAAAGCGCCCATAAACAAAAGGATCACCATCATAATCAGGATCACGACCATCGCGTGCATCTCTGCTCCGACAATTGTTTGGGCGATGTAGTTTGGTCCGCCAGCAAGCGTATAGGCGCCGGCCAATGCAGCGGCCCCGACTGTCACCCAGATGATCGTCCCGGTCGACCGCAAGGTCCGCATCAAACTGGTCCAAACCAGCTCAACCGAAGCCGTGCCGCGGAAAACTGCAATGACAAAGACAGCTAAAGCGCCAAGACCTGCAGCCTCGGTAATCCCGGTGACACCGCCGTAGATGGATCCCATCACAATTCCGATGACGCTGAACGGTGGGATCAGGCCCTTCCCGTGGTGCCACCCGATCGCAACCCGCCGCTGCCCCAGGACAACAAACATGCCGATCAGACAAATCAAGAGAAAGACAATCAATGGCAAAAAGTGTTCGGGCATTCCAAGCGATGGCGGCCTAAATCGATCACCATCCGGCACGTTACGGCCGGTCAGCGTCAGGAACCCAAATCGTGCAATTAGGAGGCCCATGATGCCGGCGCCAAGCGTCAATGCAAAGGCGGCAAACACTTGTCCCTTCGCAGAAATGCACAGCACAGCACAGAGAACGGCCAACACAGCCATGGCAAAAACGAAACCACGGTAGTCTGCTAGGAACCCAACTGCTGTCTCCGCTACTGCTTCTGGGTCGACCGGTGCAACCACGAACAGATAACCAATACAAAGCGCAGCCAGTGCACCGAAGAACATTTTTGGCAAACTAGATGCCCCCAGATCTTCGATCGGCCCTTCAAGTTCTGGATCAGGTTCCGGCAGCGGCGCCTGACTCGGATCTAGTTGCGTACGAATGACGATGTAGATGATGATGAAAGAGGCCAGCATAAAGCCGGGAATAAACGCGCCCGTGAACAAGGCCTTGATCGACGTTTCTGTGATCAAACCGTAAATGATCAATACGATGGACGGCGGGATCATCGTACCCAAGGACCCGGAGGCACAGATGGTCCCGATCGCCAGGTTCTGATTATACCCCAACCGCAACATTTGCGGCAACGCGATCAGGCCAAGAAGCACAACCTCCCCTCCGATGATACCGGACATAGCAGCCATCAGAACGGCCATGACCGATGTCACAATTGCAACGCCGCCGCGCACCCGGCTTAACCAGAAATCAAGGCTGTCATACATCTGTTTCGCAATGCCCGACCGCTCAAGCAAAGCCGCCATAAAGATGAACAAGGGCACAGAGATCAGCACATAGGCCGACATCAAGTCGAATATCTTCTGTGTCAGGATATATAGTGGACCAGACCCTGGGCGGCTTGATAGCATCC
>JBCBGX010000207.1:0-3978 GCA_038526325.1 Pseudomonadota bacterium | reverse complement strand
GGAAAATATGGGCTTCATAGTCGCCTTCCGTCAGATTAGCGGGCAGGCTGATTGCCGTGCGAAACAGCGTTTCCCGTTCAAGGTCGACTGCCCCTTCGAGGACTTGGTAAAGCTCTTCCGCAGCCCGAATGCGGATCAAGGCCCGCGTAAAGGCCGCGCTATCGCCGACATTAGCGCCCACCGAACGGATCACGCGCGGAATGGTGATGCCGTAGCGCAGGTCTTCGGTATCTCTAAGCGCGTCGCTAATCGGTAAATTTGTGGCCACAGCATAGAATGATGGGGCGGAGTCCACTTCGACCTCATCGGTATTCACCCAGATGCCAAGCCGTTTGTCTTTGCGCCGAACCAACACGGGTTCATTGGGCCCAGCTACGGTGACGATGACGCCCAATTCGCTTTTGTCCGGGATCGGCGCTTCGCGCTTGATTGCGCCGAAGACAAGGATGTCGGAGCCTTCAAAAGTGGCGGTGATCGCGACTTGATCGCGGCTGAGGCCCAGCACAATCTCTTCGGCTTTGGCGGGAAGGGCTAACAGAATGAACAGCGCGAAAAGGCGGATCATGAATGGCCACCTTCACCCAAGGAATATAGCTCTGCCGGTTGTACCAGCAGGTCGAATGCCAGTTTGCCGCAGACGGCCAGGACCATCAGTGCTAGCAGGATCCGCAACTGTTCGGCTTTCATTTTAACGCCGATGCGGGTGCCAATCTGTGCGCCAATGACGCCACCAACCAGCAGGAGAACCGCCAGAACCACGTCAACGGTATAGTTTGTCGTGGCGTGCAGCATCGTCGTAAAGGCAGTGACGAAGATGATCTGAAAGAGCGATGTGCCCACAACCACTTTGGTCGGCATCCCCAGCAAATAGATCATCGCTGGAACCATGATAAAGCCGCCACCGACGCCCATAATTGCAGCGAGGATCCCGACAAGGACCCCGACCAGCAAGGGTGGAATGACCGAAATATAAAGGCCCGAGACACGGAACTTCATTTTGAAAGGCAGGTTGTGAACCCAGTTGTGTTTGCGTCGGTTGGGTGGGGCGGTGCCGCCGGATTTGCCCGTCCGACGGATCGCTTTGAGGCTTTCGAGGAACATCAGTGTTCCGATCATCCCTAGAAAGACCACGTAGCAAAGCTGGACCAGCAGCTCGACTTGGCCGAGTGCTTTCAAATAGTTGAATATAACGATGCCAAGACCAGAGCCGACAAGGCCGCCGATCAACAGCACTGTGCCCATTTTCAAGTCTACGGTTTTCCGTTTCAAATGGGCCAGCACACCTGAGAAAGACGAAGCAACGATCTGGTTGGCTTCAGTCGCCACTGCGACCGCAGGAGGGATGCCGATGAAGAAGAGCAGGGGGGTCATTAGAAAACCACCACCGACACCGAACATGCCGGACAATATGCCCACAATCCCACCAAGTCCGAGTAACAGGAACGCATTCACCGAGACTTCGGCGATGGGAAGGTAAATCTGCATGAACTGTTCCGGGCGCTTGTGCCCCTGTCACCCAAGAAAACGATTTAGGGGCTAAGTGTCAAATGCCCGGACGCTGATTATGTTGCGATCGCAGCAATTCCGCCACGTGGATGTATTGGTGAGGGCAAATTGGACTTATGTTTTTGCCCGTAGAAAGCTGCGCAACACCTTTTCCAGCTTGGCCGCACCGATAGGTGCCATCGCTTTGGTGTGGTCATGACTGATCGATTCATTGCTCATCCCCGCAGCCATATTTGTGATGGTAGAGATTGCAGCCGCTTTCAGTCCCAGAAAGCGGGCTAAAATCACTTCTGGTACAGTGGACATTCCCACAGCGTCCGCACCCAGCATGGCGATCGCTTTGATTTCTGCCGGAGTTTCGAAGGAGGGACCGGAATACCAAGCATAAATGCCTGTGGCCATGTTCACCTCAGCCGCTTTCGCGGCAACCTGCAGGGCTTGGCGAGTTTCGGGATCATAGGCGTCTTTCATCGGGACGAACCGCGCACCGCTTGGTTCACCGATCAGCGGGTTGAGGCCAGAGAAATTGATGTGATCCGTCAAGCACATGATCGATCCGGTCGGCATGTCTGGGCGCATGGACCCGGCGGCGTTGGTGGCAATAACAGTATCTGCGCCCAGTTCCTTAAGCACTTCCAGCGGCAAACGCATCGCATCGGCGCGCCCGTTCTCGTAATAGTGGGACCGACCGCCGAATATGGCGACGCGGATGCCTTCTAGCTCGCCGATAACAAGTTTGGGATTATGCCCGGATACGCCAGCATGCGGAAATCCAAGTAGGTCATCGTAAGAAATTTCAATTCCTTGGACCGTATCAGCGATATGACCAAGGCCGGAACCAAGGATCAAACCGATCTTGACCGGCTCGGTACCGGCTGCCCCTCGGATTTGCGCGGCAAGCGTTTCAGCGTTCTTTGACATAAGGCTCGCCACCGGCGCGTGGGGGAATGGCCTTTCCGACAAACCCTGCAAGGATTACAACGGTCAGGATGTAGGGCAGGACGTCAAGGAGTTGCCCGTTGACTTGGAAACCGACGACAGTTTCGACAACGTCAGAGCGCAGCGACATCGCCTGCAGAAAACCAAACAGAAGGCAGGCATAAAGCGCGTACCAGGGGCGCCACTTGGCGAAAATCAAAGCCGCGAGCGCGATGAAACCGCGCCCTGCACTCATATCTTTGACGAACCCGGCCTGTAGTGCGGTCGCCAGATATGCCCCCGCCAGTCCGCAAAGGACGCCGCAAATGCCGACAGCGGCAAAGCGTAAGGTAATGACGGAAACCCCCGCGGTATCCACTGCTGCAGGGTTTTCACCAACGGCACGCAGACGCAGTCCAAAGCGGGTGCGAAACAGCACCCACCATGTTAGCGGCACCATCAATAGGGCAACGTAAACCAGTGCGGTGTGGCCCGAAATCAATTCATAATAGATTGGGCCGATAAAAGGCACATCACGCAGCGGCTCGGCAAAGGGCAGCGTGATCGGATTAAAGCGCGCGTCACCGCTTAGCTGCGGTGTTCGCCCACCTTGCGCGAACCAGCTTTGGGCGATGACCACCGTCAGCCCTGCGGCAAGAAAGTTGATCGCCACACCCGAAATCAGTTGATTGCCACGGAATGTGATAGACGCAAGCCCATGTACCACCGATAGGATCATGGAGGCACCAATACCCGCCAGAAGGCCCAACCAGACGCTGCCTGAGACAGCTGCTATTGCTGCGGACAGAAACGCCGCCGCCAGCATTTTCCCTTCCAAACCGATATCAAAGATACCGGCCCGCTCTGAATAAAGGCCTGCAAGGCAGGCCAGCAAAAGCGGGGTCGCCAGACGCAACGTGGCGTCCAGCATTTGTAGAAGGGTCGCAAAGTCCATCTAGGCGGCTTTCTCCATCAGGAAGGGGAAGAGGGCAAAGAAACGATCGGCCACTTCGGGGTTTGCGCGCAGGGCGTCTTCTGCCTCGGCTTGTGTCATGTCATTTACTTGCGCCTTGTCGCGGCGCATGAAGAATTGCAGCCCCAGCATCGCGTCAAACCGATCATCGGTGATGAACGGATCATGCGGAATGCGGCGCATCACGGCCTCGTTTGGGCGAAAGACGTTTGCCCGGTTCTTGACGGCCAGAAGCGCGATCAGATGGGGCGGCACGTCATTGCCGGGAATATTGTCGATCACCATGTGGATCCATTGGTGGAATTCCTCCATCGTGATCATGCCAAGTGCCAGACAACTGAGCACAAAGCCCAGATCTGCCCCGGTATCGTCTTCGACACCTATTTTGAGTGGTCCTGCCATTGTCATTATTATGCTCTCCTCATTTTCAGGAATAGCCGCTCGAGCGGCATGCGCACCATGTTATCCAGTGCGCCCGTGAACAGGATCACCAATGCCTGTATTACGATGATCAGTTCCCGGGGGATCGACGTCCATAGGGCGAGTTCTGCGCCGCCTTGATATAGAAAGCCGAAAAGTAG
>JBCBGX010000206.1:0-4014 GCA_038526325.1 Pseudomonadota bacterium | reverse complement strand
GTGTCACTGGTCTGACATTGTCTTAGTGGGTCAAACCCTTCGTGTCACGAAACGATCACATATCTTTTTGTTGCAGACACGGATGCGGACCTTTCATTACGAAAAGTCCGCATTTGACCCTTCAACCAGGGAATCATGCACAAATTCTGTGTCAAAAATAATCTGGCGCTTACTGCTCTGGCGCGCCGCAATTTCCAACCAGTTGCTGATATTGTTGGGTGATCCAACCCAGGGCCTGTTCCGGGTCCTGTTCTTCTATCTGGCCGGTAATTTGTGCAAATACCTCTGCAGATCGGCTGTCATCAACTTCCGCAAAGGCTTGTGTGGAAAACACAGTTTCGTAGACAAAGAACGCTACAGCAACCAACAGGATCCCGCGAAGAACGCCAAAGAAGAAACCCAGCGCCTGATCGACACCGCCAAGTGCCGACCGCTGAACGACGCTGGAAAAGAGCGGCGTGAAGATGGACACCACCACAAGCGCCACCGCAAAAACAGCTGCGAATGCGGCAATAATTGCCAATTCACAGCTGTCACCTATGAAATCGCCGACCACGGGAATTTGTCGGATCAAGGGTTCGACCTGATCGGCAAAGATAAACGCAATGACGGTGGCCCCTATCCATCCTACGATGGCCATTGCCTCGCGCACAAAACCGCGGCTGTAGGCCAGCACGCCTGACAAAAGGATGATGATGGCGACCGCTGCGTCGACCAGTGTGAAGCCTTCCATAGTCCGTCTCCTGCCTTTAGGCGCTTAACTTGCGCCGAACACCTCTTCCACAAATCCGGCAAGGTCAACCGCAACACGTAAACCCAAGCCATCCACCGCCGGCTGTTTGGCCTGTTGCGGTATGATCGCACTGGTAAAACCAAGTTTCTGGGCTTCTTTCAATCTATTTTCCGTCTGAACAACAGGTCGGAGCGCACCTGACAGGCTGATTTCACCGAACACGACCGCTTCTGCAGGTAGTGCAGCGTCCTCTCGGGCAGAGACAAGCGCGGCTGCCACAGCAAGGTCTGCCGCCGGTTCAGAGATGCGCAAACCCCCTGCAACATTGAGATATACGTCCAATCCAGCGAATGGGACACCGCAACGCGACTCAAGCACGGCGAGGATCATGGCAAGCCGCCCACCGTCCCATCCAACGACGGATCGGCGCGGCTGGCTGTGTGGCGAAGGTGCCACAAGTGCCTGGATCTCGCACAGCATGGGCCGGGTGCCTTCAAGCCCGGCAAAGACGACCGAACCCGGGGCAGGGGTGCCGCGTTCGGACAAAAACAGGGCCGAGGGATTCTTGACTTCGGCCAAACCTTTGCCGGTCATTTCGAAGACACCAATCTCATCCGCAGGACCAAATCTGTTCTTCACAGACCGCAATATGCGGAATTGGTGGCCCCTCTCACCTTCGAAATAAAGGACCGTGTCGACCATATGCTCAACCACACGTGGTCCGGCGATGGCCCCTTCTTTTGTCACGTGGCCGACCATCACCACGGCCATGCCATTGCGTTTGGCAAAGCTTGTCAATTCATGGGCTGATGACCGCACCTGACTGACACTGCCCGGCGCGCTGTCCACATTATCGGCCCACATCGTCTGAATGGAGTCGATGATCGCCAGATCAGGTTTCTCTGCCTCAAGCGTGGTCAAGATATCGCGCAGGTTCGTTGCCGCAGCCAGCATCACAGGACTTTTTCCAAGCCCTAAGCGACGGGCACGCATTTGCACCTGCGCGTTCGACTCTTCGCCCGAAATATAAATGACTTTCAGACCGTTACGGGCAAACCTTGCCGCTGCTTGCAAAAGCAGCGTGGACTTGCCGATCCCTGGATCGCCGCCGACCAACAGCGCAGATGCCTTTACCAGCCCACCGCCCAAAACGCGATCCAATTCACCAACACCTGCCTCGGTTCGGGGCGGCTCTTTTTCCTGCGTTTCGAGATCTGTCAGTGTTATGGTCTTACCGCGGCTTGCACCCAGGGTCTTACCCTTCGGGCCCGTCGCAAGCGCGTTGTCTTCGGTGATCGTGTTCCATGCGCCGCAACTGTCGCATCGCCCAGACCACTTGCTAAACGACGCACCGCATTCATTGCACGAAAAGGAAAGGTCTTTTGCCATGTTCCCGTTTTGGACCAATTGGCCTCAAACGGCAATGGGGAGGGTGCATGGTCGCGTCAGGGACAGCAACGCGACCATGCGGGGGCTCAGGCGTTAAGCTGACGTGTCAGCATTTAACAGGCCCGATTTGAAAACGAGACCGGCACAGACCGCACCAATCGTGGGAGCAACAAGGAATAGCCAGAGTTGGGTCAGAGCAGTGCCACCAGCAAATAGTGCAGGACCGAATGAACGTGCAGGGTTAACCGAAACGCCCGTGATATTGATGCCCACCAAATGGATCACGACGAGTGCCAGTCCGATGGCCAGCCCGGCAAACTGTGTTGGCACACCCGCACCCGTGGCGCCAAGGATCACAACCATGAAGAGGAAAGTGGCAACGACTTCAAAGACAAACGCGGCAAGCATACCATATTCGCCCAGATAGCCTGCCCCCCAGCCGTTCTGTCCCAGCCCGTTTTCAGCGACCGAGTAGTCTGCTTTACCGCTGGCGATAATCAAAAGCACGCAGGCTGCTGCAATAGCACCCGCGAATTGAGCAATGATATACCGGACCGCGAGGTTCATTTCCATTCGTCCCGCGGCAACTGCACCCAGAGAAACTGCAGGGTTGATGTGGCATCCAGACACCGGTCCGATGCCGTACGCCATACCGATCAGTGCCAAACCAAAGGCAAAGCTGATCCCAGTTAACCCAATATCAGCGCCAGCGATCACGGCGGCCCCGCAACCCAGTAATACCAACGTAAACGTGCCAATGAATTCGGCGAGTTCTTTTTTCATCACTTTCTCCCTTGCTGGTGCAAGAAACAGCCGCAAAGCCTGTTTTCAAGAAAGGGGAAAAAACGATTGATTGCGTCAGTTTTGGGATTTGGCCTTTGGCGTTAAAGCAGAGATGATTATTGACGCCAGAATGCAGGCCGTGAACAAATACAGCCCCCAGCCTGTTTCCACTTTGCCGACGCCCACGCCTTTGAAGACGACAATGTAAAGTGCAATAAGAAAGACATCGGCCATGGCAAGTTTTCCGATCCATGACAGGGCCGGAATTGTTTTTTCTTTCAATAGATTAAAGTGAACGAGCGCGATCCCTATAGTCTTTAGGTAAGGCGCAAAAAGCGCGAATGCCGTCACCAGAAGTGCCAGTGCCACATCGCTTTGCCAAAGCGCCTGCATGCCGGAAATCACGCTGATCTCGCTCAGGCCAAAAATAGGCAAGAGTCCTGCGCGCATCAATGGGGCGAACCAAGCAATTGGGAATAGGATGAGCAGGGAAAGATTGGCGACGCGCAGGATATTTAACATCAGGTACCTAAATGACTACTGCTCTCACGTGGGAATCCACAGCTATTATTGCAAGATGTCTACTTTCCAAATGTTTTGCGCGCGTATCTGCCGCCAAGTTGGGTAAGAACTTCATATCCGATCGTTTGGGCCTGTGTGGCCAGATCGTCAACCGATTGCTTTGGTCCAATCAGCGACAACTTGGACGGCGCGTCGGCGAGATCTGTAACATCAACCGTGAGCAAGTCCATGGAAACGCGCCCAACGACTTTGCAAGGGCTGTCTTCATGATAAAGTGTCGCCTTATCCGAAAGGATCCGAAAAATCCCGTCCGCATAGCCGCCAGATACCGTTGCAATGCGGCTTGGGCGCTCCGCTTGCCACGAATTGCCGTATCCTACGACCTCTCCCTCGGCCACGTCGCGGATTTGAATGACGGGAAGCTCAAGTTCTACCGTCGACTGCGCTTTCTCGAACGGAAGGCCGCGGTAGAGCCCGATGCAAGGTCTTGTCAGGTCAAAGTGGTACTCGGGCCCAAGAAGGATGCCGCCCGTCGCCGGGAGTGTTCGCGATGCGCTGATGCCATCGGTCATCTGCTTAGAGCTATC
>JBCBGX010000205.1:0-4054 GCA_038526325.1 Pseudomonadota bacterium | reverse complement strand
CCGCCGTCAAAGACATGGCCACGCGTGAAATCGTAGGGTGGGCCATGGACGATCATCTGCGATCTGAACTGTGCTGCGATGCCCTGAACATGGCCCTGGGGCGCCGTGGCCCAGTTCCCGGTCTCATCCATCATTCGGACCGCGGCGTTCAATACGCCGGCAGCGAATACCGTGCAGTGCTCCGGTCCGCGAAGATCATCCAATCCATGAGCCGAACTGGCCAGTGCCTCGACAATGCCCCGATGGAAAGCTTCTTTGCTTCGTTGAAAAAGGAACTCGTGCATCAATCGCAGTTCAAAACACGGGCCCAGGCAAAAGCCGCGATCTTTGAGTACATCGAAATTTTCTACAACCGACAGCGGCGGCATTCAGCCATCGGCTACCAAACACCCACGCAAGCCTACCAAACCATGACTTGGAAAAACGCCGCGTAGGGTCAATAATCAAACCGTCCGGAATCCCGGACGAACTCCAGGAGATAACGAGACGGTCGCTCGATTTATGGCTGCCAAAATGGTGCTTTGCGTTTGCCGCTACGTGACCGGCTTTTTCAAAAACCGGAACAACGTAGATTGGATCGAAAAGCGCCGCGTCGGTGTTTTGTTTTTGCTGTAGCCTTGTCGCCTGGTGCCCGAAGTTGGCCTGAGCGCTCAGAGGGTTTAACTATCCCCATTGGTCAGTCTGAGATGGTTTACAACGCGTGCTCTGCTTTCAACTTTGCCATCACATGCGCGACCGCAGGATCGAGTGGTGTATGGTCTTTGCGGAACATCCAAGTGACGCGCTTTGCCGCTCCAACCAATGATACACGCTTGCAGGATTCTGGCAGCGCGTATCCAGCAGAGATCGGCAGGACGGCAACACCAAGACCAAACGTCACAAGCCCCAAAACCGAGACAACCTGGTTCAATTCAAACCTGGGCTGAAATGTAAGGTGGAAACGGGCAAAGCTTTGATCGGTCAAATGACGCAAGCTCGTTCCGGGGCTGGAACCAATCAAATCAAACGATATCAGTTCACTGATTTCTATGGTGTCACGCTTCGCAAGTGGGTGGTCATGGTTGGCGACAACGCAAAGGGCATCCGTCGTCAGTCTTTGCGCCAATAGGCCTTCGAAATTGTCATCTGCCGGGCTGTCCAGACCGATGTCAGCTTGGTCTAGTAAGACAGTTTCGCGGATATTTCGGCTGGGCAGATCCATGATGTCGATTGCAAGGTCAGGGTGCGTCAGGTTGAGATCGCGCAAGAGCGGCGCAATGATCTGACCGGTTAGGCTTGGCAGTGCGGCAATCACGACGTGACCCGACTTGCCTTCGCGACGCGCTTCAAACCTGGTTTTTGCACGGGCTTGGAAGGCCTTGAATTGCTTGGTGTAACTGAGAATTTCCTGTCCCATCGGGGTCAAAGAAACATCTCGTGTATGGCGGTCAATCAAACGCTCGTTGATTTGCGCCTCCAGCTCCTGGACGTGACGGCTCAGGGTGGGTTGCGAGACGCCAAGATGTTCCGCTGCGCGGCCAAAGTGACGATGCCGCGCCAAGGCTTCGATCGCTTCGAGTTTCTTCGCAGATATATCCATTCAGAAAACAAATTGAATTATTCCTTTTATGTCAACTTCCAAATTGATCAAATCGCAAAGGGAGGATTGAATGCACGACATTCATGTCAGCGTGGGGGCCGGTTTCGAAAATGACCGCCGCGACCTTGGAGGTATGGCCGCCAAGGCATTGGCAATGTTTGCCGGACCTCGATACCTTATATTTGAGTGTCTCGCGGAACGCACCTTGGCAAAACAGGTGCAAGCGAATGACTTGTCCGCCCAAATCGCGCTTGCCACATCCTATGTTTTGCCCTGTTGGGATCTGTGCCAGCGACATGGCATTCGAATTGTCAGCAATTTCGGAGGTATTGACCCCAAAGCAGTCGCGAAAGGATTGCACGACGCTTTGGGTGGGAAAGCCCGCGTGGCGGCGGTAAGCGGCGATGCTATCCCCATTCGCCCGGATGAAGACGCGAGCACGATTTCAAAGAACGTTTATCTTGGCGCCTCGGGCATTGCGGAAGCGCTCGCAAAAGGTGCCGAGATTGTGGTGACGGGGCGGGTCGCTGACCCGTCTTTGGTTGTCGGTCCTGTCATTCACGAACATCAACTGGCGGATGATGACTGGAACGCTTTGGCCAATGCAACGCTTGCAGGCCATTTGATCGAATGCGGAACACAAGTGACCGGAGGATATTTCGCGGATCTCGATAAGCCGGTGCCGGATTTTGCCAGTCTTGGACCGCCAGTGGCCACCATTGCGCAAGATAAAGTCACATTGACCAAACCGCTCGGCGGAGGCGTTTTGAACCGAGCCACCGTGACCGAACAGCTGCTGTACGAAATCGGGGACCCCGCGAAGTATCTTACGCCTGATGTGTGCCTGGATATGACCAAAGTGCAGTTGGAAGAGCAGGGCACGAACAAAGTGCTTTTGACCGGTGCCAAAGGGCAGCCCGCCCCTGCGTCGCTCAAGATGCTAACTTGTCGCAATGCCGGCTGGCTCGCAGAGGGCGAGATTTCCTATCTAGGCGACACGGCAAAAGACCGTGCGAAACTGGCTGAGGATATTCTCAAACATCGCCTTCGTGGCACCGACATGCGGATCGACGTATTCGCGGGCGCAACAAGCGGAGCCCCTTGCGCGCGTTTGCGCCTTGCGGCGCGCACACCTGACAAGGAGGCGGCTGAACGTGCGATAAACGAGGTGGAAGCGCTGTACCTTAACGGCCCCGCAGGTGGCGGGGGGGTACGGAAGTCGCTGACTTCGCAAATCACAACAGATGCCTCACTCGTTGCGCGATCCGATCTTTTGCCGCCTCAGGTGGAATTCATCCAATGATCCCGGTACGGAACCTTGCTCATGGCCGCGCGGGTGACAAAGGCAATACCCTCAATGTGTCGATCATCGCGTTTCGGCCTGCGGATTTCGATCATTTGGAAAAGCATGTCACCGAGGCGCATTGCGCAGACGTTTTTCAAGATCGGGGGATTCGGCGGGTGACCCGTTACGTGCTGCCCAATCTCTTCGCCATGAACTTTGTGGTCGAAGATGTTTTGGATGGTGGTGTAAACCAGTCTCTTTACGTCGACCGCCACGGAAAAACTCTGTCGAGCCTGCTCTTGGATAGTCTGATCCCAGCACCGGAGGGCTCAGATGTTTGAAACCATCGATCACGTTGCCAGTTTGATCGGCCGTGTACTTCTCAAGATGGCTGCGGTCGCCGTTTTTGTGATGATGATCGCGATACTCGTACAGGTCGCAGCTAGCCGTATGGGCATCACCACGGTTGTCGAAATGTCCGGAACATGACCTGTCTTCGGGGAGGCCATCACGTTAAATTCCCTCAGCGACCTGCAATGGTATCTTCTGGCTTTGGTCGCTTTGGTGTCGGCAGGTGTCATCTTGCTGCGCAACGAACATGTGCGGGTCGATTTTCTTTACAGCAATCTGGGATATCGTGGAAAAACGGTGATCGACGTCCTCGGCCACCTTATGTTTGCGCTGCCCTTTTTGGTGTTCATAATCCCCGACGCTTGGGAACTTGCAACCAAGTCGTTTACCCGTGGCGAAGCGTCGCCAAATGGTGGCCTGATCGACAGGTATTTGCCCCGCGCCGCAATTCCCGTTGGATTTGCCCTGCTGCTGTTCGCAATCCTCTTCGAGACATGGCGCAACCTGCGAAACGGGACAAGTGGCGATGATTGAGCACAGCCTTGCTATCGCCATGGCCGCCGTCACACTGACGGGCATCATCCTGGGCTACCGCGTTGCGCTGGTCTTGGCGGGCGCGGCGGCGTTGTTCATCTTGTTCACCGACACGCCTCTGTCATTTTTCAAACTGCTGCTCAGCCGGGTCTATTCCAACGTTCTGTCAAATTGGCTTTTGGTTGCGATCCCGATGTTCATCTTCATGGGCCACATCCTTGAAAAATCGGGGGTCGCAGAGATCTCGTTGAAGGCCGCGCAGCGCGCACTCGGTGGGACACCGGCCAGCATGTGCCGGTCTGTTG
>JBCBGX010000204.1:0-4067 GCA_038526325.1 Pseudomonadota bacterium | reverse complement strand
ATTCATCGCGGTCGTGGGGCAGCGCCCTTTGGCGCGGCTGGGTGTTCGGGTGGACCCATTTGACGCTCGCAAACAATTGGATAGCTACTGCCTTTACCCATCAGGCGAAAATGCCGGAATATCTGGGTTGGCTGGCAGTCCCATTGTTGTGCGTCTATCTCGCAGTCTATCCTGCGTTAGCGGCTTTGGCTGCTCACCTCTGCGCACGTCGCTTAGGCTCATTAGCATTCGGAACCGTCTTTGCCGCTGTTTGGATAGTCACCGAGTGGCTGCGCAGTTGGGTGTTTACCGGTTATCCTTGGCCACCACTTGGATTGATGCTCTTAGGAGATTGGAATTCACCGGGAATCGCTGGTTTGCTCCCGTGGGTAGGCACTTACGCACTATCCGGCTTGGCCATTCTCTTCGCAGCGGGCTTTGTCGTCGCTGTGCGTCGATACGGCCTTGTGAGTTTGATCGGGATGATGGCCGTTTTGGCTTTAAGTCTTAATCTACTCAGTCATCCAGAAACCGAAGATTCTGGCGTTCGTTTCACCCTTATACAACCGCTGATCCCACAAGATGAGATCAATGATGGTTCGAAGTTCGAAGAGCAGTTTGTGCGCACTGCCGAACTTACGATGAAAGACAATAACCGCTCTCGACTGGTGCTTTGGCCCGAAAGTGCGATCCCTGACTATCTGGAAGATGGGTATCCCCAAAGGTACTATCAGCGCATGACTGCAGGCGCGGACCCTCTGTTTGCGCGAAGCAGAATTGGCCGGGTGATTGGGCCGCAATCAACTTTGCTCACCGGCGTAGTGAACCTTGATATTGGTGAGCGCTCTGATGGCAGCATTGGCGCAGTGACCGCACGAAACTCGGTTTTAGGGTTGAATGGCGAAGGAGAGATTACTCACCGTTATGCCAAGGCACATCTCGTACCCTACGGGGAATATCTTCCGCTAGAATGGGCGCTGGAACCCCTCGGACTGGCGAGATTGACCGCTGGAACGGTGCCTTACCAGTCCGGGCCAGGAGCGCAGACGCTTGATTTGGGTGAGCACGGGCGGGCGGGCATTCAAATTTGCTACGAGATTGTCTTCGCTGGCCAGGTGGTGGACCGGGACAATCGTCCCGATTACCTTTTCAATCCCTCAAACGATGGTTGGTTCGGCACTTGGGGACCGCCACAGCACCTGGCGCAGGCACGGATGCGCGCGATTGAAGAAGGTCTTCCTGTTTTGCGCTCGACAACGACTGGTATCAGCGCGGTGATCGACGCAAATGGGGTCGTCAGGCAAACTATTGGCATGAACCGGGCCGATGCGATCGAGGGATACGTTCCGATTGCCAAGCCGCCCACTCTGTTCGCGCGATTTGGCAACACATTATCCTTGGCATGGGCCGTTCTATTGGCAGTTTTAGGCCTTGCCTTGCCGAGATTGCTTGCGCTGCGTCAGCGTGAAAGCTAGAGCACCGACAAATTGGACATAAAGGTTTCCTTATATCCGCATAAAGGAAGCCAAAGACATCAAGGCAAAGGTTTGGGAGCATCCATGCGCAGCGATTATCTATTTACATCGGAAAGCGTTTCTGAAGGACACCCAGACAAAGTTTCAGACCAGATATCCGATGCAGTCGTTGATCTGTTCCTTTCCAAAGATCCCGAAGCGCGTGTCGCTTGTGAGACGCTAACAACCACGCAGCGTGTCGTTCTGGCAGGCGAAATTCGCTGCAAGGGCGTTTATGAAAACGGTGAGTGGGCAGCTGGCGCAGCCGAGGAAATTGAAGCAACCGTTCGAGAAACGGTGCGCGAAATCGGTTACGAACAAGAGGGCTTCCACTGGGAAACCTTCACATTCGAAAATCACCTTCACGGCCAGTCAGCTGAAATCGCGATGGGAGTTGATGCGGGCGAAGAAGGGTCGAATAAAGATGAAGGCGCTGGCGATCAAGGCATCATGTTTGGTTTCGCCTGCGATGAGACACCGGATTTGATGCCAGCAACGCTGGATTACAGCCACAAAATCCTCGCCAAGCTTGCCGTTGATCGCAAGTCAGGTGCCGCTCCATTCCTTGAACCCGATGCTAAAAGCCAAATCACTTTGAAGTATGAAAATGGCAAACCAGTTGGGTGCACAGCGGTGGTGGTATCCAGTCAACATGCCGCTGGCTATCATGAGGGGGAGAAGGAAGCTGAGCTTAAAGCCTATGTAAAAGGTGTCGTCAGCGACATCCTTCCTGCCGGATTTATCAATGATGATACCGCATGGCACATCAACCCAACCGGGGCCTTTGAAATCGGCGGGCCTGATGGGGATGCTGGCCTGACCGGGCGCAAAATTATCGTAGACACTTATGGCGGTGCAAGCCCTCATGGCGGCGGGGCCTTCAGTGGCAAAGACCCAACCAAAGTTGACCGTAGCGCCGCTTACATCACGCGTTATCTTGCGAAGAATGTGGTTGCTGCAGGATTGGCCACACGGTGCACAATCCAAATCGCTTATGCGATTGGCGTCTCGCAACCGCTTTCATTGTATGTTGATACACATGGCACAGCGGCGCCCGGTGTGGATGATGCGAAGATCGAAGCCGCGATCGAGAGTATTGGTAAGCTCGGCGGTTTAACCCCGCGCGCGATCAGGACGCATTTGGGCCTGAATAAACCGATCTATCGCAAAAGCGCTGCTTATGGTCATTTCGGCAGGGTGGCTGAGGGTGACTTCTTCCCTTGGGAACGCACCGACCTTGTGGACGATCTGAAAGCAGTTCTTAGCTAAATAACTGTGCTCACTCGTCTGGTTGCGAATGTTGACCATGCGTCGGCGATGAGCGGTCCATTGCCAGTTCTGCATTAGAGAATGAGATTGGACTGCGCACACCGGGTACCCCTTCAAGCTCTATCTTGAGGTTTCTTGCCACAACCTGCGGGTCATCGAACACTTGGTTCAGTGAGTTGATTGGGCCCGCCGGCACGCCATTTTGAGCACATGCAGTGAGCAACTCATCCCGCGACCATTTTGCCGTTTGCTCGCCAATCATGGCATCGACCTCTTCGCGATTGGCAACGCGCGCCTCATTTGTCGAAAAATGTGTGTCTTCAAGCAGGTCATTGCGGTCTAAAACTTTGAGTAATTTGCGAAACAAACCATCGTTGGCAGGTGCCAAAACAACCTCGCCATCTTGCGTAGGGAAGACCCCGTATGCGCTCACTTGGGCATGCGCGTTCCCCATACGTGGAGGGTTTTGGCCGGTGGCGAAATAGCTTGAAGCCTGGTTGGCGAGCAAAGCAACAGAGCAATCGAGAAGGCTCATATCGATCCATTGGCCTTGGCCAGTGCGCTCACGCATAAGCAGCGCAGATTGGATCGCGTTGGCTGAATAGAGCCCGCAGGTAAGATCAGAGATAGATATCCCGTGCTTCATGGGCGCACCCGAAGGCTCACCCGTTAGCGCCATAAATCCGCTCATTGCCTGGATTACGAAATCATATCCAGGCTCGTTTCGGCGTGGACCATCCTGCCCGAAACCGCTGATCGAACAATATACAATAGCGGGGTTTGAGCATTTGAGGGTGTCATAATCCAGGCCCCAACGCGCCAATGTGCCGGGCTTGAAATTTTCAATTAGCACATCCGCCTGCGAGCAAAGTTCCAGGATGTGTAAGACGTCTTCCGGTGCATTAAAGTCGGCAATGACACTGCGTTTGCCGCGATTGCAGGCATGATAATAGGCTGCTTCCCGCTGCGCTTCGCCACTCGCATCTTCACGCTCGACCCATGGTGGCCCCCATAGGCGAGTGCCATCACCTTCTGGGCTTTCAACCTTAATGACATCCGCGCCCAGGTCAGCCAATAACTGCCCAGCCCAAGGGCCCGCGAGCACTCGGGCAAGTTCCAGTACTTTGAGCCCCGCAAGCGGCGCTTGTGGGTTGCGAGGTTCTTCCAGCCACATGTGCTAAGCTGCTTCTAGAGCTACTTCGTAAGTTGCAGTTGTCGAGGACGCGACGTCGCCCTCACTGACACCGGGAGCGAGCTCAATGAGTCTGAAAGGCGCGTCAGGATCGGGCCTGTGGAACACGCCCA
>JBCBGX010000203.1:0-4117 GCA_038526325.1 Pseudomonadota bacterium | reverse complement strand
CAATATGGTCGGTACAGCTTGCAGCTCTTAAACAAAACTTCTGGATTCCAACATCGCTGTCGCTATGTCTATCACCATCATGTTTTCGATCTATTCTTGGTTGCGCATGCGGAACTATTGACATAACTGATGTAATCGTTTTCATATTTTTGGAGGCGCCGTTTGAATGCAAATCTACGATAGGGGAAGCCAATATTGAAGTCTGTTACGTCGCAAATATGTGCTTTTATTTTTTTTGTGTTTCTCGGGTCAATTACGTTTTGGGGAACAACACAAGTTCTGTATTTTGGTGATGACTTTAACTTTTTGCGTCTACATGGACCGTGGTGGCGATTCTTTATGGAGCCAAATGAAGCAGGCTTTCTACGGCCGCTCGAATCCATTGCAATATATTCATCGCAGCAGCTCATAGGAGAGGCGCCTTGGCCTATTCACTGGATAAACCTAGCCGGGCACATACTCTATGCTGCTCTCGTATACGCAATTTCAATTCGTTTGAACATAGGCGTCTTTAAGGCTGCATTGGCTGGCACAATTACACTTGTCAACCAGCAAGCAGTGTACCCCTTAGGTAATATTGACACCCTGTCCCTGATTTTCTCTAGCTTGTCAGGACTAGCAAGCATTTGGTTGATTTTTCTATTCTACGAACATGATTTTAGACGGGTCCGCCACTTCGCAGCGAGTCTGCTGTGCTTGCTCATTGGCCTGCTGTTTAAAGAAGGCGCCGCGGGGTATTTGCCGTTGGTATTTCTGACAATCATGATTCAACTCACACGCCATTCACCACATCAATTCAGTTTCTGGAAACTGTTTTGGCAAGCGGTGCTAGCATTTACCCCGTTTGTTATAATTTTTTTGATGTATTTTTTTGCATATCGCTCTCAGATCGTAGTTGAGCCTCCTGGATCGGACCGGTACAGCCTTTCCCTAGGCCTTAATGTGCTCACCAACATAGCCCTTTCTCTCTCAGCGCTTCTAATGCAGTTCTCAACTTTTGACGTATACACTTCTCTATACCAACGTGATACTTTTGAAATGGCCGTCTACACTGTTTCGACAGGAATATTTTGGACGGCAGTGCTATTGGGGTTGCTGCGTGCGGGCACTCGGCGAACTCTTTTTCTGTCCGTTGCACTATTGCTTTTTGCAATCATTGTGGTAGGGCCAACGCTACTGACACAACGCGTTGGCGAACTATACATCTATGCAGCTTACCCCTTTCTCTGCATCGTCATTGCCGTTGGCCTTGGCACTTTGGTGCGTGACCAAAGTGCCAGACTCAGACTTTTTGGAGTTGCTTTGACTGTGTTTTTATTCGCAACTAACTTCCTTGCGATTTCGTCAAAGACGGCACACATGAAAGCAGAAAGTCTCACTTCATCTGCATTTTACGTAGGGATCGAAAACTTGTTACCAACGCTAGACCCCGATATGGAGATCGTTGTCATCGATGAGACGGAGGATGCGCCACCGTACTATTCAGCATTCAATCGGCCAACGCGGAGCATGGTCGGAAATGCGTCTAACTTTCTTCAAAGAATGCACCCGCATTCGCTTCCACAGATCCGTCTAACCACGCGGGTCGGCGCTGATTCGGAGAGCCTTATTGCCCGCGACCGCACAGTGCTCGTCTTGAACCTCACGCAAGATCAACTCTTGCGCTGTGCCGACCCATGGCACCGCAATGACTGTTACGACGTGGCGAGGATCCGCTGAGTGAGCAAGACAAAGATCGAAGACACTCAAACCTTTTCCGGTCGCGTATTCAATTAGCTTCAGGGAGATCTTGTGCGCTCGCGGCAATCCACACTATCCCCCCTTTAGCGCCAACAGTGACCCCATAGCACAGCCCCATCGCTTGCATCGTCACGCCCCCGTCCCGTAACACTTCGCACGGGACGTGGAGGAGAACACACATGGGCTACAAAGAGGTGCACGCCGCCTGGAAAGCCGACCCCGAAGCCTTCTGGATGGATGCCGCGGAGGCAATTGACTGGAACGCCAAACCATCAAAGGCGCTGTTTGACGAAAACGCGCCGCTCTATGAGTGGTTCATCGACGGTAAAACCAACACCTGCTGGAACGCTGTTGACCGGCATGTCGCAGCGGGCCATGGCGACCGCACCGCCATCATCTACGACAGCCCGGTCACCCACACCAAACACACGATCAGCTACTCGGAACTGCAGACCCGCGTCGCCTCGCTCGCTGGCGCCTTGCGAGCCAAAGGGATCGAAAAGGGTGATCGCGTCATCATCTATATGCCAATGGTCCCCGAAGCTTTGGAGGCGATGCTGGCCTGCGCGCGCCTTGGTGCGATCCATTCGGTGGTGTTCGGCGGCTTTGCGGCCCATGAGCTTGCCGTCCGCATCGATGACGCCCAGCCCAAGGCAATCATCGCCGCCTCCTGCGGGATCGAACCGGGCCGCGTTGTCCATTACAAACCGCTTCTCGACGGGGCCATCGACCAGGCCGCCCACAAACCCGATTTCTGCGTGATCTTCCAGCGCGAACAGGAGGTTGCCCATCTGGATAAAGGCCGCGATGTCGATTGGCACGCCTTCCAATACGGCGTCGAACCCGCCGATTGCGTGCCCGTCGCCGGCAACCACCCAGCCTATATTCTCTATACCTCGGGCACGACCGGCCAGCCCAAGGGTGTCGTTCGGCCCACCGGCGGGCACATGGTAGCGCTGCACTGGACGATGAAGAACATCTACAACGTCGAACCGGGCGACGTGTACTGGGCCGCCTCCGACGTGGGCTGGGTCGTGGGGCACAGCTACATCTGCTATGCGCCGCTCCTTTACGGCTGCACTACCGTGGTGTTCGAGGGCAAGCCCGTGGGCACCCCCGACGCAGGCACCTTCTGGCGCATGATCGAAGAGCACAAGATCAAGGTCCTGTTCACCGCTCCCACCGCCTTCCGCGCGATCAAGCGCGAGGACCCCAAAGGCGAACTGGTCGGCAACTACGACCTGTCATCCTTGCAATCGTTATTCCTGGCCGGTGAACGCGCAGATCCCGACACCATCGAATGGGCCCAGCGCCTGCTCAAGGTGCCCGTGATCGACCATTGGTGGCAAACCGAAACGGGCTATGCCATCGCCGCCAACCCGCTGGGGATTGAAGAATTGCCGGTCAAAATCGGCTCCCCCTCGGTGTCGATGCCCGGATGGGATGTGCAGATCCTCGATGAGGCGGGCCACCCTGTGCCGCCGGGCACCCTAGGCGCCATCGCCGTCAAACTGCCGCTTCCGCCGGGCACCCTGCCCACGCTTTGGAACGCCGAGGCGCGGTTTCGCAAAAGCTACCTAGACCATTTCCCCGGATATTATGAGACGGGGGATGCGGGCTATATCGACGAAGATGGATACCTCTACATCATGGCGCGCACCGATGATGTCATCAACGTCGCAGGCCACCGCCTGAGCACTGGCGCGATGGAAGAGGTGTTGGCCGCCCACCCCGACGTGGCCGAATGCGCGGTGATCGGTGTGACCGATCAGCTCAAGGGCCAGCTCCCGCTTGGCTTTCTCTGTATGAACGCGGGCGCCGACCGAGATGCGCAAGAGGTGGTTGGCGAAGTCGTCAAATCCGTCCGCGACCAGATCGGCCCTGTGGCGGCGTTCAAACTGGCCGTGGTGGTCGACCGCCTGCCCAAGACACGCTCGGGCAAGATCCTGCGCGGCACCATGGTCAAGATTGCAGATGGGGCAGAGTTCAAAATGCCCGCGACAATCGACGATCCGGTGATTTTGGATGAAATCCGCGATGCCCTGCAAACCCTTGGGTACGCCCGGACCTAAAGTCCGGGCGTCCGTGTCCCCAATGGGTTTTTTGTTGTGATCGAAAAGGTAACGGTGCCTGTCGCCCACCGCCTGCGTTCAATGACAGGCAATCAGAACGCGAAACGCGCGGTTCTGATCAGATGTTCGACATTGTCGGCCCCCAAAACGCTCAACAGCGCAACGATCAAGGCGCCAACTGCAATAAACTCTTTACTAATCGATTTCCGACCCACCCCGACGGCCGAAGGAGTTGGTAGAATGGCGATTAGTAAAGAGTTTATTGCAGTTGGCGCCTTGATCGTTGCGCTGTTGAGCGTTTTGGG
>JBCBGX010000202.1:0-4146 GCA_038526325.1 Pseudomonadota bacterium | reverse complement strand
GGTTCGCGCTGCTGACGCTGGTGTTGTCGAAATCTACGACTTCCACAACGGTGTTCAGGGCGAGCTGTTGGGCTCGACCACAGTCCACGCTGGCGCAAACACAGACGTTAAGGTCAAGGTTGGCTTTGACCGTAGCAAAGACGTTCTGGCGGTGATCAACATCGACGGTCAGGCAGCTGCAACCAAAGTCTACGAAATCAACTAATCCCCCGACACCTCTCCCTGTCGGAAAGGGCCGTCTCTGAAAACTAGACGGCCCTTTTTAGAATGGTTCCAAACCTTGACACATCCGTCATCGAGGCGCATATCAAAGGCCTAATAGAAAAGGGGCGGTCGCCATGTTCATACAGACAGAATCCACTCCAAACCCTGCCACGCTCAAATTTCTGCCCGGCCAAAATGTGCTAGAGGTCGGTACGGCAGATTTCCCATCAGCTGACGCCTCTGAAAAGTCACCTCTGGCAAAACGGATCTTTGCAACTGGCAACATAACCGGTGTTTTCTTTGGGATCGATTTTATCACAGTTACCAAAGACGAAACGGTTGAGTGGGACCATATCAAACCAGGCATCCTTGGTGCGATCATGGAACATTATCAATCTGGTCAGCCTGTGATGGCCGAAGATCACGCTCCGGCCAGTGGTCATGCAGAGCATTCGGGCGAAGACGCTGAAATCGTTGGCCAAATTAAAGAGTTGCTTGATACCCGCGTCCGCCCTGCCGTGGCGCAGGATGGGGGCGATATAACGTTCCACGGGTTTGATCGCGGCATCGTCTATCTGCATATGCAGGGTGCATGTGCTGGCTGCCCATCCTCGACGCTGACGCTGAAGATGGGTATTGAGAACCTGTTACGCCACTATATCCCCGAGGTGGTCGAGGTCCGGCCCGTTGCCGCCTGACACCAAACTCATTGCATTTGACACATCGGCGGCACATTGTGCCGCCGCTTTGCTGCTAGGGGATCGGGTAATCACTCGGGTGGACCCGATGGCCAAAGGACAGGCCGAGCACTTGATGCCCATGCTCGAGGAAATTCTGGTCTCAGAAGGCATCAGCTGGTCGGATCTGGATGCGATTGGCGTAGGCATTGGACCAGGTAACTTCACCGGTATTCGGATTTCCGTGGCAGCAGCGCGTGGGCTTGCGCTGGCCCTTGGCAAACCAGCGGTTGGAGTGTCCTCGCTCGAAGCACAGGTTTTCGGCGTCAACGATACCGTGGTGTCTTGCCTGTGCGCGCCGCGTAATCGAGCCTATGTGCAAGTCTTTTCACCCAGCACACAAAGTGCACCCACATTGTACACTTTGACGCCGGACGATCTGCCGCATCTGCCAAGCAAGGCGGACGCAGCGGTAATCGGGAACGTGCCACACGAAATTGCCAAAACAATGGGATGGCAACCGATCCCGGCACGTTACCCCATGATCGAAGCAATGGCTCGCATTGCGGCCGATCGCATGAAAGACACAACCGACCGTCCTGTACCGCTCTATATCCGTAGCGCAGATGCAGCACCCCCTCGTGACCCTGCGCCCGTTTTGTTGCGATGACCCCCGATACACTCGCCCATCTGCATGCCAGGGCTTTTTCTCAGACAAGGGCCTGGTCTGCAAAGGAATTTGCAGACCTTCTGGCCGCGCCGAGTACAATTTTGTTGGGGGATGATCGATCATTTCTGTTGGTGCGCGTGGTGGTGGACGAAGCCGAGATCCTGACCATTGCCACCGACCCGGCCTACAGGAGGCAACGGCTTGCGAAAACCTTGCTGGTGGCCGGAGAAGGCGCAGCCAGCGCCGCAGGCGCGACACAAATGTTCCTAGAGGTGGCGGAAGACAACTTTGCCGCAAAGGCGCTTTATGACGCCGCCGGCTACAAGCAGGTCGGGCGGCGCCCCGGTTATTATGTGCCTAAGGATAAGGCAGGTATTGCCGCACTCTTGCTGCGCAAGCACTTACCGGGCGAGTGACCCTGCGTCAGCACTCTGAATCTTTGAGCTCCAGCGCAGTTCAAGCGCGAAAGCGCTAAAAACCAGTTGATCTTCCCTCAAATTAATCCGAGCCGATCTGATGTCGGTCATCATCCGATAAGGCCTTGCCTTCAAGGGAAGATCAACTGGTTTTTAGCGCTTTCGCGCTTGAACTGCGCTGGAGCTCAAAGATTCAGAGTGCTGACGCAGGGTCACTCGCCCGGTAAGTGCTTGCGCAGCAAGAGTGCGGCAATACCTGCCTTATCCTTAGGCACATAATAACCGGGGCGCCGCCCGACCTGCTTGTAGCCGGCGGCGTCATAAAGCGCCTTTGCGGCAAAGTTGTCTTCCGCCACCTCTAGGAACATTTGTGTCGCGCCTGCGGCGCTGGCTGCGCCTTCTCCGGCCACCAGCAAGGTTTTCGCAAGCCGTTGCCTCCTGTAGGCCGGGTCGGTGGCAATGGTCAGGATCTCGGCTTCGTCCACCACCACGCGCACCAACAGAAATGATCGATCATCCCCCAACAAAATTGTACTCGGCGCGGCCAGAAGGTCTGCAAATTCCTTTGCAGACCAGGCCCTTGTCTGAGAAAAAGCCCTGGCATGCAGATGGGCGAGTGTATCGGGGGTCATCGCAACAAAACGGGCGCAGGGTCACGAGGGGGTGCTGCATCTGCGCTACGGATATAGAGCGGTACAGGACGGTCGGTTGTGTCTTTCATGCGATCGGCCGCAATGCGAGCCATTGCTTCGATCATGGGGTAACGTGCCGGGATCGGTTGCCATCCCATTGTTTTGGCAATTTCGTGTGGCACGTTCCCGATTACCGCTGCGTCCGCCTTGCTTGGCAGATGCGGCAGATCGTCCGGCGTCAAAGTGTACAATGTGGGTGCACTTTGTGTGCTGGGTGAAAAGACTTGCACATAGGCTCGATTACGCGGCGCGCACAGGCAAGACACCACGGTATCGTTGACGCCGAAAACCTGTGCTTCGAGCGAGGACACTCCAACCGCTGGTTTGCCAAGGGCCAGCGCAAGCCCACGCGCTGCTGCCACGGAAATCCGAATACCGGTGAAGTTACCTGGTCCAATGCCTACGCCAATCGCATCCAGATCCGACCAGCTGATGCCTTCTGAGACCAGAATTTCCTCGAGCATGGGCATCAAGTGCTCGGCCTGTCCTTTGGCCATCGGGTCCACCCGAGTGATTACCCGATCCCCTAGCAGCAAAGCGGCGGCACAATGTGCCGCCGATGTGTCAAATGCAATGAGTTTGGTGTCAGGCGGCAACGGGCCGGACCTCGACCACCTCGGGGATATAGTGGCGTAACAGGTTCTCAATACCCATCTTCAGCGTCAGCGTCGAGGATGGGCAGCCAGCACATGCACCCTGCATATGCAGATAGACGATGCCGCGATCAAACCCGTGGAACGTTATATCGCCCCCATCCTGCGCCACGGCAGGGCGGACGCGGGTATCAAGCAACTCTTTAATTTGGCCAACGATTTCAGCGTCTTCGCCCGAATGCTCTGCATGACCACTGGCCGGAGCGTGATCTTCGGCCATCACAGGCTGACCAGATTGATAATGTTCCATGATCGCACCAAGGATGCCTGGTTTGATATGGTCCCACTCAACCGTTTCGTCTTTGGTAACTGTGATAAAATCGATCCCAAAGAAAACACCGGTTATGTTGCCAGTTGCAAAGATCCGTTTTGCCAGAGGTGACTTTTCAGAGGCGTCAGCTGATGGGAAATCTGCCGTACCGACCTCTAGCACATTTTGGCCGGGCAGAAATTTGAGCGTGGCAGGGTTTGGAGTGGATTCTGTCTGTATGAACATGGCGACCGCCCCTTTTCTATTAGGCCTTTGATATGCGCCTCGATGACGGATGTGTCAAGGTTTGGAACCATTCTAAAAAGGGCCGTCTAGTTTTCAGAGACGGCCCTTTCCGACAGGGAGAGGTGTCGGGGGATTAGTTGATTTCGTAGACTTTGGTTGCAGCTGCCTGACCGTCGATGTTGATCACCGCCAGAACGTCTTTGCTACGGTCAAAGCCAACCTTGACCTTAACGTCTGTGTTTGCGCCAGCGTGGACTGTGGTCGAGCCCAACAGCTCGCCCTGAACACCGTTGTGGAAGTCGTAGATTTCGACAACACCAGCGTCAGCAGCGCGAACC